>CAYNFX010000117.1:0-5206 GCA_964396555.1 uncultured Alkaliflexus sp.
CTTTGTCTGTATATGAAAAATAAACTATACTTACAAATTGAAAGCAAGTGACTTATTAGACTACTCATTACGGCCTTGTATAATGTTACCTTATCGGAGGAGTTCCCCTTTTGGTAGTAATTATCACAACCCCGTTTTCACCTTCCTCACCAAAGCGCTCTAAAGCTTCTTCACCCTTCAATACTCTGATTGACTTAATATTATATGAAGGCAGGTGTATCCGGGTACGTACTATCTTATTGTCAAGCACAAAGAGTGGAACATTTTTTTCCAGACCGTAATTCTTGAATGTTACGGCAAATTCCTTTTCATCCTCATTTAGTACAAAAGAAACTGGAAGTACCACCCTGGAATGTACATCCTCTCCATCTTTCTTTGCAGGTTTCCATGACTGCATCAATTCGACAACCCTGAGAGCCTCCATATCAAGGAGGGGATCAACACCCGACTCAACTTTTGCATCCATTAGTTGCCCTTCACTAGTCACCACAAAAGACACTGTGACCACGCCTTCAACCCCCTCCATCCAGGCATCGTCAGGATATACTATGTTCTCCGAGATAAAACGGTCAATGCGAGAAGGCTTACCAATAAACCTGGGTGCCTTGTCAACTACTGTATAAACCGAATCGGTTTTTGCAATACTTTGAGTTTCTGCCATGGCAAATGCAGGCAGTAATGCGACTGACAACAGCATAACAGCAATTCTGGGTAAAATGATAATTGTCTTTCTCATAGTATAAAGGATTATATGCTGGTTAACAAACTTATGAGCGAAAACAGGCCCCCCTAAAAGCATCATGCTTATTTAGATAGGCTCAATAATCATACCAAATCAGGTGATTGCTCTCAATATTATCAATATACATCGGCATATAATTGACATTACTTTATGAGACCTTGCCAAAAAAATACAATACAGAGAGATAGAAACAATAAGACACTATAATGCAAAATAAAAAGGGCATTCCGGAATCGGAATGCCCTTAAAAATAAACCGGTGATACGGTTTTATGCAATGAATGGAAAGAACAACAAAGTCACTTTTTGTCTTTATCCCTAAGTGCTTCAATCTTAGCCATCACCTCACGCAAGTTTCCAAACTTGCTTTCTGTATCACCTACATTGGGTCCAGGTTTTGTCTTGTCTCTGGATTGTGTTTTTCTGCCTGATTTTAAATGTTTAAGTTCATTAAATGTTCCGGATTCTGCTGTGTCTTCGATCCCTATGTAATCACAGAAATCAAAACAACTCATCAACTCCTCGAAGAACGCCATCTTCTCCTCTGTCACTCTTACTCTGTAATTCTTCATACCTCCCAATTAAAAAAAAACTCACTCACAACTCCCGGGCTAAGATTAACTGTAATAATATTATATTCACTATAAATATTTTTTACTGTAAAGAACTATAAAATAGTCGCCTCCCTATATTTCCAGACCTATTAATATATCTTACAACACGATATGTCACACAACAACACTAAAACACTACCATGAAATTGTGCTTTACTTCAATTTATGACTTTTTTTATAAAAAAACTTAAATCGGAATAAAAGTTTATACTAGATGGTTCCAATTTTTGACACGCGACAAGTTTATTTGGACAAACACAAATAAATCATTGATTTAGACAACTGAAGATAGCAGAAGTTAAATAGACTTAGATTCTGTTAAGTAGACACGGAATCTATGTTTGAAATATGTGGTAAAGCAATGATTATAATGTCTTTACAGGAAGGCAAAAGGATCAGCATCCATCCATGCAGGAAACTTATCCCTGAAACGCCGCAGAGATCTCAGATCGAAAGTCTGTTGCATGAGTCCTTCTTCTGAAGGGGAAGCTTCAGAAAGCACATTGCCCTTGTAGTCAATCAGCATTGATCCACCCATATAAGCACATGCCGGATCCTCTCCAATCCGGTTTACACCGGCCACATAGCACTGATTTTCAATTGCCCTGGCTTTTAAAAGAGTAGACCAGACTGACTTCCGGTTGGCCGGCCAGTTGGCTGAATAAATCGCGATGTCGTAGTTATTATTGACGTTGCGGCTCCACACAGGAAACCTAAGATCATAGCAGATAAAGGGAGCTATACGCCATCCATTCAATTCAAAAATTGATTGTCCGTGCCCCGGGGAATATACTTTGTGCTCATCCCCCATTCTGAAAAGGTGCCTCTTGTCGTAATGAACCATCTTTCCGGAAGGAAAGATAGCAACAAAACGGTTGTAAAATCTACCCGATTCAAGAAATGCCATAGTTCCGGCAATTACTGCCCCGGTTTTTTCCGACCAGGCTCTCATCTTGACCAAAGTACAGTGACAAACCTCTTCGTCAACTATATTTGCCGGCTCCATAGTAAAGCCGGTATTAAACATTTCAGGAAGGACAATAATATCGCTTTTAAGCTCACGTTCCAGAATTAAGTTCTCTATCCTGTCGTAATTGGCCCCAGGATCTTCCCACGCAATATCACACTGCACCAACGATATGTTCAGCTCCTTATTCACAGTATTAACTTAATTTCCAAACCCCACCTGTTCTTCCAGTTTTCTAACCTCTCTGGCCCTCTTTACCAAATCATCGTAATACTCATAAACTATTGTTTCATCAAGTGACCCGGACGCTGCAATCAGGCCTCCACGTTCCTTAACTATATTAACACTCTTCTTTGCCCATGCTACAGCCTCTTCAAAATCACCACGTACCTCGTAAGACAGCGCAATGTTGAACGCACTCATTGCCTGTTGCTTTTTATTGCCTTCATCGAATACATAATACCACACCCTTGAGGCTGACTCCCAATTATTTGCCCTCACAAGATCATTGGCCCTACTGAAAAGATAATGTCCCGCAGAAAAGTAATATCTATGTTTCTTCTCCCAGAATGGAGCTATTCTGTCGGGATAATATTCTCCCATAAACTCTGCCAGTGATTGCACCGCACTACGTATAGAGGGCATCTTTAGATTATCCGAATATTGAGGTCTCCCATCATTATTCCAGTAAATAGAATCCCTCTGTATAAATACATCAAGCATCCTGCCCTCACGATCATAAAGCTTCCACAATGCACTGCCATGAACATCCAGGGTCAAGTACGAAAAACTATCAAAATTGAGGCTGGTGGTCACAGTATTGTAGCTGACTTTCTCAAGGGCAATTACAACCTCTGCATTGAAACTGTCAAGGAGTTCGCTGATTATTTCACGACTCATGGACTGGCCCGGCTTTGTATCAGAGACTTTGTAAAGCGGTTCGGGATACAGATACACATTGTCAAAGAACACCCTGTCGTACAACCCTTTGGCCGTGGCCGTTGCAAGCTTCATCCCGAAGTCATCCACCCTAATTGAATCAATAATCATTGTGTCCGTGCCTAAAATAATCAGGTGAAGACTATCATCGAAATAAGGATAAGAATAGTCCACAACAACTGCAGACAAGATATCCGGGGGAATAGAAACTTCAGCCGGTCTCATCACATCCAGTGAAACGGTGGAAACCGATGTACAGGAATAAAATGCTATTGGCCACAAGGCCAATAGCACCAATGTTCTTTTAATGAATCCCATGTAATTGTAAATAAGTTCTACAATGCTCTTCTGAGAATTTCTTCAACATCGGCTTGCTGAAGTCTCTTGATATTGCCCAGAGCTCCGAAGATAGTAGCTTTCTTAGCCATAACGGGGATATGCTGACCGTCAATATTGACGTCCTTGAAAGTGGCCGGCATTCCAAGGCTTGAGAAGAACTTCCTGATCTCCGAGATACCCATGCGGGCTGCCTTCATATCATCTCTCTCAGAAACGCCCCACACATTTCGGGCCATTTGTGCAAATCTCCAGGAATTATTTTCATCAAGTACATATTCCATCCATACAGGGAAGATTATTGCAAGTCCGGCACCGTGTGTAAGGTCATAAATAGCGCTCACTTCGTGCTCAATCATGTGAGTTGCCCAGTCGCCCCCTGCCTTACCATAGCTGATTAGTCCGTTGATAGCCAGAGTTCCGGCCCACATCAGGTTTGCACGAGCTTCATAGTTTTCAGGCTCTTCAACTGCAATCGGACCATATTTGATACATACCTTTATAAGAGCCTCGGCCATGTAATCCTGAACCTCCACGTTCTTGTCAACTGTATAGTAAGCCTCAAAAATGTGGCTGATAATATCGGTAGTACCTGCAGCTGTGTGCCACTTGTTTACGCTGTAAGTGTACACCGGGTCAAGCACAGAAAATACCGGAAGCAAAGATGGGTCACCCATAGGACGCTTATCCTGAGTTTCTTCGTTGCTGATAACTGCACTGCCATTCATCTCAGAACCGGTAGCAGCCAGAGTCAACACAGAACCTAGTGGCAGCGGATCCTTTACAGTGGCCTTGCCAATCATAAAGTCCCATACATCACCCTCATATGTAACACCTGCAGCAATGGCCTTGGAAGCATCGATAACGCTACCACCACCCACGGCAAGGATAAAATCCAACTTATGCTCACGGCACAGGGCTATACCCTCGCGAACAGATGACACCCGTGGATTGGGCTGAATACCTCCGAGCTCTACATAAAAGATATCGTTCTGCTTAAGCAGAGAGGTAAGCTTGTCGTACAGACCTATACGTTTAATCGAACCTCCTCCATAGGTAATCAAAACCCTCTTACCATACCTTTTAACCTCCGGAATGATCTCCTCCAGCTTATCCTTACCAAAATAAACTGTGGTAGGAATGCTATACGTAAAATTTCTCATTGTGAATCAGTGTTTATTATTTACTTATAAAAATACTAAGATTTTCCCTTATGCGCACCCTCACGGGCTATATTATCATCCTGATAACACCATAAGAAAAGGCATCCCTCTAGGGATGCCCTTTCCATTATATAATTATGTTGAACCTTATTAGGTATTCATTCCACCGCAAACGTTGATTACCTGACCTGTAACATAAGACGATAGGTCTGATGCCAGGAACACGCATACGTTTGCCACATCCTCGGGAGTACCACCTCTCTTCATCGGGATTTGAGCTTCCCATGCCTTTTTCACATCCTCGGGCAGCACACCAGTCATTTCTGTGATGATAAAGCCGGGAGCTACTGCATTGTGACGGATACCACGCAAGCCCATTTCCTTGGCTGCAGACTTGGTAAAACCAATGATGCCCGCCTTTGAAGCCGAATAGTTGATTTGGTTGG
>CAYNFX010000118.1:0-1128 GCA_964396555.1 uncultured Alkaliflexus sp.
GAAGCCGTTGACTATGTAACTATCGGAACTACCGTTCCGATTGAGAACTACAAGTCTGTTTGTTGCAGTACCAATCCATAGGTTACTGTCGGAATCCAGACAGAGTGCCGACACCTCTTTTTTCCACCGTCCTGCTCCGATAACTACGCGGGGGATGTTTCCAACTTTACCAAAGCGGTTCCCTTCTATCCTGAAAATATCAATACCTGAGGAGGCTGTTCCTGCATAGAGTACACTACGTCCACCTGTCAATGCCGTTACTAGATTGTCACTTAATCCACCGACTTCCTGAATTATGCATCTGAACTTCTTGGCATACAGGTCAAGAAAACAGAGACCCTTGTTTTCAGTACCTATCCATAGTACCCCTGCACGATCGATAAACAGTGAATTAACAATATTATCGGGCATAGTGGCACTACCACCTACTGCATTGTCAAATACATCAGCAATATTCCCATCCTCCATCCTAAGGAGTCCGCTACCCCTGGTAGCAAGCCACATATTTCCGTCCTTATCCTCTAAAAAGTCCTGAACCCAGTCAACAGGCAGATTACGCGGAGCTGGCGCGCTTTCATTGTAATACTCAATATCGTAGCCACTCCTCTTGTTATTCTTTCTAAGCAGCATCAGCCCATCATATGACGAAGCCCATAACTGCCCTTTGCTATCACGCCTTATCTTGGTAAATACACTTTGGTTTCTGTTTGGCAGCACCACGGAGCGGAAACAGGCATGCTCCTTGAAATCAAACTCAAACAAGCCATTTTCTGCGCCCAACAGAAGCTTGTTGGGCTCGTGCTGATAAATTGAAACTATTGAGAGGTTTTGTCGTGAGGGGGAAAAAACTTCATTGTTTTCATTTCTGTAAACAATGCTTCCTGTGATATTTACAAAACATTCCCTTTTGCTGTCATATTTCAGAAGTCCTTCGGCGGTACCTACCCACAACTGCCCTCCACTGTCGATATACAGATCTCTTACCTGATCATCATAGGTCAGTCCGCTAAAGCGAGTTATGGCTCCTGTAGCAAATTCCAGACGGTTGATTCCCCCGCTACGGGTCCCTACCCAAAGCCATTTGTCGTTCTGAATAACCAGACAACTTATCTCATTGCTGGATAGGGA
>CAYNFX010000118.1:1228-5146 GCA_964396555.1 uncultured Alkaliflexus sp.
AGACTGGGAAAGAGAGTTAACGGCACTGGCCAATTGAAACCCTGGTCTTGTGTATAACTCAAAACCGCATGTCAGTAATGCCGATAAAAGCAGGCATAACGTTCTTCCTGTAAATTTGAGAAAAGGAGCGTTTATGCTTTGCTTCATAATTAAGTTATTTCTTTACACTCAAGTCTTTCACCTCGTACATTACCTGCTTGAATTTTACAGGCTTTAGATCAAGGACCTTTAGAAGGTCAGGATTGTCATTGATTTCAGCGCACAACACTATACCATCTGACAATAGTTTTTCCTTCTCAGCCTTGGTTAGGTTTGTCAGAGCGGTGATAGGAAACAGCTGATTGTCTTCCACAAGCCGTTTCAGGCTTTTGTGTTCAGGGTAGTCCCAGCTTATCAGGTTCAGACCACTGCATTCCCCAAAAGACTTAGCGTCAGTGGTGAAACGTGTGTTTGTCGCTACCCACCCGTGAAATATAAAGTCCTTGTATTGCTCCTGGGTCCTTCTTCTATCAATTATATCATTGACCCTTGATCGAATATAAAGGGGAACCTGTACATTTGCGCTCTTGCCGGGGCTGTTGTAAAACTTGCACTCGACAAAGTGTTGATGCTTATGATTTGTTGCAAGTACGTCCACTTCATGAGTTACACACTTACCTTCCACCTCAATTCCAACCTCTACACTGAAGCCCATGGATCTGAAAACATGCCCCATCAGTTTCTCAAAAGCATAACCTGTAGGTCCAAGTTCCATCAACGCATTCTTGAGACTGTACCGTGCAGCAGTGAATTTCTGATATCTGCGGAGCAGCATAAATGCCCTCCTGTAAAGTTTTGCCGTTGAAGTTCCCTCCACTACCCATGACTCAATATCTTTAACAACAAGTGATATCGTTTCATCACTTGCACCTGAACGCATTAAAGAAATAGAAAGCTTATCCTTAGAAAAAGGAACAAACTCTCCCGATGCCTTCTTTATCAATACTTGCCCACTCATATTTTTCACGTTTTTTTAAATTATCTGGAGCTATTTATAACTAATATTCCTCCCTCCGTTTTCGATAACGGAAAAGGTAAGGCAATTTAGCATAAATCATTATTGGTTATCCCAATAAAGCTACAAAAGTGTATAAAAATGTTTTAGACTCCACTCTTGTGGAGGCCAAAGGAAAGGATGCGTTACCTAAAACGGGCAGTTACAATTCCAGTAACACCGCGCATTTGACCTATGTATTCGCTAAGGGGAACGGGACTGTATTCGACCTTGTTGTCCCGTGTTGAAGCATGCATAACATAGAGGCGGCCATTTCGCCTTGCTGCAAAGGCGCAATGAGAAAAATCGAGTCCGGGGGTGCGGGTAACAAAGGCGATTAAGTCCCCATTTTCGATCAGGTGTTCAATGCTTGCTATAGTATCCGCAGTGAAGTAATGAAACTCCTGACCTGAGATAAGGGATTCAATTTCCCTAAATCTGGCAACAAGCGTGGAATCTGCTTTAAGTCTAGGATACAGGTTGGCGTGCGAGGACATAAAGTCAATCCTGGTCTTTATCACGGCATTGCAGGCGGATGCATTTGTCCTATAGAGTGTGCCCTTATTCTCCTTATCCAGGATCCATTCACTGAAGTAGTGCAGTCGAGAAGGGTAGCTGATAGCTTCATCCCCTCTGTATCTAAGATCCTTCAGGATCTTTGCAAAACCATTGAAATCGTATTGCTCGACCGTCTTGGCTATTGCCACCACATACTCGACAAAGGTCACACAATCCAGTTCCCTGAGATTGATCACAAGTCTCTCATCCCCTACGGTTTCCAGTGCACCCGACACATAAGGCGAACCCATAAAGTGCATGCCTATGGCAAGCAGCTTTTCACCAAAAGGCATTCCCTCAAAAGCTCCATTAATCGCTTTTGCCTTTATTGCCTCAAATATCGAGGAGTCCATCGCTGTATACAGCTTGTCGTCTGCCGCAACGGCATTAACGCTCCTGACTTCTGCCAGGGATACAGCCTTTCCACTGCATGCCAGCACCACTAAGGCCACCAATATCAAATATAGAAACCTCACACCTGCATTTTTTTGCTTAAATATACATAACTCCTTTCCACCAGATAACGAAATTCATATAAACCTTCCTTTACCTTCAATAGTAATACCCAACATTTCTATTGTATTACCAAATCACATCTTCAGTAAAACCATTTTGAGCATTATCTGTATCTTTTACAATATAGTCCATAAATTTAGCTAGTAGCGGTAAACCTTTAACCGGGTGCAGGGTTTTAAGTCTACGACAATATAGACTAAGGCGGAAACTAAAGCTGGGACTAAGGCTTAACCATTATCTAAATTCCGTTTATAAGAAAACGCAAAAATAAGCAGTATGGCTTCAAAAGCACAACTAAGTACTTCCGACAGGGCAAAAGCAAGGGAAAAGGTCAACAGGGAACTGGCTGCCGGACTTCTTGAGCATATACGCCAGGCTACCAAGGGCGGCCCGCAAAAGATGCGTGAGAAACACCAGGCACGTGGCAAACTCCTGGCACGTGACCGCATCAACCTGCTAGTAGACCCACACACTCCCTTTCTGGAACTCTCTCCTCTGGCTGCCAACGAACAATATAAGGACGAGTTTCCCGCTGCAGGGATAGTAACTGGTATCGGCATCGTCCACGGCAGGGAGGTTATGATTGTCGCCAATGACGCCACAGTCAAAGGGGGAACCTACGTACACGAAACTATAAAGAAGCACCTTAGGGCTCAGGAAATTGCAGAGCAAAACAACCTGCCCTGTATTTATATGGTTGACTCAGGTGGAATCTTCCTTCCGGAACAGGCTAATGTATTTCCCGACAAGGATGACTTTGGCCGAATCTTCTTCAACCAGGCCCGTATGTCAGCTAAAGGTATTGCGCAGTTCTCAATCGTAATGGGCTCCTGTACTGCCGGTGGCGCCTATATCCCGGCCATGTGCGATGAGACAATAATTGTAAGAAATCAGGGAACTATCTTCCTAGCCGGACCTCCGCTTGTAAAGGCTGCAACGGGTGAGGAAGTCAGTGCTGAGGAACTGGGCGGTGCCGAGGTGCATACTTCCATCTCAGGTGTGGCTGACCATATTGCAGAAGATGACGAAGATGCCATCAGAATATGCAGGCGCATCTTTGAAAGTATGCCACGCCAACCCAAATACCCGCTTGACAGAGCTGAAACAAAGACTCCCAAAGGCCTCAGCGAAGATCTCTACTCACTTATTCCTACTAAGGGAGAAAGCTGGCCCGATGTCAGGGAGATTATCAACCTGATTATTGACGGAGACAGTTTTCAGGAGTTTAAAGCCAACTACGGTACAACGCTGGTAACGGGCTTTGCCCGCCTCTTTGGCTACCAGGTTGGTGTATTGGCAAACAACGGCATACTCTTTTCGGAGTCGGCCCTGAAAGGCACTCACTTTATTCAGCTATGCAACAGCCGTGGCATACCCATGATCTTCCTGCAAAACATTACAGGATTTATGGTAGGCCGTGAATACGAGCACAAAGGCATTGCCAAAGATGGCGCAAAAATGGTAAATGCACTGGCCAACTCCCAGGTTCCTTTCTTTACTGTGATTATCGGGGGATCATACGGGGCAGGCAACTATGCAATGGGTGGCAGGGCTTATAATCCACGCTTCCTCTTTATGTGGCCAAATGCCCGCATCTCAGTGATGGGCGCCCGTCAGGCTGCCCAGGTGCTAATCACTCTCAAGCAGGAACAGGCTGCTGCAACAGGAGGAACAGTCTCGCAAGAGGAACTGGAGGCTATCGAACAAAGCATTTTCCGGAAATACGAGTCTGAAGGTTCTCCATGGTACAGCACCTCGCGCCTTTGGGACGACGGAGTGATTGATCCGGCTCAAACCCGCAGCATACTTGG
>CAYNFX010000119.1:0-5123 GCA_964396555.1 uncultured Alkaliflexus sp.
GATATGACAAAGGTATGGTGCCAATTATGTAGGTGTGTCACTGCTTTCCCATAGGCTGTCACAAATTGTCACGGACTTGTAAATTTTATTTTCATTTTTTGCAGGGAGACCTTGCATGTGTAATAATTATCTATAATTTTGTGTTGTGTTAATAACAATTGTGATGAGAAGCTACTCTTTCTTTTATTACTTCTTTTACTTCTTTTTTTGGTTTATCGGCCAAAGGGGGGTGGGTTATTGTTATGCCTAAGTGAAGCAATAAAAGGAAGCTCAGATATGAAGAATCCCGCCCCTGTTCAAGGGTCGGGATTTTTTGTTTTCTCAACCAAAGGTAAAATAGTATCAGATGAGTAAGGAGACAGTAAAAGTAGCAATACAAGGATGGCCCGGGGCCAATCATGATATTGCAGCACGCACATACTTTCGCGACAAAGAGGTAACTCTTGAACCTTGTATGACCTTTCATGAGCTTTTCAGGAAGGTTAAGAAAGATCCAGCGATGTTTGGGATAGTTGCAATAGAGAATACACTTGTGGGAAGTATTCTGGCTAACTACACCTTGTTAAAGGATTCTGGTCTGAGGGTTCGCGGGGAACAAAGGCTGAGGATTAAGCACCAACTGATGGCCCTGCCGGGACAGAGGATTGAAGATATAAAGGAAGTGCATTCACACCCAATGGCTCTGGCACAGTGCGAAGAGTTTATGATGAACTATCCGCATATCAGGTTGATTGAGTCGGAAGATACCGCCCTTAGTGCCAAGAAGATCAGTGAAGGTGATATAAAGGGGATTGCAGCAATAGCCTCTTCACTGGCAGCCAAGATGTATGGACTGGAGATCCTTGCCAAGGATATTGAAACCAACAAGCACAACTACACAAGGTTCCTGATTGTTGGTCCACGGGATGAAGAGGATGGAGCGCGACTGTTGTCAATGGGTCGCCTCAACAAGGCTTCATTGGTTTTTTCACTACCCCACGAGGAGGGTAGCCTTTCCAAAGTTCTCACAATACTTGCCTTTTACAACATCAACCTTACAAAGATTCAGTCCTTGCCGGTGATAGGGATGGAGTGGGAGTATCTGTTTTATATAGATGTTATGTATGATGACTATCAGCGATACCACCAGTCTCTTGATGCAATTCGTCCTTTGACGCGAAACCTTACAGAGCTGGGGGAATATGAAGCAGCCGATACGCTGTATGTTACAAATGGTGGTGCTTCAGTAGCCAAAGCACAGACAAGCAATAAGATATAAAATACATGAAAATGATTAGACCTGCTGACAGAGTCAACAATGTTCAGGAGTACTACTTTTCAGTCAAGCTGAAACAGATTGAAAAGATGCGCTCCGAAGGAAAGGATGTAATCAATCTGGGTATAGGGAGTCCGGACAGAAAGCCGTCTTCGGAGGTTGTTAAAGCTCTGACCCAAACTGCACAACTGGATAATGTCCACGGATATCAAAGCTATATAGGTACGCCGGCTCTTCGAAATGCATTTGCCAACTGGTATAAAAAAAGCTACGGAGTGGACCTGGACCCAGCCTCTGAAATATTGCCACTTATGGGATCCAAGGAAGGTATCATGCATATATCAATGGCCTTCCTGAATGCAGGTGATGCAGTGCTGATTCCTGATCCGGGTTACCCAACATATCAGGCTGTTGCCAGACTTGTTGGTGCCGAGGTAAGATTCTACGACCTGCGCGAGGAAAACAGTTGGCAGCCCGACCTGGCTGCCATCGAGAGGGATAATGACCTTTCCAAAGTAAAACTGATGTGGCTCAACTATCCCAATATGCCTACCGGAGCACAGGCCGATACTGAGGTGATGAAGCAGATTGTTGCTTTTGGTAAAAAGCACCGTATTCTTATTTGTAATGATAATCCCTACAGTTTTGTGCTTAATCCTAAACCAAGCAGCCTTTTGGCTGTTGAAGGTGCAAAGGAGATAGCCATCGAACTCAATTCGCTGAGCAAATCGCACAATATGGCGGGCTGGCGTATCGGAATGGTGGCATCCAACAAGGAATTTATTGACTACATACTGCGTGTCAAGAGTAATATGGACTCGGGTATGTTTAGAGGCCTACAGGACGCTGCTGTCAAGGCGCTTGAATGCGAGGATGACTGGTACAGACAGCTGAATGAGATCTACGCCGAACGCCGAACGCTGGTGTTTGAGATAATGGATATGCTCCAGTGTGAATATGATCCAAACCAGGTGGGACTCTTTGTCTGGGGACGCATTCCATCATCCTATGCTGATGCCGGAGAGGTAAGCGACCTGATTCTTGACAAGGCACATGTTTTCTTAACACCTGGTTTTATTTTCGGTAACAATGGAAGCCGTTATATTAGGATCTCACTGTGCTGCACAGTAGAGGTGTTACAAGAAGCTATAAGAAGAATTAACCTAATCGTAAAAAACTGAAAAGATGTCACAGTTGAAGATTGAACCGATCAGATTACCGGGCCTTGAACTGAAACGGCCCATTATTATATCCGGCCCGTGCAGTGCCGAGACTGAGGAACAGACCCTCAACACTGCAAAGCAACTATCAGATATGGGAGTGAAGATATTCAGAGCCGGTATTTGGAAACCGCGTACCCGTCCGGGAGCCTTCGAAGGTGTGGGTTCCATCGGTCTCCCATGGCTAAAGAGGGTAAAGGAAGAAACAGGTATGTTTATCGGTGTTGAGGTTGCCAATGCTCACCATGTATATGAAGCTATCAAATATGGTGTTGATATTATGTGGATTGGAGCAAGAACATCAGCCAACCCCTTTGCAGTGCAGGAGGTTGCAGATGCCCTCAAGGGCATCGATATTCCGGTACTTGTCAAGAACCCTGTAAATCCTGACCTTGAACTCTGGATTGGGGCTTTCGAACGTCTCAATAATGCCGGCATTACCCAGCTGGCTGCAATTCACCGTGGCTTTAGTACCTACGATAAGTCGGAATTCCGGAACCATCCGCAATGGCAGATTCCTATCGAGTTGCGCAGGCGTTTTCCCGAAATACCTATCATAACAGACCCAAGCCATATCGGTGGAAAGCGCTCTTTGATTGCTGAGATAAGCCAGGAGGCAATGGACCTTAGTTTCGATGGTTTGATCATCGAAACACACTGTAATCCAGATAAAGCATGGAGCGACGCCTCTCAACAAATCACTCCTGAAACGCTTAAAGCTATGCTCGACAACCTGGTGCTGAGACGTCCAAAGATTGGTGATACTCCACGTAACACTCTCGATGAACTGAGAAAGCAGATTGACAAACTTGACAATCAACTACTCGACATACTCAAGGAGAGAATGAAGATTTCTGAAGCCATCGGTAGATATAAGTATGAAAACAATATCACCATTTTACAGGCCCGCAGGTACGACGAGATTATGAACGACCGTAAGGTCAAAGCAGAGAGCCGTAATCTCAATCCGGATTTCGTTACAGAGATATTCGAGTCGATCCACGAAGAATCTATTAGCCGTCAGAGTGCAATAATGAACAAGGAACTTAAGAAGAGGGAGGAGAAGTAATGAAAATTTGCGTACTCGGGGCAGGTAAGATGGGCACATGGCTTACTGATGCCCTCTGTCTGCAACATGAAGTTGCGGTTTACGATTCCAACAAGGAACGTCTGAGGTATGTTTTCAACACCCAAAGGCTTACCACTTTTGAGGAGATCAGGGAATTTGCCCCTGAACTTCTTATCAACTGTGTAACGCTGAAATATACTATCCAGACTTTCAAGGAGGTGCTGCCCTATCTGCCTGAAAGCTGTATCCTAAGCGATATAGCCTCTGTTAAGACAGGATTCCATGAGTTTTACAAAAGCACAGGCCGCCGCTTCGTTTCAACCCACCCGATGTTTGGTCCGACCTTTGCCAACCTGAAGGATCTGAGCGAGCACCATGCAATTATCATTACCGAGTCTGACCATCTCGGCAAGGCCTTTTTCAAGGATTTCTTCGGATCTCTGAAGCTAAATATACATCAGTATTCCTTTGATGAGCACGACGAAACAATAGCCTACTCACTGTCAATCCCCTTTTCGTCAACTCTTGTGTTTGCGGCCTGTATGAAGAAGCAGGATGCACCGGGAACTACCTTCCGGAAGCATATGGATATTGCAAAGGGACTGTTGTCAGAAGACGACTATCTGCTCACCGAAATCCTGTTCAACCCCTATACCGTCGGACAGGTTGAGATGATCAGAAAGGAACTCAAGGATCTGCTGGAACTTATCAATGCCAGAGATACAGACGGACTACTTACCTTTATCAACAGGGTAAGGAAAAATGTTGAGGGCTGATACGGGTTTAACCCTAGCGTTGGGAATGGATATGCTGTGAGTAAAAGGCTTAATTATGGATTGACCTTTATCTCAAGGATCTTCCTGGTATTGGCTCTGATCTTGTAACGGTCGTCAATGCGGACGCCAACGACCCACATTATATCATCGCCATTACAAAGTAGCCAGGAGTTTTCCTTATCAATAAGCGACATTTTCAGGTCAATGAAAAGGTCGCTTATTTTTTTAAACTGCTTCATGCCCAGAGGCATGAAGCGATCACCTTTGTGGTATTTGCGCAGGAGAAGCGGGAACTCTGCCATTTCGGCATCAAAATGAGCAGTGTTTGGATCCCGTGATACCTTGTAGTTATCTGGCTTGTCAAAGATGCTTATAGACATTTTAATGGGTACACTTATTTCGCTAACTCCGCCTTCTATTGCATGGGAGGATTTGTCAAGTTCGGTAATCGGCACAACAAGCAGGTTGAAACGATCCAATACCAGTCGATGGCTGTGGGAGAAAAACTGCCTACCTGGAATGCCGTCAAGGCTTTTTATTACGGCACTAATCATTTGGCCCTGAAAGCCGTATGGCTGTAGGATCTCAAACAGTAGGGCTCCTCTGTATGGATGTTCCTTAATATTTTCAATTGGGATAAGGATGGAGTCACCACTCTGGGCGACAATGCGTTCCCTGAAGCTGTCAGCCTCGGCCTTGAAAATGCCGTAGGTGTCGGAGAGATAGCTTAGGTTGTTTTGCATTGTTGCAAAGAAGGAGGGATTGAGTTCCTCGAAGAGGGGAACTATCAGATTGCGGATCTT
>CAYNFX010000120.1:0-5095 GCA_964396555.1 uncultured Alkaliflexus sp.
CTTCAATGGGCATCTTTGCAATGTCCATCTATTACCTTCAACATAAGAAAAAAGAAATAGGTATTAGAAAAGTCAACGGAGCCACAATCCCTGAAATTACGAACCTTATCAACCGAGATTTCTTCTCTTGGATAACGATTGCGTTCTTGTTAGCAATTCCAATTTCCTGGATTATTATGGACAAATGGCTGCAAAACTTCGCATACAGGATCAATCTAAGCTGGTGGATCTTTGCTGTCACCATTGTGATCCAGCTGACAATTGCCTTCATCACCATATGCTTACAAAGCCAAAAGGCTGCCAGAGAAAACCCTATTAATGTATTAAAATCTGAGTGATGCCAATAAAAGTCAAGCCTGTCTGTAGCTCTCTCTATCCGGGGAGAACTACTGGCTTACCTTCTGTATATCAATGCATAAAAACTTTATTATAAAAAGGCTTTCCTTATATTGGAAAAAGGATTAGCTTTGCGATGTATTTGGTTTTTGTGAGGTTTGCACCTCACAAAACAAAAAGGGAATCCGGTGATTCCGCAAGGAAAAGTCCGGAGCTGTACCCGCAGCTGTAAGTTCCATCGAAAGGTTTTGACAATACCTCCGCCACTGTTTTTTAACGGGAAGGCCGTCAAAACTGGAACGAGCCAGAAGACCTGCCAGATATAAACCATGTATAATAACAAAGCTTCGGGACTAAAGCTTGTGAAACCGTTTTACACCTTTCACACATAGCACCCTTAGCTCATTTTTTGAGTTAAAATGCGTTTGTCTTTTATCTTATTCTTATTTGTGACAGCCAATGTGCTGGCAAATACCGACGTATCTGCCGTGATGGATAGCATTACACTTGACGATGTCACTGTGGTCAGTGACTACCGTAAGTTTCAGGCAGGAGCAAAAATCGACCATATAGGAGAGACTCAATTGGAGTATCTTGCCGAACCGACTATTGACAGGGTTATCACCCGTCTTTCCCCGGTATATGTAAAAGGTAATGCGGGAGGAGTCTCAACAATCAGGTTTAGGGGAACCTCTGCTAATCATACATCTATACTCCTTGGTGGCATTGACCTCAATTCTCTTAGTCTTGGACATACAAATGCAGCGTCTATTCCAACCTACCTTTTTGACGGACTCAGTCTTCAGTATGGAGGTGCATCGGCAATCAACGGTTCAGGCTCCATAGGTGGAACAGTCTATCTCGAGCAGCAACACAGCTGGGCGAGGGGAGTCAGGGCTCGCCTCAGTGCCTCAGCTGGTTCCTTCGGGGAACAATCCTATGGAAGCAGAATTTACATTAGTGATGGAAGGTGGGAATCAGTCAGCAGACTCTACTACTTCTCCAAGGAAAATGATTTCGGGTATAACAACCCCAATCACGAAAACTACATGACAAACCCCAAACCTGTAAGGGAAACGCAACAGGGGGCAGCACTCGAATACAAAGGCTTTCTTCAGGAACTTAACAGGCGCTTCGCTAATGGGGCTCAATTTACAAGTACCTTATGGTACTCTGACAGTTGGCAGCAAACCCAGCCTAATATGCAATCCAACCGCCCTGACACACCTGAACTGCATGACAAGAATTTCCGTTCCTGGCTTGAATATAACAGAAAGTCTTCGACTCTAAACTTCAAAGCTGGAGCTGGCTATGTGCACGACTGGGAACTTTATGGAAAGAAAAAGGATGAGACTATCAAAATTGACAGACTGATAGGTGAAATGTCTGTCAGCCATAAGAATCAAAAGGGTAGGGAACTCAAAACAGGAGCCTTGTACAAGTACATCATTCCGGATGTTTACTCCTACCCCACGGGAGCTGTCAGTTATGAACAACATCTCGACCTCTATCTTTCATACTTCATTGAGCCGATAACAAACCTCAAAACCACTGTTAACCTTAGACAGATGCTTGCTACCGGCTTTGAGGCACCGTTTACTCCAGCCTTGATGCTGGAGTATAAAACAATAAGTACTGAAAGGTCTCTACTCAATATTAATGCAGGTATTTCAAGAAGCTTCCGTATCCCTACCTTGAATGACCGTTACTGGGGCAGACGGGGAAATCCAGATCTCAGACCGGAAGATGGATTCAACGTTGAAGCAGGTATCAGTTACCTGTATCAGGGAGATGAAGGACATTTCAAAACCCGCATAAACGTCTTTTACATGGATGTTGACGACTGGATACAATGGATTCCAGGTTTTGTGGAAGGGGAAATTGGCAGTTCCCCAAATGAAGGTTCTGCTGATCAGGAATGGAGGAAGGGCTCTATTCAATGGACAGCCCAAAATGTTGATCGTGTGATAAGCAAGGGTATCGAACTGCAAACAGGTGCTGTACTAAACTTCGGCCATGCCCTGGCCGAAGCAGGTCTAAACTATACCTGGAATCCGGTAATCAACAAGAATAAAGACAAACCTCTGATATACGCTCCTGAGCATATGGGTAATATTTTCGCGGACATAAAACTGGGAGGGTTTTCATTTGGTATTGATGGCAGTTTTACCGGACAGCGTTACTACAATGCTGTTGGCCATACCCTTCCCTCTTATTGCCTTACAAACCTGTCGACAGGCTACAGACTTGCAAGTGGAATACATACATACAACCTGAGTGCTCAGGTTCTCAACATATTCAATACCGACTATCAGAATGAGGCATTTTTTGCAATGCCTGGCTGCAGTTTTAGACTTACGCTGACTCTTAATCTGTTCACTAACTGAAATCTTATAATACAATGAAAACACAAAGACGAATTTTTGATTTACGCAACAGCCTGCTTTGGAGCCTGGCATTGTTAACAGCTCTGTCGTTTAGCGCATGCTCAAACGATGACGACGATAAGAAAGGTGAGTTTAACGAGGATATTACCGGAGCTTATATTCTAAACTACGGTACCTATAGTATGGGAGGTGCAAGTGTAACTCGCTACGATTTCAGAAATGATAAGGTGACAAACGAGTATTTTGAAAACCAGAACCCCGGAATGACACTATACTCCAATATACAGTATGGCGCTGAATACAATAACAATATCTACATAGTGGGTAATGTGACAGATGAGCTTATCACTTTTGACCTGCATTTTCGCCCAACTGGCAATGCTGTTAGGACAGGCCTTGAAATCCCTCGTTACTATGTAGGCAAAGGCGACTACCTGTATATATCATGCTATGGCAATGATGGATATGATACCGACATGGCCAAGTCCTATATAGCTGTATATAGCATAGAAAACCGTAAAGTAGAAGAAAAAATAACAGTTCCGGGAGGTCCCGAAGGTCTTGCTATTGTAGGCAATAAGCTCTATGCATCACTTGGTTTTAGCCCAAAGATTGCAGTAATAGACCTGGACTCACATGATGTAGATTATATTGATATTCCATCCGTAAGTTCCTATCTCCAACAGGATAAGGATGGTAACCTATATGCTACCCTGATCTCCACCTGGACTGATCCAAGTGAGAGTACAGGACTTGCTTACATCAATACAACTGAAGACAAGCTGGAAGCTACCTACAGTCTTGATGGAATAAGTACCAGCTATGGTAATATCCTAAGTGCCAACAAGGATCTGAGCACACTTTATGTCTGTGCTGCTTCATGGGTTGAAGACACACCTGGTAACTGGGTGCAAAAGGGTGCCATTTGGGCTTTTGATACTGAATCCCGCGAATTTGAAGAATTTGCTTCCGGTCTTACAGGGGTTCAGGGTGTTTGTGTAAACCCATTTACAAATGACGTATATGTAATGCTAGGCATCTCTGCAATTGAAGCCGGAGAGGTCAGTATTTATGACCCCTCAGGAAATTTATTTAAAACTATAGAAGTAGGAATATCACCCTACTGGATACTCTTCCTTGAATAAAAAGAAGTTTTGATTATCTGTCCAAAAGCCTGAATACGGTGCAACGGCACCATATTCAGGCTTTAATAATTATGGCTCAGCATCAACACAATGTAGTAAGTACTATAACACTACACTCCCAGAGTCATTTCTGTTTTGCAAAAACCTGGACCACCTGTACCTGGCACGTGATATACTGTCCCTATTCAATACTTCCTGGCTACAAAACCCTGTCCTGAGCCTCCCCGTGCTTCTGTAAAAATGCTGCATTCTCTTCCCTGAGTTTCTCCTCAGGCATCAGTATCAATCTTAGTGATGAATTCTTGGTCAGGTACAGCCATGCCCAGTTGATAAAGATCACAAGGCGGTTGCGTACACTTAGTATCAACATTAGGTGTAAGAACATCCATACAACCCATGCAAAGAAACCCTTAAATCTGAAGAACGGAAAGTCAACCACTGCCTTGTTTCGTCCGATAGTAGCCATGGATCCGAGATCCTTGTATTCATACTCCTTAAGTGACCTGCCTTTTAATCTTCGTGTGAAGTTGAGAGCCAGATTTCTGGCCTGGTTAATTGCAACATTCGCAACCTGAGGATGCCCCTTGGGATACTTTGGGGTCTCCATATAGGCTATGTCTCCTACCGCAAATACATCCTCAAGACCAACAACCTTATTATAGCGGTCAACCCTGATACGATTGCCTGGACCTTCAGCCTCCCTGGGCAGTCCTTCAATCTTATTACCTGTTACCCCGGCAGCCCATATCACTGTCTTTGCCTCAAGACTGGTGCCGTTGCTCAGTTGCAGCGTACGCCCGTCGTAATCCTTTACAAAAGTTGAAGTCAGCAGTTTTACCCCCATTTTTTCGAGGTAGCGGCGACTGGTTTTACGTGATAGCTCACTCATATTATTGAGGGTATTCTGACTACCCTCTATCAAATAAATCTTGAATCGAGAAAAATCGATACGTGGATAATCCTTAGGCAGAATCATCTTACGAATCTCTGCAAAGGCTCCTGCCAGTTCGACACCCGTCGGACCCGCTCCAACTATTACAAGAGTCTGAAAAAAGTCCTTCTGATCCTGAGGTGCAGTAATCGTCCTTTCAAAGGTCAATAGAATGTGATTGCGTAACTGTATCGCGTCAACAGATGATTTAAGAGTGAATGCATGCTGAGCAATCTTATCATTCCCAAAAAAGTTGGTCTTACAACCCGCTGCAATCACCAGGTAGTCGTAGGCAA
>CAYNFX010000121.1:0-4988 GCA_964396555.1 uncultured Alkaliflexus sp.
GACGATCGTTTTCACTCATAGATTCGCGCTCCTGAACGATATAGCTTTGAATATCGTCTACAGAAGCAAACTGGTCATTAAGTTGCAAGCGGGGCTCAGTACCAAACTTTGATTGGAAAGAATGCTGTGGCACACCAATATAAATATAGGTAACCAATGATTTCTTTTCAAGTTTGGTAACTTCTGAAGCCTCAGGATTGCGAAGCCTAACCTTAAGTTCTACGTCACGCATTGAGGTACTAACCATGAAGAAGAACAGAAGCATGAATACGATGTCGGGCAGGGATGAGGTATTAAGTCCTCCTACCCCTTTCTTTTCTTTTTTCCTAAACTTACTCATAGTTATTTTCCTCCTTTCACGTTACGTGGTTCGGCTTCAGATATCCTTTGCGGATAAATTTCTTTTCTCACAATTTCCTGCTCTTCTGATGCTAATTCATCATATGGTGCACCGAAATATGATCTTGCAAATTCATTGCGAAGTTCGTTATATGCCTTCTGCAACTCGTTTTGTACCGCTAAATATGTCTGATACTGTGTCCCCCTGTCGTTTTGAAGTGAGATAGTTGCTCTGGGTGTAACCACGACAACGCCCAAACCAGGAAGCTCTTTAGCTTCTTTTTCCGGAAGATGACCTTCGTTCATAGGGTTTAGGATGAAATGTTTTGTTGCATCCTTAAGGTCCCTAAGCTGCATTGGAGCACCTTCAACAAGTAACTGGTTTTGAGAATTTATCAATATTTCAAAAACGTTACGTTCCTTGATTGGGGGTGTATCATCCTCAATTACCGGCACAGGGGGTGGAAGCATACGTCCCAACCCCGTATCAGTATTCATGGTAGTAACCATCATAAAGAAACAGAGCAGCAAAAAGGCAATGTCAGCCATTGAGGCAGCATTAATTTCGCTAACCCTTCTTTTTCCTTTTGCCATACTACTTATTGTTTTTTATAATAGCACTCCTGATTTCAAATCCAATTACTGCCAATACTGTAACTATTCCAAGTGCATAGAATGTGAAAACTCCTGTGTCTGTAACCTTTAGCATTGACGGTACGTTGTCTGATCCTTCGTAGCCAGGGATATTCATAGGTGTTCCGTCTGCACTCAGGTAAGCTATTGCTACTACAACTAAAATCAATAAGAATGACACTACTGATTTTATTGAACTAGCTGGAGAAGACGCTATATTTATGATTTCAAGTACTAGCACTAGTGCGATACAGATTCCCAGGACAGCATATGTGTAAAACAACATGGTATCCAGGTAAACTGGTGTTTGTAAGGTAGCTCCTTCAACATCTCCACCCATAAGGGTTAATAGTACCAGAAATACGGATACTGCAAAGAGAAGCCAAAGGATTGGTGTTGTTATTTTAGATATTTTCATTGCTAACAGTCCTGATTAGTGTTTTACATTGTGTTTTACAAGAATATCAAGCAGGGAGATAGAAGAATCTTCCATATCACCTACGATACCTTCAACCTTGTTGATAAGGTAGTTGAAGAATACTTGTAGAATCATCGCTACGATAAGACCGAATACGGTTGTAATCAAAGCGATCTTAATACCACCAGCAACTGCAGCAGGCGAAATATCACCCATGATTTGGATTTGGTCAAATGCTTCGATCATACCGATAACTGTACCAAGGAATCCCATTGAAGGAGCAAGAGCGATGAAAAGAGAAATCCAGGTAAATCCTTTTTCTAGAAGGCTCATCTGAACAGAACCGTAAGAAATAATTGATTTTTCTACTACTTCCATACCTTCATCCCAACGAAGTAATCCTTGGTAGAAAATTGAAGCAATTGGACCACGTGTATTGCGGCATACTTCCTTTGCTGCTTCAATACCACCTTCGTTAAGTGCAGCCTCAACTCTTTGGAGTAATTTCTTTGAGTTAATGTCAGACAGGTTGAGGTAAATAATTCTCTCAATACAGATAGCCAAACCTAATACAAGAAATATTAGAATAGGCATCATCCACGGCACGCCACCTTCTACGAATTTGATTTTCAACTGCTTGTGCAATCCGCCTTGTTCATCAGCAGCGGCCGGTTCGCTGACAGCAACCGGAGCTGCTTCAACAGCTTCCTCTACAGCAGCTTCGGTAGTGGTTACCTCTTCTGATACAGATTCTTCTTGAGAATAAAGTGTCGATGCGCCAAATGTTAGCATCCCGAAAACTGCTAAAAATGCAAAAAGCTTTTTCATAATCTGTTCTTAATTTGATTTGATAGGTTTGTTATTAACTCAATATTATACTAATTAAAGCACTTAAAACAAAAATTAATAATGAAAACAAAAGTATATGTATCATTTGCGAAAAACAAATATTTTACTTCACAAATAAGCCGAATGTTCTGAAAATTCTTTGATTTAGGGAATCTGAACAATGTGTTAAATAATGTTGCCTTGGGGCGCTTTTCACATTGCGTACTCTTATTCGACCAGTAATTATTATGGCGTTAAAGAATTGATGCAAATACCTTTGGGTCCCTATTTGATTCGAAAAATACTAAAAAGGACTGAAAAATCCAATTACTAAACAGATATTTCACCCCTTAATGACCGGCTCATGTTTTCACAGATATCATCAGGATTGTCATAAGCAGCAAGAAGGTACATCATTTTGGTTACGGCTGCTTCAGTAGTGCTGTCATGGCCGCTTATTACACCAATGTTTGATAAGTGTATTCCGGTCTCATATCTCCACATTTCTACGCTTCCGGCAAGACATTGGGTTACGTTGATAAAGATGAGTCCTTTTTTTATACCGCTCTTTAAGGCATCAATAAACCATTTGTGCGTAGGCGCATTACCAAGGCCATAGGTTTCAAGGATTACGGCCTTAATGCCTTCAGCATTTATTAGAGCATTGAGTACCCATGGACTCATTCCAGGGAATATCTTGATAAGTGCTATTGAAGTGTCCATCTTCTTACTTACAAAGAAGGGAGTTGTTTCAGTGTTATACCTTATAAATGGATAGTTGTATTTTATGTGAATCCCAACTTCGGCCAGCGGCGGGAAGTTGTCAGAACGGAATGGATGGAAATGCTCAGCATTGTACTTGGTTGTGCGATTACCTCTAAACAACTTGTCCTGGAAGTAAATACATACCTCCGGTACAATAGCCTGTCCGTTCTTTTGGGCTGAAGCAATCTCAAGTGCTGTTAGCAGGTTTTCCTTTCCATCAGTCCTGATGGTTCCCATTGGTAACTGGCTTCCTGTAAGTATCACCGGTTTATTGAGGTTGTGAAGCAAAAAACTCAGTGCACTTGCAGTGTAGGCCATTGTATCGGTTCCGTGCAGTATTACGAATCCTTCATATTTATGATAGTTTTCTTCTATTATGGTGGCAAGCTTTATCCATATTTCAGGCGTCATCATTGACGAGTCCACAATTGGGGAAAAGCTTATGCTGTCTACATGAAAGGGGAAGCGTTTCAACTCAGGGACCCTGTGATAGATGTCCTCGAAATTGAAAGGTACAAGCGAATTGGTTTCAGGATCTTTCACCATACCAATCGTACCACCAGTATATATTATCAGCAGCCTCTGTTCCATTTACTTTTTAGCTTACAGTATTATTCTAAACAATTCAGCAGCATTTTTATCAGTCTTATCCTCAATCTCACGTGCTGGGATTCTAAAAATATCTGCTAGTTTATCTCTTACATTTCCTAGATAGGCTGGTTCGTTTCTTTTTCCCCTGTAGGGCACCGGTGGCAGATATGGGGCATCTGTTTCCAGTACCAACTTGTCATATCCTATCTCTGCCAAAACTTCCGGTAAAGTACTCTTCTTATAGGTCAGGGTTCCATTGATGCCAAGATAAAAACCCGGCAGTTGAAGCACCTGTCTTGCGTCTTCAATACTGCCCGAGAAACTATGGAATACCCCCCTGAGCCTGCTGTCGTAATGCTTTTCGATAACCTGGAATATCTCAGGGAATGCAGACCTTGTATGCAGGGAGACCGGCAGTTGCTTCTCTGCTGCCCAGCGTAACTGAACTCCTAGAGCATCTTCCTGTTCTTTTTTGAATGTGACATCCCAGTATAGATCCATCCCTATTTCTCCTACACCAATAAACTCACTTCTTTCAAACCATTGTGCGGCAATCTCTAGTTCCTTTATGTAATCTTTTTTAACCGAGGTGGGGTGTAGACCCATCATAGGTAAGCAAAAATCAGTGTAATTATTAGAAATAGACATCATTGCATCAATTGAAGAGCTGTCGATATTGGGCAACATGATTTTTGAGAGCCCGTTTGCACGGGCTCTCGTTATTACCTGCTCTCTGTCTTCATCAAATTGTTCCAGATAAATATGAGAATGCGTATCTATCATTATTCAGTTGTTACACTATTCCTTGCGAAAGCATGGCTTCAGCAACCTTTACAAAACCACTGATGTTTGCACCTTTTTGGTAGTTTATACTACCATCGGGTTCTTCACCAAACTTGACGCAGCTTTCATGAATATTTGTCATAATCTGCTTCAGCTTAGCGTCTACTTCTTCCTTAGTCCAGCCAATGCGCATGCTGTTTTGAGTCATTTCAAGACCAGATACTGATACACCTCCGGCATTAACAGCCTTGCCAGGAGCAAAGATTATACGCTTCATTGTATAAACTGTCGCTTCAGTTGTCAGACCCATGTTTGATGCTTCGGCAATCAGTTTGCATCCGTTTGCAATCAGCATCTTAGCATCTTCCTCGTTGAGTTCGTTTTGAATAGCGCATGGGATAGCGATATCTACCTTTTGTTCCCATGGTTTCTTGCCAGGGAAGAACTTTACGCCATACTTCTCAGCGTAAGGCTTAACCGCATCCATGTTGGAAGCTCTTAGCTGAAGCATGTAATCAATCTTTTCACCGGAGATTCCGTCAGGATCATATACATAACCATCGGGACCGGAAATTGTTAGGACTTTAGCACCAAGCTCAGCTGCTTTCTTAGCAGTTCCCCATGCCACGTT
>CAYNFX010000122.1:0-2209 GCA_964396555.1 uncultured Alkaliflexus sp.
TAAATGATGCACCTCAACCATCGGATGACAATTACAGTAATATAAATGCCGCCGGAGCAACACTAAGCATACTGGAAAATGATGTTGATCCAGAAGACAATATTAACCCGACATCTGTTACAATAGTCACGAATGCTGAGCATGGGACAATTACTGTCAATACTGATGGAAGCGTATTCTATCTGCCGGATCCTGAATATTTTGGAGATGATGCATTTGTTTATTCAGTCTGTGATACTGACGGAGAATGCAGTCAGGCTTCAGTCACCTTGTGGGTAACCGCAGGTAACGGTCCTCCACATGCTGAAGATGATCATCTGACGCTGAATGAAGATGAACCGTTGTTGTTTAACCCGCTTGAAAATGACAGCGACCCCAACAACAATATAGACCCGCTTTCACTTACAATCGTTGAAGCTGCGGCACATGGCACCATTGAGTACTCTGAAGAAAACGGAGATTTGATCTACACTCCCGATCCAAATTACTATGGTACCGACAAGTTGGTTTACACAGTCTGTGACCTGGGTCACCCGGCACTTTGTACGTCGGCAACCATCTTCTTCACCATAAATGCGGTGAATGACGCACCTGTAACAAACAATGATTTGATCAGTATATTTGATATGTCAATTGCATCAATCAATGTACTTGACAATGATTCAGAAACAGAAAATGAGGCAATGACTGTCACTGCTGTTAGTGGATCGCCAACAATATTTGGTACGTTCACGCTCAGCTCAAACGGTAGCTTCGAGTATAATTCAAATCCTGGAGCATACTGCAATACCGACACAATTAATTACAACGTATGCGACATACATGGAGCTTGCTCAGATGCACAAATAATTATTAGCATTATGCCCCTTGATAGTGATGGTGATGGCATACCCGACTTTGTGGAAACACTCGATCGTGATACGGACAGAGACGGAACTCCGGACTATCTGGATACAGACTCTGACAACGACGGAATTTCCGATAACATTGAGTCGGGCATAAATGATGTATGCGAAAACGATAACCCTGTTGATACCGATGGTGACGGAATACCTGACTATCTGGATTTGGACTCTGATGGAGACGGAATGCCGGATGCCTCAGAAGCCACCACCGACTGCGACGGAGACGGGATACCCAACTATATTGACGAATACGACGACTGTGCCGACAGACTTCACATACCAAAATTCTTTATTCCGGCACTGGAATCCACATGGAAGATTCAGGGAATAGTTGATTTCAACGACAACGAATTGTCAATATTTAACAGATGGGGCGGTGTTATCTACAGTAAAACGCCCTATGATAATAGTTGGGATGGCACCACAAACAAGAACCTCTTTGGCTCAGGCAACCTTCCTGAAGGCATTTACTACTATGTACTTAGGGTTGGTAATGATTATTACAAGGGAAGCGTATATCTGAAACGTTAAAAGTTTTGATAACCGGTGAAAACAAAAATAATGAAGCGTTCAATAAATAAGCTACTGATTCCTATCCTGTTCTGTGTGCTGCCCCATGCGGCCATGGGGCAGCAGGATCCTCTGCTGACACAATACATGTTCAACACTCTTGCCTTTAATCCGGCCTATGCAGGAACTTCAGGTATATTGCACGCAATGGTCACCTCACGACATCAGTGGATTGGTTTTGATGATGCGCCTTCGACTCAAACCTTCACTATCCACACTCCTTTCTCTGCAAAGAGTTTTGCAACAGGGCTTACTGTTATCCGTGATGAGATAGGCCCCACTGCCAACACGTCTGCTTGGTTTGACTATTCATACCACCTTAGTCTTACAAGTGAGGTGAAGATTTCGCTAGGACTAAAGGGCGGATTCAGCCATTACAAGACTGACTTTTCAAAACTGATAGCTGAGGCGTCCCCTGAGGAGGCAGCCTATTTTGAAACCCCTGAAGCACAGATGCTCCCCAATTTTGGTTTCGGAACCTATCTGTGGTCCGACAGGTTTTATTTAGGAATCTCAGCTCCACGACTGCTCGAAAACGCGACTGAAAACGAGGCAAGACCAGGCTCTTATACTGTTGACGAAAAACGAATCTACTTATTAATGGGAGGTGTAGTATTTCACATAAATCAGGACTTTGTACTTAAACCATCATTTATGTTGCGATTGAATGAGAGCTCCCCCCTTTCAGCTGATGCCAACCTTACCTTGTTTATCAAGGATAGGATAAGCGCCGG
>CAYNFX010000122.1:2309-4966 GCA_964396555.1 uncultured Alkaliflexus sp.
TACTTGGTTTTTGCATAACGCTCCCGGCCCAAAGCAAGACTCTCCAAAAAGCTGATAAGGCTTATGGACGCTTCGACTATACCAAAGCTTTGAACATATACCAGAGGCTGGAAAAGAAGAACGAGTCAAAATACTATGTCACCAAAAGAATTGCTGACTGTTACCGTCTTCTGGACATGCCAACGCATGCAGTGGAATGGTACGAAAAAGCAATAGAGTTTCATGATGTGGATGCTGAAACCTATTATCACCTTGGGCAATCTCTTAGAACCCTCAAAAGATATGAGGAATCTGATATCTACCTTAACCGATTCAGGGCAATAACCCGAAGCCAAACCCCGCAACAGGGTCTCTCGCCTGAAGAATACCTAAGGACAGTAAGATCAGATTCCGGCAGGTTTGAGATAATGAAGCTCAGCATAAACACCCCCTATTCGGAATTTGGTCCAGCACTTTATGATGGCAATAAACTTGTATTCTCATCCAACAAACCGGAGAATACAGTGCTGCGTTACCTTGACTCGCGTAACAACAAACCTTTTTACGGACTTTATGTTGCCGAACTTGAAGAACTTGCAACAACAGGTATTCCTGCTCCTTTCCTGCCAAGGATTAGAACAGACCTAAATGATGGTCCGGTAAGCTTCTCACATGATGGCAACCAACTCTATTTAACACGCAACACTGTGCTGACCCAGGAAGGGGTCAGCGAACTAGACATTTTCACTTTGTCCAAGAGAGAGGGTAAATGGAGTACAGCCCCGGCAACCCTGCCACTTAAGCTAAAGGGTTATTCTATCGCACATCCAGCAATTAGCCCGGACAATCAGAGACTCTATTTCGCTTCAAATATGCCCGGGGGTTATGGAGGAATGGATTTGTATTACAGTGAACTTAAGGGAGGATTCTTCTCTCAACCAGTAAACCTTGGTCCGGGGGTTAACACTGCCGGAAATGAGGTGTTCCCCTTTATTGACACAAATGGAAGACTGTTCTTTGCATCCGATGGATTGCCCGGACTTGGTGGATTAGATATCTTTGTTGTGTTACCGGGTGAATACGGGTTCTCAAATCCTCATAATCTGGGACCGGACCTCAATACTCCATATGACGATTTCAGTATAGCCATTCTTTATGATGACAGCGGAGGTTATTTTGCCTCCAACAGGCCGGACGGTGAAGGAAGTGACGACATTTATGCCTTCCGTACCTTAGTGCCGCTCAGATTCACCCAGGTAAGAGGCACTATTACCAACGAAATCACCGGAGAAGCAGAGGAAGCTGTATCCATAAGTATTTTCAAAAAGAACGGCATTCCTGTAGCCAACCTTGAAAGTGATGAAAAAGGTAACTACTCATTCCACCTACTAAGCAACGAAGAATATACAATATACTTCCGCAAACGGATGATGCAGGACATAGAGAAATCAATAATGCCTTCTGACATGAAGGCATTCGGAACAGTTAACCTCAATATAAAGTTGGCACCCAGATAAATTTTCCTGCCTATAATGCTGAAAAAAGCTTTTTTTGAAACCGAAAAGGTTTTTCTCCGTTATAGCTGGATAGATATTTTGTTCCAAAATCACAAGAGGAGATTTATGAGTGATGAGTTAAAGCCAAAGAGTATCTGGGGGTTCTTCCTCAGGATGAAGAGCATATTACTGTTTTTACTAATATTTATTATACCACTTGCAATAACGACTTCAACCTTCTTTGTTCCAGGCGACTGGATCTACGGTGCGTATATGTTTTTTGCTGTATCAGCCATTATACTTACAACAGAAGTAGTTTTATACTTATGGATGTGGGCCCTTGGCAATGCTTATTATAAGGCATCACCGGTCAGAGAGAAGTTTTCCAACAAGGCATTTCGCCTGTTTGTATGGATTCCGCTACTTGTTACAGTGTTGTTCATAGCATTTTGGGTTTATGGAGCTTCAACTATTTCTATGGGGAAGCTATCAGCTGCCAACATGTTGTATTCCACACTTCTGTTTGCTATACCACTGCAACTGGTATTTATGATCGGTAAGTTCTACTGTTTTTATTTTGCGGCCAAACTGATTAAATCGGCAGAAACAGGTACTGAAGCCAGGTTTGAGGATTTCACTAAAGAGTTTATACTTCTGCTCTTTTTCCCCATAGGACTCTGGTTTATTCAACCCCGCATTAATAAATTGTACAGGCAACTGACAATAAGGTAAAGTGATAGAAGAACGGGTCATAAAGATTTCGGAAGACGGCAGTGCCACCTTATATGTCCCATCACTTGATGAGCATTATCATTCGTGGCATGGAGCCATCCAAGAGTCCTTGCATATATTTATCAATGCAGGACTTGAGCAATGCAATAAAACTGACATTATAAATATTCTTGAGGTAGGCTTTGGTACAGGGCTCAATGCCTTACTAACACTTATGCATAAACCTGCCTCCACGGTATATTACCACAGTCTCGAAAAATACCCGGTTCCCGTAGAACTTGTCTCCCAACTAAACTATCCCGAACTTCTGGGTTCGGATCAACTGCGAGACCTGTTTGATACTATGCACAGTCTTGTGTGGGACAAAGAACACCGCCTTACTGATGCTTTCTTTATTACGAAACACTTGTGTGACTTTCTTGATTTCAGGTCTGATCTGAAATTCAACCT
>CAYNFX010000123.1:0-3316 GCA_964396555.1 uncultured Alkaliflexus sp.
TCCCACGTGAGTTTGGCGACTTTACATGGTATGGTCGTGGTCCTCACGAAAACTACGTTGACCGTAACGGAGATACGTTCATGGGTGTATGGAACGGACGTGTAGAAGATCAGGCCTTCCACTATTACCGTCCGCAGGAAACAGGCAACAAGACTGACGTGCGTTGGTTGGAGCTGAAGAACTACAACGGAGTGACAATAAGGGTGGAAGGGGCCCAAGCTCTGTCAGTAAGCGCTACAAACAACCTGCCGGAAGATCTTGACCCTGGCAAGACTAAGAAGCAACAGCATTGGTCGGATATTAACCCACGCAATGATGTTGTGCTGTGTGTCGACCTCTTCCAACGTGGGGTAGCCGGTCTACAATCATGGGGTGCCAAGCCTCTGGATCAATACCGCTTTATGGATAAGGAATATTCTTATACATACACTATCAGAGTAAGCGAATAAAAAGCTGAAGAATTTCGCAAAATGAGAAGGCGTCCCAGGTAAGGGGACGCCTTTCTTTTATCGGATACCTTCATACATATTTATGATTTAGTGGTCTCATTGCAAATGGCGCTCAATAAAAACCAAATAAGAAGCCTGCGACCATCAAGTAAGCACCCGATTCAGGCATCCTACTTTGAATAGTTTCTCTGTCTTCAAATTATCACTATTTTAGCGGCTAAGAATTCAAACACTATGACAGCAATAGAAAAACAGGATATGACCTTTCTTGAGCACCTCGATGAGCTCAGGTGGCATATTTTCCGTTCGCTAATTGCAGTGGTTATTCTGGCGATACCTGCATTTATCTTCAAGCATGTAGTGTTTGACATTATCCTTCTAGGCCCCGGGAAACCTGAGTTTTTTACTAACCAACTGCTTTGCAGGATTGCAGAATTGGCTGGTACTCCATCTCTGTGCATTAACCAGGAACCCCTTAAACTACAAAACATAACCATGTCAGGGCAGTTTACTATGCACCTTGGCATTTCGTTTATGGCAGGCATAATCCTTGCCATTCCCTATATCTTTTACGAATTGTGGATCTTTATAAAGCCCGCCCTGTACGAGAACGAGCTCAGGCAAAGCCGCAGTTGTTTTGGTGTTGCCGGACTCTTGTTTATGACAGGTGTTCTCTTTGCATATTATCTGATAGTTCCCCTTTCTATATATTTTTTAGCTACCTACCAGGTAAGCGAAAGTGTGGAAAATATTATTAATTTCAGTTCCTATGTGTCGACAGTGGCATCCATAGTACTGACAACCGGTTTGGTATTTGAACTGCCGGTTCTGATTTGGCTCCTCAGTAGTATAGGTGTTGTTAGCAGTGCCTTTCTGCGCAAGTACAGGAGACATGCAATAGTGCTGGTTGTAGCTGTAGCAGCTATAATTACCCCGCCCGATGTAATTAGCCAGATAATGGTTAGTATACCGCTACTCTTTCTTTATGAGGCTGGTATAATTATTGCAGAAAGGGTTGAGAAGAAGAAACTTTTAAGAAATACCTGACATAATGAGTGACAATTCGGAGTTGGTGCTTCATACCAAGGAGCTGGTAAAGCGATATAAGAACCGTACTGTAGTAAGGGGAGTGTCTGTAGAAGTAAGACAGGGAGAGATAGTGGGTTTGCTGGGTCCCAATGGTGCTGGTAAAACCACTACGTTTTACATGATAGTGGGTCTTATCCAGCCGAATGAGGGGGAGATATATCTGAATGACGACCTTATTACCCGCGAACCGGTGTACAAGAGGGCGCAAAAAGGGATTGGTTATCTGGCTCAGGAGGCCAGTGTGTTTCGCAATCTAAGCGTTGAGGACAATATAAAGGCCGTTCTTGAAATGACCAACTTCCCAAAAGATTACCAAAAGCATAGGTGCGAGGAACTGCTTGAGGAGTTCAGCCTCACACATATCCGCAAAAGCAAGGGTATACAGCTTTCGGGAGGAGAACGTCGCCGTACGGAAATCGCCAGGGCTCTGGCAATCAACCCCAAGTTTATCCTGCTCGATGAACCCTTTGCCGGTGTTGACCCCATTGCAGTGCGAGATATCCAGGAGATTGTGGCCAAACTGAAGTACAAGAATATCGGGATCCTTATTACCGACCACAATGTGCACGAGACCCTCTCTATTACTGACAGGGCCTACCTGCTGTTTGAAGGTAAAATACTTAAAGCAGGAAGTGCAGAAGAACTGGCAGATGACCCGGATGTAAGAAGGGTATACCTAGGTGATGACTTTATTCTTCGCAGAAGAACTTTCGAAGTATCATAAGAAACAGGTAAAGATCGTTTCCATAGCGCAAATGTAAAAAGGGTGTCCACCGCATGGTGGACACCCTTTTTACATTTCTCAGGACTTCGGACCGGGAAAAAACCTAGCCTCTCAAAAACATAGTTCCCGGACAGACCTATAATTAAATCTTTTCCTTTTCTGTAAAGGCACCGAGCTTTTGATATTTTTGATATATCTCAGCATAAACCTTTACATTGGCAGGATTTGGAGTGTATTCCTTCTCAAAGCCCTTAGCCATTGCCTTCTGAGCCTCCTCTACATTGCTGTGTACTCCTGCTGCAACAGTAGCAAACATAGCAGCACCAACTGCACAGGTCTCAACTGTGCGGGCAACCTTGATAGGCATGTTAAGAACGTCAGCAAGAGTCTGCATAACAAAAGGAGACTTCTTGGCAACACCACCCAGACCGATTACTCCGTCAATCCTTACACCTTCGCGGGCGAAACGATCCACGATAGCCTTGGACCCGAAGGCAGTAGCCTCAACCAGTGCACGGAAAATGCGAGGAGCATCGCTACCCAACTTCAGGCCGGCTATAGAACCGGTAACTTCCTGGCTTGCATCAGGTGTACGACGTCCGTTCATCCAGTCTACTGCTATTACTGTTGACTCCTCAACAGGAATTTTCATTGCAGCTTCGGCCAGTTTTGGAATGATCTTATCTTCAGTTTCCTCGATCAGTTTTGCTCTTGTCTCAGCATCAACTAGTGTGGTATCGGCCAAAATATTTTCAAGAGGCCATGAGATAACTCTCTTAAACCATGCATAGATATCACCGAAACCTGACTGACCAGCTTCAAGTCCGACGTAACCTGGGATGACAGATCCGTCAACCTGACCACATATTCCGGCTATCAGTTTATCACCAATCTGATCATAAGGAGCGATCATAATGTCGCATGTTGATGTTCCGATGGCACGTGCCAATACGTTGGGAGTAACACCTCCACCAACGGCACCCATGTGACAGTCAAAGGCTCCAACACCAACGGCAACCCTGGTAGTAAGGCCAAGTCTTTCAGCCCATTCGGG
>CAYNFX010000123.1:3416-4917 GCA_964396555.1 uncultured Alkaliflexus sp.
TCTGACATAACTTACTATTTATTTCTGTCCGTAATAGGCATTCTTGCCGTGCTTGCGTTCATAATGCTTCGTAACCAAAGCCTTATTCATGGTCAGGCTGGGATTAATTGCAAACGCAAGTTGGGCCATTCTGGCAACTTCCTCCATCACAACGGCATTATACACCGCATCATAGGGGGTCTTACCCCAGGAGAAAGGTCCGTGATTCTTAACAAGCACACCGGGAACCTCAAGGGGTTTGATCCCCTTGAATCTTTCTATTATGGCAGTTCCCGTTGTCTTTTCATATTCACCCATAACCCATTCCTCAGGCATATCAGGAGTGCAGGGTATGTCCTGTGAAAAATAGTCGGCATGGGTTGTGCCGATAACAGGAATATCCTTTCCGGCCTGAGCCCAGGCAGTAGCATAGGTGGAGTGAGTGTGGACTATACCTCCTACCTCGGGAAAAGCTTTGTATAATTCGATATGTGTGGGAGTATCTGATGAGGGGCGCAGAGTGCCTTCGACTACCTTACCGTCAAGATCCACAACTACCATGTCCTCAGCTTTCATCACATCGTAATCGACCCCGCTGGGTTTGATTACAACCAGTCCCTTGCTGCGGTCAATACCGCTTACATTTCCCCAGGTAAACAAAACGAGTCCATGTTTTACAAGATCCAGATTCGCTTTAAATACCTTCTCTTTTAACTCCTCTAGCATAGTTGTAGTATTACATATATAAATGTTAGTAACCAAAAGCACGACCCAAGGAAGCATTAACAAACCCCTCAAAGCCGTGCTTTCGTTAAATCAGGCACTTAAGCCGGTCCTATTACCAGAATATGGTATAAAGGAATGCAAGAATTGCAATAATACCCAGTGATCCAAGTCCAAATCCTATATCAGTTCTGAACAGGTTCAGGTCAACAGCAACCCTCTTAGGATCTTCAACAGTATCCTTAGCATTAGATCTCAGGAATACAGCAATAAAGATCATAAATCCTGTAAAGCAAAGGAATGCACTTGGGAATCCAAGGTTGTTCAGGTACTCGAAAGTAGAAGTTGAGCTACCTCCAAACAGAACAACGAAAGAAGCTATCAAGGTAATTAAACCAACAATGGTAGCAATATTTGACCATTTCAGCATAACCTTAATATCCTTTGCAGAAGGAAGAGTTGTAGGACGAGTCTTTCTGTCAGTTAATGAAAGAGCTATAAACATTGCCAACAGTACCAGGAATACAAAGCCCATACGGAACTGGAATGGCATGTCGGGGAAAGCGACTTTGAAGAATACACCTGCAGGAATTGTTGCTATAGAAGTCCATACCGCAGCACTTCCAGATGCTCTCTTCCACAGAAGACCCAAACCAAATACTACAAGGATACCAGGATAAATAAATCCTGAGTACTCCTGAATGTATTGGAATGCCTGGTCAAGACCACCAAGCAAAGGCCTTACGGCGATAAGTGCGATAACAAGTGAAATAAACGCTACCCAACGACCAATGTGTAC
>CAYNFX010000124.1:0-4908 GCA_964396555.1 uncultured Alkaliflexus sp.
ATGAACAGCTTGTACAAATACATTTTATCAGCAGGTCTTATTCTTTCCCTGGCTTCTTGTGGTGGGGAGACTAAGGATGCTTCTGCAGAGGACCAAGGTGTGGAGAATGTAAAGGTGCTGAAACTTGAGGAAGTAACAATCGAAAGGGATTTCAGCGTATCCACGACACTTGAAGGTTATGAAAAGGTAAACGTGGCTCCTTCACTTACAGGAATCATCGAGCATATATATGTTGAGGTAGGAACTCCTGTAAATCCGGGTGACCTGCTTGTTCGCATGGATCAGACTCAGCTTAACAGCGTTAAGCTGGCATTTTCAAATGCCAGCGTGGAATTTGACCGCGTTAAGGTACTTAATGAGACCGGTGCAGTTTCCAAGCAGGTTTACGACCAAACTAAGTTGGCTTATGATCAGACCAAGGAAAACCTTGATTTTCTTACGGCCAACACTTTTGTAAAATCACCTATCAGGGGTGTGGTATCTGCAAGAAACTTCGAGTCAGGTGAACTTTATGCAGGTAATCCTCCAATCCTTGAGATCACCCAGACTCACATGCTGAAAGCCCTTATTGCCATACCTGAAAGCTATGTGCCTTACATAAAGACCGGTATGAAGCTTGCGATTACATCTGAAATATACAGGGATCAGGAATTTGAAGGTACAGTTGAGATCGTGTATCCAACAATTGATCCCAACACCCATACATTCAACGTGAAGGTTAGGATTCCGAATGTACAGGGTAAGCTGAAGCCGGGTATGTATGTAAAGACCTCAGTGAATCTTGAAGCAGTAAGCGCCATCATGGTACCTTACCAGGCTGTGCTTAAGCTTATCGGTTCAAACGAACGTTATGTTTTCATTCACAGGGAGGGCAATGCAAAGAGGACCAGTGTAACTCTTGGTAAGCGCATTGATGACATGGTTGAAATCCAGTCCAGCGAGATTGCACCCGGTGATGAGATCGTTGTCACAGGACAGGCACGTCTTGTAGATGGAGTTAAGTTGAACATTATTGAGTAATAGAAAGTGAACGTAGCATAAGATGAGTATATTTAAAACATCTATAAATAAGCCGGTTACAACAGCATTGGTTTTTGTAGCCGTAATAATTCTGGGACTTTATTCACTCGTGCTGTTGCCGGTGGATCAGTATCCTGAAATCGAGCCTCCATACATTTCGGTGATGACATCCTATCCTGGTGCAAATGCCAGTGAGGTTGAGACCAATGTATCGAGACTGCTTGAGAATACCCTCAACTCTGTTGACGGTCTGAAGGAAATCACATCTTCATCTCAGGACAACATGTCAATGGTAGTTCTTGAGCTGGAATGGGGTACGAACATGGATGAGGTAATCAATGATGTACGGTCGTATATAGACATGGTCAAGGACAATCTTCCAACAGGTGCCAACACTCCGTTCATCTTTAAGTTCAGCACCAGCATGATGCCCGTCCTTATGTACTCTGTCACGGCAGACCAAAGTTATCCAGGGCTCGACAAGATCCTGAATGACGTTGTAATGCCACAGCTTAACAGGGTGGATGGTATTGGTAATATTTCGATTGTTGGTGCTCCAGAACGTTTTGTGTATGTTGATATAGATCAGGAAAAACTTGATGCATACGGTTTGCCGCTGGAGCTTGTTGGAAGCGCAATCAGCAGGAACAATCTGAATATGTCTTCAGGTACTGTAAAGATGCCCAAGGACCAGTATCAGCTTCAGGTTAGAAGTGAATATATAGAAAGTAGTGAGCTTGAGAGTATTGTAGTAACCACGTCACCCGATGGACGTCAGGTTTTTGTGCGCGATATAGCTACTGTACGTGATACTATCAAGGACCTTACACTTGATGAAAAGATCAATGGTCGTGACGGTGTACGGATAATGATCTCCAAGCAGTCTGGAGCAAATACCGTAGAGATCAGTAAGGAGATACACAAGGTGATGGATGAATTAATCAAGATTCTTCCTTCTGATGTGGAGATCTCAATTATTTATGACTCTGCTGACACAATCCAGGATTCAATCGCCAGTCTGGCAGAGACAATCTATCTGGCACTAATCTTTGTTGTATTGGTAATTCTGGTCTTTCTTGGACGTTGGAGGGCTACTATTATCATTGCAGTAACAATACCTATTGCACTGGTGGTATCCTTTGTTTACCTGGCCATAGCTGACAGTTCGCTTAACATTATTTCTCTATCGTCACTTACGATAGCGATCGGTATGGTTGTGGACGATGCCATTGTGGTGTTGGAGAACATAATGAAGCATATAGAGAGGGGATCCAGTCCGCGAGAAGCTGCAATTTATGCAACGAATGAGGTTTGGGTTTCAATTCTTGCCTCAACCCTAGTAATTATAGCAGTGTTTTTCCCGCTTACTACACTTGGGGGTGTTGCCGGTATTATGTTTAAGGAGCTTGGTTGGATCGTGACAGTAGTTATCGCGACATCACTTGCCGTAGCTGTTTCGTTGACCCCAATGATGGCTAGCCGTCTTTTGAAAGGACGTAAACTTAAAGTTCTTGATAGTGGCAAAGTAACCTTTGAAGAAGAAAAGGATACATGGTATCAGAGAAATATTGTTGGGTTGCTCAACAAGCTTGACTTGTGGTATGCTAAGATGCTGAGGAAGGCATTGAAGCATAAGACAGCCACCCTGTTGATATCATTGGCCTTCTTTATTATAAGCTTGATACCAGTAATTGTGGGTTGGCTTGGTACTGACTTTATGCAGCAGACCGATATGAATCGTTTAAGTGTTACTGTGGAGTTGCATCGTGGTACCCGTGTTGATGAAACACTGAAGACAGCACGTAGGTTGGAGGCCAGATTCTTTGAACTTGCTCCTGAGATCACTCAGATAGCAACAACTGCAGGTTCAAATGATGAGGCTAGCATTTCTGCACTGTTTAGTTCGTCATCCAATTACAAGATTTCGATGACCATCGTATGTACTGATAAGCAGGAACGTGAAAGGAGTGTATTTCAGATAGCCGAGGTCCTTCGTCAGGAAATGTCATTATATCCTGAGATTATTGACTACCAGGCTATTATTCAAAGCGGTATGGGTAGTGAAGCCTCTGGTGTTAACGTCGAGATATACGGTCACGATTTCGATCAGACCAATATTCTGGCTGATCAGATACGCCGTCTGATCAGTGAAAAAGTGACTGGAGCTCGTGATGTTACAATCAGCCGTGACGAAGATCGTGCTGAACTTAAGATAGACCTTGATAAGGTCAAATTGGCTCGTCATGGACTTGATGCAGCAACAGTTTCATCTTATGTTTATAACCGCGTATCTGGCATGCTTTCCGGCTTTCTGAAGGAAGACGGAGATGAATACAATATAGTGGTTCGCCTGAAGGAAAAGGACAGAAACTCTATTACAGCGATTGAGAACATGTCAATACCACTTCCAGCAGGTGGTACCACAAAGCTCCGTGAAATTGGTAAAGTATCAGAATATTATGCACCTCCGACAATAGAACGTCAGAGCCGTCAGCGTATTGTATCTGTACAGGTTACTCCTTATGAAGTCTCGCTTGGTGAACTTGCCGAAGAAATCGAAATCGTAATGGCCTCGGTAGAGATTCCGCAAGGAATCACTGTTAGACTCGGTGGTGAATACGAAGACCTTGAAGAGACCTTTTCTGATTTGATACTGTTGTTCCTGCTGATCGTGATACTTGTGTACATTGTGATGGCATCGCAGTTTGAGTCTTTCTCCAAGCCGCTTATCATTATGATGTCTGTACCGTTTGCAATCTCGGGTGTTATATTGGCATTGTTTTTAACAGGAATATCTCTCGATATGATTGGTGCTCTGGGTGCGATTATGCTTGTGGGTATCGTTGTTAAGAACGGTATTGTACTTGTAGACTTTATCAACCTGATGCGTGACCGTGGGTATGAATTGAGTGAGGCTATTGCCTTGTCAGGAGCATCCCGTCTTCGTCCGGTATTGATGACAGCATGCACCACAATTTTGGGTATGTTGCCAATGGCACTGAGCGTAGGAGCAGGTTCGGAGATGTGGCGTCCTATGGGTGTTGTTATCATTGGTGGTCTGACAGTGTCAACTATAGTAACCCTTATTGTAGTACCGGTATTGTACAGTGTCTTCTCAAGACACGGAGAACGTAACAAAGCCCAAATGGTAAGAAAGGAATATGTATTCCTTGACTTTAAGGTTGGAGATGACTACAAGAGATAATTGAATAACCGGAGAAATACACACATCAATATGAAGTCAGTTTTTATAGTATTTAATCAGTCCAACACAGAGCGTGTAGAGTACATACTCGACTATCTGAACATCAAGGGATTCACTTTCTTTGAACAGGTTCAGGGCCGGGGTAGCGATACCGGTGAACCAAGGCGTGGCAACCACACATGGCCTGAGTTGAACTCGGCTATTATTACAATGGTGGACGATGATATGGTTGACGAGTTGCTCAAAACAGTACATAAGCTTGACCTGAGAAACAAAGAGATCGGGATTAGGGCTTTTGTATGGGATATAGTAAAGTATTATTAAAGTAGTACAGGAGTTAGTAAATAGGAAGAGCCGACCGCGAGGTCGGCTCTTTTTTTGGCCAAGAGTAGCCATAACACTTTAGGGTCATGTCTAAAAGGCTGTTGTATAGCAAAATAATAACACTTAAAATAGGTTAATGAAAAATTGCAAATATTAATTATATTTCACAATATTTACATCAATAGTTTCCTCGACACCTTCCTCAACCCCTCTCGCACTGTGGCTTAGGATGGCGAGAGAGTGCCTGCCACTCCCAAAATGGAATCTTAACAAGTGAAATAGATTACTTATGAGACAGGTTATATTAGGTGCAAATGGGTCCGTTGGACGGGCTTTGGCAAAGGAGTTGGCAGACTACT
>CAYNFX010000125.1:0-4895 GCA_964396555.1 uncultured Alkaliflexus sp.
TACTGTCAAGTGGTATTGCATCCATCAGGGATGCAAAATTGATTGTTCCCTTCACCTCGCCATTGAAGGTGGCATTGGAAACCGGAGTGATCAACTTAAAGGTTCCACCAAAGGGGTTGTTGTCGACGATAAACCTGAAATCTTTTACATCCAGCACTGTATTATCGGCACTACCTCCGGGGTTATCAACCAGGAAGTCAATTGCTATTCCGTTAATAGACTTGGGCAGGTCGGGATATTGTACAAAACCCTCCTTTACCTGCAGTGCAAGACTAAAGGAAGGCAGGGTATCGGCACTTACAAAAACACCCTTTGCAAGTGCGTTAAAGGCCATGCTACCACTGGTGCGCAGGCCTTCAAAGTCCTTCATATATTCATCTGGAACAAGAGCCAGCAGGGTCTTGAATTCGGTATCCGTTGCAGCCAGTTTTACATCCATATCAATGCCTTCGTCAACCATGGCAACCATCCCCTCAAAGAAGAGCGGAATGCCGCTGAAGTTAAGTTCGTTGTCCTCAAACTTAAACACCATGTTTTCAAGGTCTGCACCAATATTGGCACGCAGGTCAACAACGGCGTTGTTAAGAAACCTAATGCCGTCCATAGTTAGGTTTAGAGCCTCAATACCACTGTTAATCGAGATAGTAGTATAGTCTGCGCTAAGGTCACCTGTCATCAGGGTATTGAAACCATCGATAGTGGTCACCAGAGCCGACGTAGCATCTGAATAAGAAAGTGAGGTATTGTTAATCTCAAAAGACCTAAGCAGGATGTTGAAAGCCGAACTGCTCTCTTCCTCCTCTACCACAACCTCCTCCTCACTAACGGGAACAATGTCCCAATTGGCCAGCGAGTCTGCATTTACCTTCAGATTGACCTTCATATTGTCAACAAGTACCGACCGGATATCAATTGCATCTCCTTTGATAGCGCTCATCACGTCGGCAGAGGCAGAAAACTTGTCAATATACAGCAAGGTATCCCCTTCAAAGGGCGCATCGTTTATTATTGTAAGACCATTAAGTCCGATGCCCAGATTGGGAAAATGCCGGATTAATGAAAGTGAGAATTTATCCCAGGAGACTGTCGCGTTAATATTTTCATTTATCACGTCCTTAACCTTCGCCTCAATCTTACCCTTGAACGCAAAAGGTAGGATAATAAGCAGCAGTAGTATGCCACCAATCACACCAAAGAAAATCTTTAGAAAACGTTTCATCTGATTTTATTTTAAATATCCAACCAAATTTAATGAGAACTGCGGGGCTTTCACAATAATTAAGGTGAAAATATTTCCTCTTGCCGAATTAAACAAAGTCTGATGTCGTCTGTTAAAACTAACACAATATCAGGCACTAACATTAAAAACCTTTATTACAATGAAAATAGCACGACACAAACTCATCCTTTCGCTGGCAACAGGACTGGCCATTGTGTTGCTTGGCACAGCCTCGCAATGCGTTGACAATCAATCACCATCAGGTGATGAAGGCAAAAAACCGGTATCCGGTATCTTACAAAAATCTGAAAAGCTGGATTTTTATCTTGAAACCTATATTACTGGTCTGGATGTGCCCTGGGGCATGGTCTGGCTACCCGACGGTGACCTCCTGGTCACCGAACGCAGCGGAAAACTTTACCGTTACAGCCATGGACAACGTATTGCTTCTATCGATGGACTTCCTGAGATTTTTGTAAACGGTCAGGGCGGTCTTATGGATATTCAGCTTCATCCCGATTATGGAAACAATGGTTGGCTTTACTTTACCTATGCGGCCTATGGTCCGGGTGGAAAAAGTGAAGGTGGCAATACCGCCGTAATGAGAGCCAAACTGGATGGCAACACCCTGGTTGACAAGGAGGTGATCTGGAAGGCTCTGCCCGATAGCCGCAGCACCTTGCACTTTGGTTCACGTATAGCCTTCGATAATGACGGCTATCTCTATATTGCAGTTGGTGAGAGGGGTATCAAACCCAATGCTCAGGATCTTTCAATCCACGGGGGTAAGGTGCACCGGATCCGCGACAATGGCGAAATTCCTGAGGACAATCCTTTTGTAAATAATCCCGGTACTGTTGTTTCAACCTATTCATACGGTCACCGCAATCCTCAGGGAATGGCAAAAGATCCTAAGACCGGACTTATCTGGGTCAACGAACACGGTCCAAAGGGTGGTGATGAGCTTAACCTGATTAAGAAGGGAGCAAACTATGGATGGCCTGTGATTACTTACGGTATCGATTATGACGGATCGATAATCAGCAACGACACCCATAAGGAAGGTATGGAGCAGCCTGCAGTGCAGTGGACTCCATCACCGGGTGTTAGTGGACTGGCCTTTGTAAGCGGTGAACCGTTTAAGGCCTGGGAAGGCAGCGTCCTGAGCGGGGCTCTGGCTCTCAAGTATCTTCTGCGTACTGAGTTGGTCAACAATGAGGTTGTGCATGAAGAGGTGCTGCTCAAGGATATCGGTCGTGTAAGGCATGTAGCAGTCGGACCTGATGGGCTGATCTACGTAGCTGTAGAGACACCCGGGGTGATCTACAGACTCGTTCCCGCTGAATAACATAACTCACATCCTGTATCTCAGCTGCTGAAATAAATCTGCATCAAGCAGGTACATTAGTTTTGTAGAACAGCCCGTGGTAAAATAGGAAAGAGCTTTTTATGAGAGAGTACCTCATTGTAATTGTACTGGCCGCAGGTATCGTGAGCCTGCGAGCTCAGGTGCCATCTGATTCGCTGCAGAATGAAATAATACTATCCGGTGAATTGGAAGAGATTACGGTGACATCCTCCCCGGTAAGCAGACAGCCCGGAATCACCGGCGCCAGCGTCTCTGCCATAACGGGTCTTGGTCTGGCAAAAGACGGATACCTGGATCTCAGGGCACCCCTTGAGCAGGTTCCCGGCCTCCAGATGCAAAGCGGAGCTCCCAATACCTCCCGCATTACAATACGGGGTATTGGCACACGCACCCCTTATGCATCCAACCGGATCAAGGCCTGGTTTGATGAGATACCTCTTACATCAGGCGACGGAGCAACTACTGTAGGGGATCTTGAACTGAGCCTTGTAGAACGCGTCGAGGTAATCCGTGGTCCATCATCAGCAGTCTATGGTCCCGGAATGGGCGGCGTCCTGATCTTCAGTCCCGGACTACCCGACCAGGGCTTCAGAGCATCAGTACTATCTGGAGTTGGTTCGTTTGGCACCTTCAAAAATGCAGGCACCCTTTCCTATCGTAAGGGAAACAGCTTTGTGCAGGCATCTGTTGCAGACAACCGCAGTGATGGATACAGGGAAAACTCCGAATACAACCGCAGTAATTTCCTGTTTCACGGACGACATACGGCTGGCAAACATACACTCTCCCTTCTGGCCGGATACACTGACCTGTTGGCCTATATCCCGAGTTCGGTAGAGCTCAGCTCCTACCTCAACACACCCCAAAAGGCGGCAGCAAACTGGCTCGCGATGAGGGGTCACAGGCAGTATGATAAGTGGCAGGGAGGTCTCTCGCTTAAGTCTGAAATCACTAAAAACCTAAGTAATACCCTCGTACTATACGGTATGAACAATGATGCTTACGAGACGAGGCCTTTCAATATTCTCGATGAACTAACCAACACCGTTGGCGTAAGAGAAAAGCTAATGCTTAATATGGGAAGAACATCACTGATGGCAGGGATAGAGTATTTTGACGAGAAGTACGAGTGGGAGATTTACGAGATAGTTGACGGACAGGAAGGACAACTCCAAAGCAGTAATAGCGAAAGAAGGCATTTTATAAACTTCCAGGTACATGCAGATTACCGCCTTACACCCACCACAGTGATTACAGGAGGAGTAAATATTCACCGACTATTCTTTAGCCGTAGAGAGGAAATCAGCGGTCTAAACGAAGAAAGCCATAACTACCCCTGGATCTTGTCGCCACGTATTGGTCTAAACCAAAGATTAAGCACCACCATGTACCTCTATGCCTCGGCAGGCCATGGCTTTTCTGCACCATCACCCGAGGAGGCATTGCTGCCCAATGGTGGTATCAACCGTGATCTAAAGCCGGAAGAAGGCATTACAGTTGAAGGTGGGGTGCGCGGTGTTTTCTGGTACGACAGGCTTCAGCTCAACCTTACAGTTTACAACATCAATGTAAAGAATATGCTAATGACCCGCAGGGATGCTGAGGATGTATTCTATGGAGAAAACGCAGGAAAGACAAGGCACAGGGGATTTGAAAGCGATCTTAGATTCAGCTTGCTACCCTATAGCAGAGACCGCATCAATCTGACGTTGGCAGCCTCTCACACATGGATGAGCAACAGGTTCAAGCACTTTATTCAGGATGAGACAGACTACTCAGGCAAGACTCTGCCCGGCCAGCCGGCATCCATGCTAAACCTCAGCCTTGAGGCCGAAGCACCTGGCGGTATCTTCCTTCAGGTCCGGATGAGGAATGAAAGCAGACAATACCTCGATGATGCCAATACCAAGGAATATGGTGGACACAGGCTCTTTGACCTTAATGCCGGCTTCAAGCCCGCAAAGGGCAAACTGCAAAACCTAGGCATCAATGCCGGAATTCGCAATCTGGCAGATACCAGGTACGCCTCAATGCTGCTGGTCAATGCAACAGGTTTTGGCAGCACTCTGCCCCGCTACTATTACCCCGGCCAGCCCCGTAATTTCTTCCTGACCCTCTCCTACTCATTCTAGTGACGACTACAGGCGCGATGAAAACAGCGAGCTGACGGTGCCGTAGGCTGCCTTAAGAAATCTGCGTGAAGAAAAGCGACTTGAAGCCGATAAGAAATTCAGGCTGTCTGAGCGCAGCGAGTTTCCTGAATTTTAGGCGTAAAGGAGGATTTTTAGCAGATTTATTTCAGCAGCC
>CAYNFX010000126.1:0-4871 GCA_964396555.1 uncultured Alkaliflexus sp.
GTACCGAAGGCACTATATAAATGTGAAGCCTGCAAATTTCCACTTACGTTAGCAGCAGTCAGTCTAATATCTGCTGTCCATACTTCAGAAACAGGCACTGTTACCTCGGCTTGACCTTCAAGTCGTATATATTCGTATGGCACAGTCTTTTCTCCCTGGCCATAAAAAATATTGGCCCACACAATGGTTGCAGATTTTTCTTTTGCATACCATTTAAGGCGAAGTCCGGCTTCGTTGCCTTTTATATCATTTAGTTGTATGGAGTTAGTTAGGAAGGGATACAGTACCCTAGGAGACAGACTGGCATAGCTCCAACTCAGTTCGCCTTTTATTGAAGAAGTAATTTTTTGAGTTATAGCAATGGAATACTTGCGTGTGAGGTCCACACTTTCGGTTGCAAACATTTTAAAGCGCTCGTCGGAAAAGGGCTCCAGTCCATCTATAAAGTAGAAGGTTCCTGTTGCATTTAGGTCTTTTTGAAAAGCAAAATCCAGATAGGATGACTTTGTATGTTCAAGGTAAAGTCGAAGGAAGGTACCGTAGTTGTTGTCTTTGGAACGAAGGCTTCTTGAAAAAAAACCGCCGGTACTGAAGCGTTCAGAAAGAAAGGCGTTGGTTCTGATACCAACGCCCGGTTTAAATCCTTCGTAATGATTATAGTTGATCAGCCTTCCTAATTGAATGCTCACGAATCCTGCAGGCATCCAACCTTCAGCCATTTCTTCATTGAAAACCCTTTCTGCCTTTAGGTAGTGTTCCCTTTCCAAACTGTCGATCAGGGCCACTAATACAGAATCGCTTTGCGAAATACGATGAATAGTTTCGTTGTCTGCCTCAGTTTGCTGAGAGAATAGGGAGGGCAGAGTAAGAATACTAACGACTAAACAAAGCGACTTTGCGCAGACATGGAGGATTCCCATTTATTTCATCTGTCCTGTTTTCAAGTTTCTAATCTCTTCCTTTGAGAGGAAGCGCCAGTGCCCTTTGGCAAGATTCTTTTTTGTCAGACCTGCAAAGTAAACCCTGTCGAGTTTTTCAACCTTGTATCCTAGGGTTTCAAAGATCCTTCTGACAACTCTGTTGCGCCCGGAGTGGATTTCAATACCTATCTGGGAATGGTCGCTCTCATCAGCATAACCTATATCATCGGCCTGAATTAATCCATCCTCGAGTTCGATTCCCTTCTTGATGTCATTAATATGCTGACGGGCTATCGGTCTGTCCAGGAATACATGGTATATTTTCTTGGTCAATGACGATGGGTGTGTAAGTTTTCGTGATAGTTCCCCATCATTCGTAAGAAGCAATACCCCTGTTGTGTTTCTGTCGAGACGACCAACCGGGTAAATCCTCTGAGTACAGACCCCTTCAACTAGTTCCATTACAGTCCTTCTTCCTTCGGGATCATCAGTTGTTGTGACCATGTCCCTTGGTTTATTAATAAGTATGTAGACTTTTTCTTCGGGATTGAGTCTTTTGCTATTATAGCGTACATCATCACTTACCTTAACCTTGGTACCTAGTTCGGTAACCACCTGGCCATTGACTGTAACAAGTCCTTTCGTAATAAGTTCGTCGGCATCCCTTCTGCTGCACACCCCACTGTTGGCAATATAACGATTGAGCCTAATAGCATCACCTTCATCTGCCACTTTCTCATCCGGCTTTTGTACGGGCTTGGTGCGGGTTTTGGGTGCAGTATCCTTAGCGGCAAATTCCCGTTTGCCGGCAAATGCACCTTTACCTGTTTTTGCCCTTGGGTTTGAGCCTGCTTTCTCCTGCTCCGGTCTTGACCTTTTCCCGGCAGGCCCACCTGAATTAAAATCCTTCTTATTTCTCATTTTATTATATCCAAAATCACCGCAAAGTTGCGAAAAATTAATGGGCTTACACCTCTTTTTCAGCTATCTTTGCTACTGCGGCGGTAAAATACCATAGTATAAAGATACAATATGAAAAAACAATAAAAATGACGTTGATAAAATCTATCTCAGGAATCAGAGGTACTATCGGTGGTCAGTCCGGTGATGCCTTAACCCCAATGGATGTTGTAAAATTTTCATCTGCATACGGAACCTGGATTAAGGGAGCTTTTCCGGGAATCAAGCCCAAAGTAGTAGTCGGTCGCGACGCCCGTATTTCAGGCGAAATGGTTGGTCGTCTTGTGACAGGGGCGCTACTTGGTCTGGGTATTGATGTTATAGATCTGGGGCTGATGACGACCCCGGGTACCGAACTGGCGGTTACACATTATGGCGCACAAGGTGGTATAATAATAACTGCCAGTCATAACCCCAAAAACTGGAACGCCCTTAAGTTGCTTAATTCATTGGGTGAGTTTTTATCTGCCGCTGACGGTGAGCTGATCCTTGACATAGCAGCCAGAGAGGCTTTTGATCATGCAGAAGTTGACCAACTGGGTCTGCTGACTGTAGAACCTAACTTTCTAGATGTACATATACAGCATGTCCTGGATCTGGAATTGGTTGACGTAGAAGCAATAAAAAAGGCCGGTTTTAAGGTTGCCATTGATTGCGTCAACTCAGTTGGTGGAATTGCAATTCCTGCTGTGCTAAAGGCACTTGGAGTTAAGGAAGTTATCGAACTCTACTGCACACCCAACGGACAGTTTCCCCACAATCCGGAGCCCCTGCCGGAGCACCTCACTGAGATTTCGGAACTGGTGAGAACGCAAAAGGCAGATGTAGGCTTTGTGGTTGACCCTGATGTGGATCGCCTTGCAATTATAAATGAAGATGGCAGCATGTTTGGTGAAGAATATACCCTTGTAGCCGTTGCGGATTATATTTTGAGCCGCACTCCCGGCAATACAGTATCAAACCTCAGTTCGACAAGGGCCCTGCGTGATGTAACGGTAAGACGGGGAGGCAGCTATGCAGCTGCTGCAGTAGGAGAGGTGAATGTTGTAACCAAGATGAAGGAGACCAATGCCGTTATTGGTGGCGAAGGTAATGGCGGTGTGATTTATCCTGCAAGCCATTGCGGTCGCGATGCCCTCGTAGGCATCGCGTTGTTTTTGACCCACCTTGCCAATGAAGGCATTAGCTGTTCGGCACTTCGTTCCCGTTATCCTTCATATATTATGTCAAAGAACAAAATAGAACTGACACCAGGTATTGATGTTGATGCAATACTCAGGAAGGTAAAGGACTATTACAGCAATGAGAAGGTAAATGACATCGACGGAGTTAAGATTGACTTTGCTGACTCATGGGTGCATTTGCGTAAGTCAAATACTGAACCGATAATCAGGATTTATTCAGAAGCTTTGTCAAAGGAAGCTGCCGAGCAGCTTGCAGGAAATGTGATGAACCTGATAAGGGATTTTGCCGGATAGATCTTTTCCAGGAATTAGCTGGTGGTAAAAATTACCTTTTTGTTTGCTTAAATGCCCAAGGCGATTAAACCTTGGGGAGTTCATCTTGTCTCACAGGAAACTATTCTTCGAACATGCAGAAAAATAATAAGCTAATCAGGATCGCTGCAATAGGTCTTGCAGCAGTGATATTGATCTTTGTAGGGTACCGCTTGTTAAAGAAGAACAAAATCATCCAGGGGATTTTGATTGAGGTGCCCGTACAGCGTGGGGATTTTACTGGAGTTGTTTTTTCGACCGGGCAGTTGCTGGCCGAGAACTCAACCTTTATAGAGGTTCCCAAGGAGCTGTCAAGTCGAAATATTAACGTTTTCGAGATCCAAATCACAGAGTTGGTAGAGGAAGGCACTGTAGTTAGCCAGGGAGACTTTGTTGCGTCCCTTGATCACAGTACCGTAGAGGAGTTACTGACTACGGCTGAGGAGAACCTCAAGAAGGCGATGCAGTCCCTGGAAGATGCCAGGATTGATACCAACATCAATATGAGCAACCTGCGCGACGGTTTGCTTAATGCCAAAGTAGATGTAGAGGAAAAGAAGCTGGTGCTTGAGCAGTCGGTCTATGAATCGCCTGCCGTTAAGCGTCAGGCTGGTCTGGATTTGGACAGGGCTGAGCAGAACCTGATCCAGTTGGAAAGAAACTACGAACTGAAGGAAACTCAGGCCAGAAACACAGTGCTCAGGGCACAGGACGAAGTGCGTCGTAATCAGGAGGTAGTAAGGGATATACAGAATTTGTTTAAAGCCCTGGAAATTACAGCCCCAATGCCAGGTATGGTAATATATTCCTATGACCGTTTGGGTAATAAGATTAAGGCAGGAAGCACTGTAAGTCCATGGGCTTCAATTATCGCTGAGTTGCCCGACCTCTCATCAATGATATCCAAGACATATATAAATGAGATAGATATTTCCAAAATCAAGAAGGGTCAAAAAGTTAAGGTAGGAGTTGATGCCTTCCCCGATAAAGTGTTTGATGGAGAGGTAATATCTGTTGCCAATATTGGTCAGACATTGCCTAACGGAGATACAAAGGTCTTTGAGGTAATAGTGAAACTGTTTGGTTCTGATTCTGAACTTAGGCCTGCAATGACAACAAGTAATATAATTACAGTCAGTGATCAGAAAGATGTACTGTTTATACCACTTGAGTCAGTATTCAGAACTGACTCAACCAACTATGTTTTCACATACAATTCAGGCCTTGTAAGGCAGATTGTTGACCTTGGACCGGAAAACAGTAGCCATGTTGTAATAAACAGGGGTCTTGAAGAAGGTCAGATAGTCGTAATGAATGCACCAGCAGAACCTGAGAGTTTGCCATTATTTGGAATTGAAATATACGAAGACCTTCTAAAGAAGGCAGAGGAAGCCAAGAAGGAAGCTGCGGAGCGTCAACAAAGAGAAGCTGAAGAGAGTGAAGCTGACTCTGAAGGCTTTGGTCAATGGCCGGGTGGACCTGGCGGACAAGGTGG
>CAYNFX010000127.1:0-2739 GCA_964396555.1 uncultured Alkaliflexus sp.
TAAGTCACTTGCTTTCAATTTGTAAGTATAGTTTATTTTTCATATACAGACAAAGTACACCAGTGTACAGTCATAAAGTCATATAAAACGGGCTTCTACATAGGCTTTTCATTTCCCTGTTTAAATCCTGGGTGCCTCGCTAATGCGAGGCACCCTATTTTTTTTTTGAATATTTAACCTATTAGGACAAGGCTGTCCTCAATAATGCCAAAAGGTCTACAAACATTGGCTTTACGCTCCGGGGCTGAATTTTGTCACTTAAGCATAATAATACATTAATAGCCTTTTTTATATGTGCATATCCCTATTTTTTGGTTAATTTTGACGCCTGAATCCCGGACAAACTATCCCATGAATGTTTAAATCTCTTAGCGACTCCAACATATTTCGCTTCTGATTGTTGTAAAGGTGTAGTTTGCAACACTTTAGTGGTGTCGAACCGGTTTCGTATTAACTAAAACATTTACTGAATAAATGGATTTTATTGAAGGATTGAAAGCGAAGGCTCGTGAAGGCAAGGCAAGGATAGTATTGCCAGAGGGACTGGAGGAGCGTACGCTTAAAGCTGCTGATGTAATTTTAGCTGAAGGTTTTGCTGAAATCATCCTTATAGGTAACCCCGACGAAATCAAAAAGTCGGCTACTGCTTTTACCCTCAAGAATATTGATAAGGCTAAAATTGTTGATCCAGACAACCACGAAAAACTTGAGGCTTATACCCAGTTTCTGTATGAACTGCGTAAGAGCAAAGGCCTGACAATGGAACAGGCTGCCAAGCTGGTGAGGGATCCTCTGTATCTTGGCCCCCTGATGATCAAGAATGGCGATGCTGATGGTGAGGTTTCTGGTGCTGAAAATGCTACTGGTGACGTACTGCGTCCTGCATTCCAGATTGTAAAGACACTTCCGGGCATCAGTGTAGTTTCCGGTGCTTTTATTATGATTCTTAAGGATAAGGAATTTGGTGACAACGGCATTATGATATTTGCCGACTGTGCTGTAAATCCTGATCCGGATGCTTTACAACTTGCAGAAATTGCCGTATCTTCTGCTATCACTGCAAAAAGCATAGCAGGTATCGATCCCCGCGTCTCATTGCTGAGCTTTTCTACCAAGGGTAGTGCCAAGCACGCTCTTGTTGACAAGGTTATTGAGGCAACAGAAAAGGCAAAGGCAATGCGTCCTGATCTTAAGATTGACGGTGAACTGCAGGCTGATGCTTCAATTATTGAGGTTATTGGTAAGAAGAAGGCTTCGGAAAGTGAGATCGCAGGAAAGGCTAATGTTCTTGTATTTCCTGATCTTCAATCAGGAAATATTTGCTACAAGCTGGTTCAGCGCCTTGCACATGCTGAGGCTATCGGCCCCATCCTGCAAGGTATGGCAGCACCTATCAACGACCTTTCAAGAGGTTGTTCGGTCAGCGATATCGTCAACCTGGTGGCAATAACTTGCAATCAGGCTTTAGGCTTGAAATAAGCAGAGTGACTTAAACAAAACATATATAGATATATGGCAGAAATTGTAGTTGAACCCATTGAGAAATATGCACTGAGCAATAAGAAGCGTGAGAAGACGCTTTTCTCCAAAATAGGTGTCGTGGGTTGCGGTAAGGAAGGACAAAGCATTGCCAGAATAGCATCCTGGCATGGTATGGAGGTTGTCTTTATTGAACTCAGCCTCGAGAAGATTGAGAGCGCAATCCAAGGGATCAGCAAGGAGCTTGATCAGCGTATTGAAAACTGGGGTTTGACAGTTAGTGAAAAGAGAGCTATTATGAGTCGCATCCGAGGGTCCCTTGATTACAAGGACCTTGCAGGTTGTGATTTTGTTATTGAAGCCATCCGTTCGGATGAGAAGACAGGACGTCGCAGCATTGACCAACGCAAAGAGGTTTTCAAGGCCATTGAGGCTGTTGTTGACCGCGATGCAATCATTGCTACCAACGCAACAACAATTGTAATCTCTGAATTGGCTTCCGAACTGGTTTACCGCGACAGATGCGTAAGCCTGCACTTCTTTGTTACATCCTCTGAAGCTAAGATCATTGAGGTCGTAAAGGGACTCTATACCACTGATGATGTTTACAACAAGGTTTGCACCTTTGTGAAACTGATCAACAGGGATGTTATTCCGGTTGAAGAATCAGCTGGTCTGATCAGTGTACGTCTCTATGTGACCCTGCTAAATGAAGCATGCCAGGCCCTTATGGAAGGCGTTGCAAAAATGGAGGATATAGACAAGACCATGGTAATAGGTCTCGGTATGAGATTCGGACCTTTCCACATGGCTGATATTATTGGTCTGAACAAAGTCATTAAATGGATGGATAACCTTTTTGAAGAGTTTGGCGATTCTAAGTACAAGGCTGCTCCGATTATCAAGAGAATGGTTAGGGCTAAAAGACATGGAGTACAGACAGGCGAAGGTTTCTATAAATATGACAGCGAAGGCCGCCGCCTGAGCTGATTAGCCTTCAGAAAGGAATTTATAATCAATACACAGAAGATAGTATAAAATGAAGATATTAGTACTGAACTGCGGAAGTTCATCCATTAAGTACCAGCTTTTTAGCATGGACTCCAACAACTGGAGTGTCATGGCCAAGGGAGGGGTCGAAAAGGTCGGTCTTAAGGGTTCCTTCCTCAAACACGAAAAGGAAAACGGTGAAAAGGTACTGCTCGAAGGTGAAATCATGGACCATGCAACAGGTATCGACTACATACTTGGTGTAATGAC
>CAYNFX010000127.1:2839-4845 GCA_964396555.1 uncultured Alkaliflexus sp.
CTGCGCATTATATCCTGCCACCTTGGTAATGGTGCTTCAATAGCAGCCATCATGGGAGGTAAGTCAATCGATACTTCAATGGGTTTTACCCCGCTTGAAGGTCTGATGATGGGTACCCGTAGCGGTGACCTTGACGTGGGTGCTGTTACCTATATCATGGAAAAGGAAATGATCGGCACCAAGTCAGCCAGTGTATTGTTCAACAAGCACAGTGGTATGTTGGGTGTAACCGGTATCTCTTCTGACATGCGTGAGATTGAGTCCGCCATCGAGAAGGGTGACGAGCTGGCCAAGATCGGTATGGAAATGTACACCTACAGGGTGAAGAAATATATAGGAAGCTACGCTGCTGCAATGGGTGGTGTTGACGTGGTTATCTTTACCGGTGGCGTGGGTGAAAATGGAGACGATACCCGTGCTTCAATCTGCCAAGGACTTGAGTTTATCGGTGTTGAAGTGGATCCTGCAAAGAACAAGAAACTCAGAAGCAAGGAAGCTATTATCTCTAAGGATGGAGCAAAGGTTAAAGTAATGGTTGTTCCAACCAATGAGGAACTTGTAATTGCTCAGGATACAATGCAAATTGTTGAAGAACTGGTGAGGAAATAATTATAATTTTGACTATGAGCAAAAAGGGGCGCTTTGCAGCGCCCCTTTTTATTTTAAACCAAACCCCTTAGTATGATTTCCCTATCACCATACAGGTAGTCGATTGGTGCAATTTCAGGCATTGTATAGGCACCGGGCCTTTGCCTTAGTACTGCACGGGCGCATGATACAAGTATCTGAGCTGTCAGAGCGGGGTTATTGATCTTCATCCTGAATTCAAACAGCTGATTTTGTGTCTTTCCTGAAACACCCTTGTGCTCAATAAGCACACCGTGTCCCATATCCTTCAGTTCATCGACACTGGGTACCAGCATAACGTGGGTCTCGTCATGGCAAAAGTATGAGTCGGATTTTATTTCATTTTTTACAGCTTCAAAATTGGCACCTGGTTCGAGTTCAACGTAAACCATCCTGCGGTGAATTCCGGTACCTACTGGAATTGTCATTGAGAGGGCGTCCTTTACACCTTTCTTGCCTTTGGCAACAACAGAGTGTCCCATGCTCATTCCGGGACCGAAGTTAGTGTAGGTAATGCCTTTGGGAGCCATAGCTTTCAGAAGGCATCGAACCACAGAGTCGGAACCCGGATCCCAGCCGGCAGAAATAATAGAAGCCGCCTTATGTTTTTTGCCTAGTTCGTCAAGGTCACTGCGAAGTTTCATCAGCGCATCGCCGTGAATATCGAAACTGTCAACTGTTGAAATTCCTTTGGAGAGGATCTTTGAGGCCACCTCCGGGATGCTTCTGGAAGGTGAGCAAAGCACGGCTACGTCAACCTTGCCTAATTCGGAAATATCACTCACTACCTTTACATGTTCCAGTTCTGCCGGCATATCAGCCGCTACTGAGCGGCGTACAACTCCCGCCAGTTCCATGTCAGGCGCAGCATTTACTGCATCAATTGAATAGCGACCTATGTTGCCATAGCCAACTACTGCTACTCTGATCTTGTTCATAGATTAGGTGTATTTTTTTTGGATTGATTGATGGACAAATTTAAAAAAGTTTAAATCCCGGTTTGAACATTTGAGGGAAATAATAGCATCAATTACAAGGCAAGGCTCGCCAAAATTGCTTATTTTTAAGGTTTGAATTTACCAGAGGCCCCGGCGTTCAAGCGCCGCAAATAGTGTGTTGAGCCGGGGTGTCAGCTTGTAAAAAGTGAAAAAATTATCATGATAGGAGTTTTAGGGATCAGTCATAAGTCTGCACCGGTAAATATCCGTGAGAAAATGGCTTTTGCAGCAGATGAGCTTGATGCGGTAAGTGAAGCCCTCATTGGCACGGGTTTCTTTAAGGAACTTGTGTTTCTTTCGACCTGCAACAGGTCAGAAGTTTACTTCGTGGCCAACGAGATATGCAGTGCAGGTGCTGCCAAAAACATCAAGAGGGTTCTT
>CAYNFX010000128.1:0-2029 GCA_964396555.1 uncultured Alkaliflexus sp.
TCATCAGACATTTCAGCAATATGTGAAACCTTAATGCCGTTATGATTCAGGATAGCTATATTGAGCAAGCGTCGCAGCTCACAATCTGAATAATACCTGATATTGGTGTCCGTCCTTTGCGGCCTTATCAGTTGGTACCTCCGCTCCCACATACGAATAGTATGTGCCTTAATGCCCGAAATTTTCTCAAGATCTTTTATTGAATACCGTCCCATATTTTTTCAACATCCCAATTATCCCTCTATAAACCAAGCGCTCTCCGGTTTTGTTCAAAAAATCATCATTTCTCCTCAATAAAGAGTAAATTAGCAGTCTGATTAAAACACAAGTCGATGATAAGATCAATGACAGGCTTCGGTAAGTACAGTTGTGAACTACCGGACAAGAAAGTCGATATTGAGATAAAGTCTCTGAACAGCAAGCAGCTTGACCTCAACATGAGAACGCCCCAGATATACAGGAACAGGGAATTTGATATCCGCAACCTGTTTGCTGCAGAAGTTCAGCGAGGCAAGGTAGATCTCACAATCTCTGTTGAGTCAGCTGTACCCGACAAAATACCTCAGATCAACGAGCAGATCTTCGAGCATTATTACAAGCGACTCAAGTCAATATCCGAAAACCTTGGCATCAACGAAAGCACTGACTTTATCCGCACTATACTGTATCTCCCTGAAACAATGAAGGTTGAACAGACCGAAGTTGACGAAGACGAATGGAGAGTGGTAAGAAACGGCATTCTCGAGGCCCTGGAAGCCATGAAGCAGTTTCGTATCCAGGAAGGTGCCGCCCTGTATGAAGATATCATGCACCGCATAGACCTTATCGAGAGCCTCAGCCAGGATACTGAAAAATACGAGAAGGCTCGTATAAACAGGATCAGGGGCAGGATCAGGGAATCGCTCGACGAACTTGCGGATCGCACCATTGACCAAAACCGATTCGAGCAGGAATTGATCTACTACCTCGAAAAACTCGATGTTACCGAGGAAAAGGTAAGACTCAGAAACCATATCGCATATTTCAGGGAAACCATAGCCGAGGATGATCAGGTCGGCAAGAAACTTGGCTTCATTACCCAGGAGATCGGCAGGGAGATCAATACCCTCGGCTCCAAGGCCAACGACAGCGATATCCAGAAACTGGTAATCCAGATGAAGGATGAGCTCGAGAAGATCAAAGAACAATTGCTCAACGTACTATAACAAGCGCGTAAGATGTCTGGAAAGCTGATAATATTCTCTGCCCCCTCAGGATCGGGCAAGACCACCATAGTAAAACACCTGCTGGCTAAGGGGCTCAACCTTTCCTTCAGCATTTCGGCCACATCTCGTAGTCCCCGCGGTAACGAGAAGGATGGGGTGGACTACTATTTCCTGGACAAGGACACCTTCAGGGAGAGAATTGACAAAGGCGATTTCCTTGAGTGGGAAGAAGTCTATTCAGGAGTTTATTACGGCACCCTGAAAAGTGAGGTTGAAAGAATATTCAACTCCGGCAGCAATGTAATCTTTGACGTTGATGTAGTGGGTGGCGTCAATATCAAGAAGTACTATGGCGACAAGGCCCTCTCGGTCTTTATCAAAGCCCCCTCTGTAGAAGAGCTTCGCAAAAGGCTTGAAGGCAGAGGCACAGACTCTGCCGAGACCATAGCCAAGCGTATTGCTAAGGCAGAACAGGAACTCGAATACGCACCCCTTTTCGACAAGATTATAACTAATGATGACCTTGCCAAGGCTTGTCAGGAAACTGAAGCTCTGGTAAGAAATTTTCTCAAATGAACACCGGGAAGATGAAAAAGACCGGAATACTTTCTGGCTCTTTCAATCCCCCTCATATCGGGCATCTGGCAATTGCAAACTACATGCTCGAATACGAGGGACTCGACGAACTGTGGTTTATCGTAAGTCCGCATAACCCCCTTAAGGACGCAGGATCGCTGGTCCCCGAGGACCAGCGTCTGGAGATGGTGCAGATAGCCATCAGAGATGAGCCGCGTTTCCACGCAAGTGACATTGAATTTACTTTA
>CAYNFX010000128.1:2129-4754 GCA_964396555.1 uncultured Alkaliflexus sp.
TTGGCATTTTTGCTGGTATCCCTGACCTCTTGCCCGGGAGAAGATGAGAAGTATGGTGGCAGGGAAGCCCTGGTAGTTTCATACAACGTCGAGAACCTCTTTGATACAGTAGATGACCCCGCGATCAATGACGAGGAGTTCTTGCCAAACAGTGCGAAGGAGTGGTCTCAGGACAAGTATGAGAACAAGATTAGGAATATTGGTCTGGTGATTTCGCGTATAGCAAGCGAGTACAGGGCACCTGCGATGATTGGCTTGTGTGAGGTTGAAAACAGAGGCGTACTGGAAGACCTTGTAAACTCAGATGTTCTGAAAGAATTCAATTATGGTATCGTTCATTATGACTCACCCGATGCCAGAGGTATCGATGTAGCGTTGATATACAGGCCTGGGGAATTCGAACTTATTGATAGTCACAAATACAGCCTTGAACTGACTGACCCACAGAGCGGACAAAAATTTGCTACCCGCGACCAGCTTGTAGTGAAGGGATTGCTGCTTGGTGACGAAGTGCATGTGATTGTCAACCACTGGCCAGCACGCAGGAGTTCGGATGCAGGCAATAACTCCCCATTCAGGGAAAAAGCAGCACAACTTACCAGATGGATTGTCGACTCACTGTTACAGGAAGATCCCAATGCCAGAATTATGATGATGGGAGACTTCAACGACGACCCCACCGACGAGAGCATCGTTGACATCCTGAGAGCCGTAAAGACTCCAAACCCAGCTGAGGGCGAACTCTTCAACCCTATGGCCGGCATGTTTGAGAGCGGTCAGGGCAGCTTGCCTTACAATGGACAGTGGAACCTATTTGACCAGATCATACTCAGTCCTGCCTTCCTCAACAAGGGAGAAGGCAGCGTGTATTACCACACAGCAGCTGTATTCAAACGAGAATTTTTGTTGCAGCAAAGCGGAGATTACAAGGGTTACACATGGCGCACCTATGTTGGAAATAATCACCATGGAGGCTTTAGCGACCACCTGCCGGTGTTTGTAATTTTCAGGAAAAACTAGGATAGTAGCTTCAAAACAATTATTTTTAGTAAGTTCCGCAAATTTCATTTTCTTTGCGGCTTCAAATTAAACAAACCAAATAGATAAACTAAAAATTGGAAATGGGTAAAGTATTAGTTATTGGCGCTGGAGGTGTAGGCACCGTAGTTGTGCATAAGATGGCGGGTTTGCCTGAAGTATTCAGTGACATAATGCTGGCCAGTCGCACCAAGAGCAAGTGCGACGCCATTGCCGCCCAGATTGGTGGCAACCGGATTAAGACCGCACAGGTTGATGCTGATAACGTATCTGAACTGGTAGAACTGATAAGAAGTTTCAAACCTGACTTAGTAGTCAACGTTGCACTCCCCTATCAGGATCTGACTATAATGGATGCCTGTCTTGAGACTGGAGTAGCTTACCTTGACACGGCCAACTATGAGCCCAAGGATGAAGCCAAATTTGAATATAAATGGCAGTGGGCGTATCAGGACAAGTTCAAGAAGTCCGGCATCACTGCAATTCTGGGCTGCGGATTTGACCCCGGAGTTACCAATATCTATACTGCTTATGCAGCGAAGCACCATTTCGATGAGATTCACTATCTCGACATTGTTGACTGCAACGCAGGCGATCATGGTAAGCCCTTTGCAACTAATTTCAACCCTGAAATCAATATCCGCGAAGTAACACAGAAGGGTAAGTACTGGGAAAACGGTAAGTGGGTCTATACTGAGCCACATGAGATACATAAACCGTTGAACTATCCTGAGATTGGTCCTAAGGAATCATACCTTATCTATCACGAAGAGCTTGAGTCAATAGTCAAGAACTTCCCGACAATCAAGAGGGCAAGATTCTGGATGACCTTTGGTCAGGAATATCTGACACACCTTAGGGTAATTCAAAATATTGGTATGGCAAGGATAGATCCAATTGTTTACAATGGAGTAGAGATAGTGCCTATCCAGTTCCTGAAGGCAGTATTGCCCAACCCCGGCGATCTTGGAGAAAACTACAAGGGATGGACCTCTATCGGCTGCCGCATCAAAGGTGTGAAAGACGGTAAGGAAAAGACCTATTACGTTTACAACAACTGCAGCCACGAGGTGGCTTATCAGGAAACCGGCACACAGGCAGTAAGCTACACTACCGGAGTCCCCTGTATGATAGGTGCTATGATGTACTTGAAGGGACTTTGGAAGAAGCCCGGTGTATTCAACGTAGAAGAGTTTGATCCCGATCCGTTTATGGCTGAACTTAACAAACACGGTCTGCCCTGGAACGAGCTCCACAATGTGGATCTGGAATTGTAATTAAGACACTGAGTAATATAAAAAACCCCGGCTCGAAGTTCGATGCCGGGGTTTTGTTTTGAAGTGGACAATTATGAATGGACTTTTAACTGTACTACACGAAAAAGATCTGCCCCACAGCAGATGGCTACCATATAAATGAATCATGTGAATGCAAAACCTTGGTGAAGTATGAGCCCTGTAAATTGGTTGATGAGAGGTTTTTTATTTCTTAACGTGATAATCCTTCAGAGTGCGCTTTCTATACAAATGATCTCCTTTGTAATGGAGCCTTTGAACCCATCCTACACCTTCGCATAAATAATCGACA
>CAYNFX010000129.1:0-4730 GCA_964396555.1 uncultured Alkaliflexus sp.
AGCTTATTTAAAACATTAAGAAAAAGCCGGTTTTCGCCGGCTTTTTTGCATTTTTACCAGTACATAATACCCTATAGATGGACCAGCTTTATCAACACTATCTAGAATCCAGAAAGGTTATCACTGACAGTCGTAAAGTTGAACCCGGTGCTGTATATTTTGCGCTAAAGGGGGCCAATTTTGATGGCAATGATTTTGTTATGGATGCCTTGACTGCTGGTTGTTCTCTGGCTGTTACCGACAGGCCTGAGTTTATTGGCACAAAAGGTGCTTTTTTTGTACCTGATGTATTGGAAGCATTGCAGAAACTGGCTTCAATGCACAGAAAAAGAACAGGGATAAGGATTGTAGCAATAACCGGTAGTAATGGTAAAACCACTACCAAGGAATTGATTGCTGCTGTTCTGAGCACTGAGATGAAGGTATGGTACACTCAGGGAAACCTAAACAATCATATCGGGGTGCCGCTTACTATTCTAGCAATGCCTGAGGATACCGAATTGCTGGTTCTTGAGATGGGGGCCAACCACCCTGGGGAGATAAAATTTCTGTGTGAACTATCCAGGCCTGATTTTGGATTGATAACGAATATTGGTAAGGCTCATCTTGAAGGGTTTGGTTCTTTTGAAGGTGTGAAGAAAGCTAAAGCTGAGCTATATAACTTTCTTGGTACCAGCGGTGGACAGGCATTTGTGAATATGGATAATGAAGTGCTGAGGTCGGTTATAGGATCTTGTCATGTGGCTCTTGGCTATGGTACGAATTCCAATATCATGGCTTGGGATGCTGTTGCAGATCCCTTTCTTAGCTTTTCGTGGATAAAGAATAGTGATGAGGTAAGTTACAAGGTAAGAACCCAATTGACGGGGCTTTATAATCTTGAGAATGCGCTGGCTGCTATTACAGTGGGTATTTTCTTTGGTATCTGTTATGATGGTATCAATCGGGCGCTCGAGACCTATATGCCGGAAAACCATCGCTCGCAGATGGTGGAAACTGGTCGTAACCGGGTTGTCCTTGATGCCTATAACGCCAATCCATCTAGCATGAAGGTAGCCATTGACAATTTTCTTGCAATGAAGGGAGATGGAAAGCTGTTGATACTTGGAGGGATGAAGGAACTCGGAGATGAGAGTAGAAATGAGCATCAGCTTCTTGTCGACTGGCTTCGGGCAGAGTTTAAAGGGGAATGCTATATGATCGGACCTGAGTTTGATGCTTTAGGACCTGTCCCACGGCAGTGGCTTCATTTCGATTCAACAGAGGCACTCCTCGAACATCTAAAGAAAAGTGTTCCTGAAGACAAACTTATTTTACTTAAGGGAAGCAGGTCCAATCGCCTGGAGTTGGCTATGCAGTACCTGTAAGTAATTCTTCCTGCGAAGAATTTAGGAAAATCTAATGCACGTGCTTAAGTGCCCACCTGAAGAGGTTCATACTTGTAATTATAAGCGGTAGGCCTCAAAAATCTTCATTTGAGGACTTATTTGATACAAGGTTGGGTTACCTAGTATCAGGATTAAACTTTAGAGTTTTGAATTCCTTTTTGCCTTTCATAAAGTAGTCAAGGACAACAGAGCCACTGTATTGTTCCGGATGTTGCCTGACTGTCACGGATTTCATCAGCTGTTTGCGAATTGCTCTATATCTGCCGGCATCTCTAATAAAGTTCCTATGTGCTTTGGATATTGCTGCTGCATGTTGACCTTCGCCTTTAAAAAGGAAGTTTAGCAATGCCACAAAGTCCAGTACGAAACGGGCTGCAATAATCAGCCAAGCATTTGTACCGTATTGATTTTTAATTATAAGATACAGATTATTGCGGAAATTCAGGTAGGTCTTTCTGGGATTACCATAATTAAGGCTTCCGCCTCCAATGTGGTACACCTCTGAAGATGGTTCATACATGACTTCATAGCCTCTGTTCTTAATTCTCCAGCACCAGTCCACCTCTTCCATATGAGCAATGAAATGGCTGTCAAATCCGCCACTTTCCAGGAATAATTTGCGACGTACCAGGAGAGCTGCACCGCTACCCCAAAATACCTTGCCGGGAGTTTCGTACTGGCCTCTGTCTTCCTCGATATGGTCAAAGATCCTGCCTCGGCAAAAGGTATAACCCAGTTTGTCGATATACCCACCGGCAGCGCCTGCATATTCGAAACTGTTTCTTTGGTTGTAGTCTTTTATTTTTGGGGTAACAGCTGCTACTGACGGATTCTCGTTCATAACCCGTATAAGTGGAGGAAGCCAGTTTTCTGCAGGCTCCACATCGGAATTTAATAGCAAACAATAGTCACTTTCCAGGAGAGCCAATGTCCTGTTGTAGCCCTCGGCAAAACCATAGTTTTGCCTTAGTTCGATAACCTTTACACTTGGCATATTGGTTTTTGTCCATTCCACTGAATCGTCATCAGAGCCATTATCAGCCACAACAACAATGACGCCATCAATAGCAGAGCGCTCCGCAACCTTGGGTAACAGTGTCTCAAGCAGTTTCCTGCCATTCCAGTTGAGTATCACAACATCCAGCGTCATGAGCCTGCCGGTTTGTAAAGATGTGAGTATTTCCACCTCTTGTGCGACCATAGCCAGTATTCCGGAGCATCCATTACCTGACCTTCAAGCAACTTTACATGCCATTCGGTTATATCATATTCGGCAGAAGCAGCTACATCGCCCGGGTAGGGGATGTATGTCATCTGATAATGACCCCTGCCTGTCTTGACAATATGCCAGTATACAACTTTTGATTTGCTGAGCCTGGCCATCTTTTCAGGACCCAGGATTATTGCAGTATTTTGATTTAGAAATGATGTCCAGTAGTTTAGTTCAAATTTCGACGGACTCTGGTCGGATATAAGTCCAATAACATACTGCTTGCCCTGCTGCCTTAGTTTTACTATCTCACGGGTTACCGAATTGAGGGGCAGGTTGATCGAGCCAAATCTGCTGCGCATATTGAGCATCAGTTTGTTAAACTCCTTATTCTTGAGAGGGCGGTATACCGACATTGAGACCACATTTTTATAAGCCATGCTGACCGCCGGTGTCCATTCCCAGTTGCAATAGTGGCCGAGCACTGCGATTATATTGTTGCCCTCATTAAGCAGTTCTTCCATAAGTTCAGGGTTGACAACCTTCACCCGGCTTTGAATCTTGCTGATATCTATACCAATTAAGGAAATGGTTTCCACTAAAAGGTCGCAGAAATGACGGTAAAAGCGTATCCTTATCCTGCGTATCTGGGCTGAAGACTTTTCGGGGAAGGAGTTTCGAAGATTACGGGTTACAACTTTTCGCCTGTAGCCTACAATAAGCATTATAACAAACAGAAAGTCAGACAGGCGATATAGCACCCACAGAGGCAGGTGACCTACAAGCCATAGGAAGGGATAGCCTATCTGAAAGCCAATTGATTTCTTTTCTTTTTTATCTGTCATTTAAGGAACCTGCTAACTACTGAAAACATTTCATCAAAGACCAGAGCATTAGTGGCTATTATCTGCCTTCCATAAAGATAATTGGTTCCTCCTGTAAAGTCGGAAACTTTACCCCCTGCTTCCTGCACTATAAATGCGCCTGCTGCTACATCCCATGGCTTGAGGTCATATTCATAAAAGGCATCCACCCTTCCGCATGCCACATAGACGAGGTCGGCAGCTGCTGAGCCTAAACGTCGCATCCCATGGCTGTTTTTCATTAAGTAGTTGAGCGAGTCGATAAACTCGTTCATCTGCGAGAAGTTGGTGTAAGGAAAACCAGTTGCAATAAGACTGTCTGCCACTGTTGCAGCTTTAGATACTGCAATCTTATCACCATTAAGGTAAGCCCCACCTTCTTTCCATGCATAGAAACACTCGTCAAGTCCGGCTTCATAAACCACACCGACAACTATCTGGTCTTTTTCCTGCAGTGCAATGCTAATGGCATAGGGAAAGAGCCCGTGGATGAAGTTTGTTGTTCCGTCTATGGGATCGATAATCCAGTTGTAGATGCTTCCCTTTTTGTCCGAACTGTTTTCCTCAGCTACAAAGCCTGAAGATGGGAGTAGTTCTGATAGTTCCCTGACCAGTCTTTCTTCAGTTTGTTTATCAAACTTGGTAACGAAGTCATTCCTGCCTTTTGATTCTTTCTTAGGGGCCTCTTTGGCGCGGGCGGCCTTCAGGGCCCTGCCGGCGTCCTGAGCGAGTCCGGCAACCTTAAGGCAAATATCTTTGTGGTCTATCGCCATCTCTTTTTGTGGTTTAAAACACAAAGATAATAAAAAGAGGGCTACCCGTCTGAACGGGTACCCCTGTATATTACCGTAGGTTCTAAATTCATTCCGGTATTCATTTTTGTAAAAGCCGCAGTTTATAAACTTGTGAGATCCGTGTTGTTATTCTGCCTTTAAATGCTCTACCATAAACCCGGGGATTGGTTACACCGCGAACTTTTTGCACCTTATAGCAGGTTGGATGCCAATTCTGCCAGGTAGCTTCTTTCACCCTTGATTAGGTTGACGTGGGCAAATACATCCTGTCCATTCATCTTATCTGTCAGGTATGCGAGGCCATTGGACTGCATATCCAGGTAAGGAGTATCGATCTGATGTATGTCGCCTGTGAACACAATCTTGGTATTTTCACCTGCACGGGTAATAATAGTCTTCACCTCATGCGGGGTCAGGTTTTGTGCTTCGTCAACAATAAAATACACATCTGACAGACTTCGTCCACGGATAAAGG
>CAYNFX010000130.1:0-4726 GCA_964396555.1 uncultured Alkaliflexus sp.
CTTTTTTGCTGGACCTTACAACCAGGGAGTGGAAATCATCAGCTGTGCTGAATGACATTGTAGGGGTAGATGAGAATTTCCCAAAAGATCCTGATGCATGGTTCGGGTTATTAGACCCTGAACAAAGGGAGGAAGTATATAGCTATTTTTTAGAAGTTGCTAATGGTGTTAATGAGAGTTTCGACAAGGAATACAGGATCATTCGCAAGTCGGATGGAAAAGTGAGGTGGGTTCATGGTTATGGTATCTTAAGGTATGATAGCAAGGGGAAGGCATTTGCGATGCTGGGTACCATACAGGATGTAACCGAATCTATTGAAGCCAGGGAACGACTTGAGAAGAGCGAGCATAAGTTTAGGAAGCTGTTTGAAAACCATTCGGCTATTCATATGCTGTTAGATCCAGATTCTGGCAGGATAATGTCGGCCAACAAGGCCGCTGCCGAGTTTTACGGTTGGAGTATAACTGAACTCAATAATATGTACGTCCACCAGATCAATGTTATGGAAAGGGACGACATTATTGAAATGATGAAAAAGGTTAAGGAGGGTTTCCTTAATCATATAGAGGTGAAGCATCGCCTTGCTGATGGTAGGATAAGGGATGTTGAGATATTTTCAAGCCGGGTTGACGTTTTTGATGAGGGATATCTATATGCTGTTATCCATGACATAACTGATAAAAAGCAATTGGTCGAGGATCTTGTCAAGGCCAAGGAAAAGGCTGAGGAAAGTGATCAGCTGAAGTCGGCCTTTATGGCAAATATGAGTCATGAGATTCGTACGCCACTAAACGGTATCCTTGGTTTTACCAGCCTTCTTACAACAGAGGATCCGGAGGATTTGCCCCCTCCTGACAAGCGGAAGGAGTATGCTGCAATAATAGAGCGAAGTGCGAATAACCTTATGCAACTGATAAACGACATCCTTGATATCTCAAAGTTGGATGCCGGTCAGATGACAATTGAAAAGAGGGAGTTCAATCTTTTGATGACGCTTAATTCTTTGGAGCTTATATATCAGAAGCGGATAGAAGATGTTAATAAAGATATTAATCTCAGGACTAAGTATCCCTTGGCTACTATGGTAGTTACCGGTGATGAGACTCGTCTTACTCAGATCTTTACTAACCTTCTTGATAATGCTCTTAAGTTTAGCGACAAGGGAGAGATTGCATTCGGTATCAGATCAATCAGCGAATCTGAGATAACATTTTTTGTGTCGGATACGGGCAAGGGTATTCCCAGAGATAAGCAGGCGATTATTTTCAAACGTTTTGCTCAGGAGGACGACACTATATCCAGACGTTACGGAGGTACCGGACTGGGACTTGCCATTGTCCAGAGTTTGCTTAATTTGATGGGCGGCAGTATTAGGCTTGATTCTAATCCCGGTGAAGGTTCATGTTTTGAATTTACTCTGCCATTGAAGATAGATACCCATGGAAGTGTAGCTGAAGATAAGAACGCCGGGGATGGGGCTATAAGTACAGGTCGCTTGTCAATTCTTCTTGTCGAAGACGATCCGGTCAACCAATTGTATTATAAGGAAGTGCTTCGTGAACCTGACTTTAATCTTTATATGGCTCCAAACGGTAAGGAGGCTTTTGAATTATTCAAAGCTTTTAGTCCTGAAGTAATATTGCTTGACATAAGGCTGCCTGATATCAATGGACTAGATGTTGCACGTCAGATAAGGGCTTTAGGAAGTAAGGTCTGGATTATAGGACAGTCTGCCTATGCTATGGCAGGAGATGAACAGTCTGCAATTGAGGCAGGATGTAACGAGTACCTTACAAAACCTGTGAAAGCAAGTGTTTTACTTAAAAGGTTACATACCCTTGCAGGACTTCACTAGTAACACCATGATAATACTATAATAATTTCATGCTATGAGACCACATCACTTATTAATCGTTAGTGCATCGCTGATTATGTTTGCATGTAACCCTAAGCCCGAAGCGGCACCTGCTATAAAGAAGGATGCTGAAATTGAGAGAAAGGTTGAGGACCTTTTTAGTAACATGACCCTTGATGAAAAGATAGGCCAGATGACTCAGCTGTCTATTGACGTAATGTGGGATAGAGAAGCCAGAAGAGCTGGTACTTTTAAATTTGATGAAGCCATACTGGATTCAGTAATTGTAAAGTACAAGGTTGGATCCATCCTAAATATTCCCGGTGTAGCCCAGACTCCGGAACGTTGGAATGAGATTATATCAGTATTACAACAGAAGTCTATTGATGCAATTGGTATACCCTGCCTTTACGGACTGGATCAGAATCACGGAGCTTCCTACACTATGGGAGCCACCATGTTTCCTCAGCCTATCAATATGGCTGCTTCATTTAACAGGGAACTGGTACATGAGGCCGCAATAATTACCGCGTATGAGACAAGAGCCAGCAGTGTGCCTTGGACATTCAATCCGACACTTGATTTGGGACGTGATCCACGCTGGTCCAGGTTGTGGGAGAACTATGGAGAGGATGCTTTCGTGAATGCTGAGATGGGACGAGTTGCCACACTTGGAATGCAGGGAGCAGACCCTAATCATGTAGGCAGAGAAAACATTGCCGTTTGTGTTAAGCACTATATGGGATACGGAGTTCCCATCTCAGGGAAGGATCGTACGCCTGCTATTATTAGCCCAAGCGACCTTCGTGATAAGCATTTTGCCCCCTATCTGGCATCAATACAAGCAGGGGCCCTGTCTATAATGGTAAATTCCGGAAGCGTAAACGGAGTTCCTGTTCATGCAAACTACCAATTGCTTACGCAATGGCTAAAGGAAGAGCTAAACTGGGACGGTCTTATTGTAACAGACTGGGCTGATATCAATAATTTGTACACACGTGAAAAGATTGCTGCAAATAAGAAGGAAGCTATTAAGTTGGCTATAAATGCTGGTATAGATATGTCTATGGATCCTTACAACTGGGATTTTTGCGTTCTGCTTAAAGAACTTGTTGATGAAGGTGAAGTAAGCATGGAACGTATTGATGATGCAGTAAGGAGGGTCCTAAGACTTAAGATCCGCCTTGGATTGTTTGAAGAGTCCTTACATGATCCGAAGTCCTATCCACTCTTTGGTAGTGCTGAGTATTATAATGTTGCTGTGAAAGCTGCTGAGGAGTCAATGATTCTGCTAAAAAATAAGGATAACATTCTTCCACTTGCAAAGGGCACCAAGATACTGGTTACTGGTCCCAATGCCAACTCAATGCGTACTCTTAACGGAGGATGGACTTATACATGGCAGGGTGAAAGGACAGATATCTTTACTGGTGAATACAACACGTTGCTGGAAGGTCTTGCTGCTAAATTTGGTGCCGGTAATATCAGCTATGAGCCTGGTGTAACATATAAGGAAAGAGGCAACTGGTGGGAAGAGAACACACCTGAAATTGGTAAGGCTGTTGCCGCAGCATCCAAGGTCGATGTTATTGTGGTGTGCGTAGGGGAGAACTCATATTGCGAGACTCCTGGTAACCTTACAGATCTTACTATGTCAGATAATCAGAGGGCATTGGTAAAAGCGCTTGCAAATACTGGAAAGCCGATAGTACTTGTGCTTAACCAGGGACGCCCTCGCATTATCAAGGATATTGAGCCCCTTGCATCGGCGATAGTAACTACCCTACTACCGGGCAATGCCGGTGGTGATGCTTTTGCCAACCTTTTAATCGGAGAGGCCAACTTTAGTGCAAAACTCCCCTTTACCTATCCTTTGGAGGTCAACTCACTCACAACTTACGACTATAAAGTCAGCGAAGAATCCAGTACCATGGAAGGAGCATACAATTACAATGCTTCACGTTCTCTCCAATGGCCTTTTGGCTATGGATTAAGTTATACAAGCTTCAGGTACGGTAACATGAAGGTCAACAGAGACAGTTTTAGTGCTGATGATGAACTGGTTTTTTCAGTTGACGTGACCAATACAGGTAAGATAAAGGGCAAAGAAGCTGTCCTGCTTTATAGCACAGACATGGTTGCTTCTATTGTTCCTGATGCACGTCGCCTAAGGGCCTTTGAAAAGGTTGAACTCGAACCGGGTGAAACCAAGACAGTAACACTTACTCTAAAAGGTCAGGACCTTGCCTTTGTAGGAATTGACGGTAAGTGGATACTTGAGGAAGGCGATTTCGAATTTTTTGCAGGAGATCAGAAGCTGCTCCTGAAGTGTACTTCTACAAAGAAGTGGGAAACGCCTAACCGCTAAACATGAATATTACCGTATATGAAGATATAGCCATCCCTGCCCTTTAGTGATTTTATACTTTTTTACCCAGAATCAAATTGGCTACAGATAAATCGTGCTTAAACAATACTTATCTTTGGCGACAAACTTCAAATAGAGAGAATATGATAGTAAAATGGACAGAGGAGCTTACAGTCAAGAATGAGAAATTGGATGCAGAGCATCAGAAGTGGATTCAGATCCTGAATAATTTCTATGAAGGCCTTAGGGATAACAAACCTAAAGAGAGTCTTTTGGCTCTGATTCAAGAGATGTACGATTACACAAAGTACCACTTCGCAAGCGAAGAGGAGTACATGAAATCAATCAATTATCCAAAATTGGCTGAGCACGAGGAGAAGCATCGCTATTATGAAGGAAGGATCAAAGAGTTTTATGATCGTATCAAGGATGGAAGACTTGTAGTCTCATTGGAAGTGACAAATTTTCTCAAGACCTGGCTGATCAATCATATAAAAGGAGA
>CAYNFX010000131.1:0-4651 GCA_964396555.1 uncultured Alkaliflexus sp.
AAATCTATGACAATCGAATGGAACGAGAAATTCTCGGTTAGCAACACTGCAATTGATGCTGAACATAAATCATTATTTGACGCCCTCAACAGCTTTTACCAGGGAGTACAGAGCGGGGCATCAAATGAAAGCCTTGCAGCCCTGCTTACTAAGCTTGCCGACTATGCTGCCACTCACTTCAGATCAGAGGAAATATTTATGAATAAGATTGGTTTCCCCGAACTCGACAGACACAAGCAGGAGCACCAGGCCTTCGCAGAAAAGATTGGGGGCTTTTTAGAAAGTTACAATTCAGGTAAAGCCCCTGCTTCCTTTGAGGTAACACATTTTATTATGGACTGGATCGTCAATCATATCAAAAGAGAAGATATGAAGTACGCCAAGTTTTCGCAAGGCCACTAATTTAACATAACAAATAACTATTTTAACAACTTAACCCTGGCCCTCGCATTTTTCCACTGGTGGCTATTATCCAAACCTTCCCGTGATGTAGTTTTCCGTCCTTATATCTGATGGTCTTGTTAGCATATCGGAGGTACGGTCATATTCTATCAACCTTCCCATATAAAAGAAAGCAGTTCTGTCGCTTATACGGGCAGCCTGTTGCAGATTATGTGTTACTATCACGATCGCATACTCGTCACTAAGGCCTTTTATCAACTCCTCGATTTTCATTGAAGATATCGGGTCTAGCGAACTTGTAGGTTCATCCATAAGCAAGACCTCCGGTTCAATAGCCAGGGCTCTTGCAATTGATAACCTTTGTTGCTGCCCCCCAGACAGACTGCCTCCTGGTGAATTAAGCCTGTCCTTTACCTCATCAAAAAGTGCTGCCTGCCTCAATGCTTTTTCACATATCTCGGAAAGGAATTTCTTGTTCTTTACACCCTGCAACTTCAATCCGGCCACTACATTGTCAAATACAGACATTGTCGGGAAAGGAGTCGGCTTCTGAAATACCATTCCGATACGACGTCGTACCAGCACAGGATTAACATCCCTGCCATAAATATCCTTTCCATCGAGCAGTACTCTGCCCGACACAGTAACGCCCCTGTTGAGTTCGTGCATCCTGTTTAAAGCTCTCAGAAATGTGGATTTTCCACAACCTGAAGGTCCTATTAGAGCTGTTACCCTCTGGTCATGAATTTGCATTGACACACCGCTTAATCCCACATTATTGCCATAGGACACACTTAAATCCCTGGTTTCCAACTTAACCGGAGCAGTTTCATGCTTTGTTAAATTCTGAAGGAGGGTATCCTCAGCAACTAGTTCATCTACCATAGTATTAAGCATTTTGTAATTTCTTATTAGTTAATATCCTTGCGAGTATAAATAGTCCTGCAACAAATACCATTAGTACCAATGCTGCTCCCCAGCCCATAGTATGCCATTCCTTGTATGGACTTACAGCCAGTGCATAAAGCCTCTGTGGCAAAGTGTCAACCGGACCCAGAATAAAGCCCATCCAGTGATCCGGCAAATAATTGCTTCCGAAAGAGGTAAACATAAGCGGTGCCGCTTCACCGGCAGCTCTTGCAAAAGCAAGCAGAAAACCTGTTACAAGTCCATTCTTTGCGGCCGGCATCACTGCTGACATGATAACCCTCCAACGGGGAAGACCTATTGCCAATCCCGCCTCCCTGATTGCCCAGGGGACATTAGATAATGCACTCTCGGCAGATCTTGCTGCAATTGGAATCATCACTATGGCAAGAGCAACACTCCCGGACAATCCCGAAAAGGTTCCCATTGGCCTTACGATCAAGGCAAATGCAAGCAGTCCCTTCATAATTGCAGGCATACCGTTGAGCGTGTCATTCATAACCCTGAGTAAGGGATTTAACCTGTGCGCAGGATACTCAGATAATAGTATGCCTGCGGCAACTCCAATGGGTGCCGAGATAATCAATGCGAGGGTATCTACAACAAAGGTTCCTATCATTGTGTGACCAAGTCCGGTCTCCTTACCTGCCATTGCCCTGGCAGGTGAACCCAGTTCACCAGTAAAAAAATCCGCATCAATTGCACCCAGACCATTTACAATGACATAACCTATCATTATTACAAGTGGGGCAATAACAAGCATCGTGCTAAGTGTAACCACAACAAACATAGCAGAGCTTCTGATCTGCCTCCATATAAATGCTTTTTCCTCTATTTTCCTCATTTCATTTATCATTTCGTCATGCCCTTTCATTTCTAACCTTCTTTCCCATCCATGCAGCCAGCATATTGACGAGCATGGAAATAACAAATAGCAGTAAACCTATTGCCATAAGGGAAGACAGGTGCATACTACTAACAGCTTCTCTGAACTCACTGATTATAACTGAAGGGATGGTTGCACCTGGCCCGAACAAAGAAAATGGGAAAGTGTTTTTGTTTCCTATCAGCATGGCCACAGCCATGGTCTCTCCCAAGGCACGTCCCAATCCCAGTATGCTGCCTGCCAGAATACCTCCTTTTGAATATGGAAGTACTGCCATCCTTATTACCTCCCATCGTGTTGCCCCAAGGGCATAAGCAGCTTCCCGTTGCTCAACAGGCACCTGATCAATCGCATCCTTAGTAAGAGCTACTATAAAGGGAATTATCATAAGTGCAAGTATTATTGTAGCCGATGTCAGGCCATAGCCAACAGGATTGCCAAGCAAGGGTAACAAGGAAGGATAATGCTCCATGGCCCAGTTGAATACAGGTTGGTAGACAGCTTCCCTCATCCAGGGAACAAATACGAAAATGCCCCATAGACCGATTACAACACTGGGGACGGCTGCAATTAGGTTTACCAGATTATCTACCAGTTTAGCAAGCCATTCCGGAGCATATTCAGAAATAAAGACGGCAGTGGCAACTGCCGGGAAAAATGCAATAATCAGTGCTCCTAAACTTGTTACAGCAGTGCCGACAAGAAATGGAAGTGCACCAAATTGTTTGCTAACTCCCGGATCCCAGATCTTACCTCCTATAAAACCGGTCAGACCAAACTCCCTGAATGCTTCAATCCCACCATGCAGTGTTATTATTGCCAGACCTACTGTAAGTAAAACAATTACTGCTGCAAGCAGCTCCAGGATTCTCACAAATAATTTGTCTCCTGACCTTACCGGGATTGCTCTAATAAAATCTCTATCTGACATAATACTCTGTTAAGGAACTTTTACAATGCGTTACCTGTATCTACAAGTTCTTAAGAGTGGTTACCCAGCAATTCAAACTCATCAAGAACTTGCTGACCAATGTCCTCTCCCATCCACTTAATCCTGGCAATCATACCTATATCGCGCTTTACCACTGTCTCTGGTAATCTTGCGTAGCCCAGAGGCTCGGCAAGCTCCTGACCCTCGGTTATCGCCCACACAAGGAACCTGATTAATTCCACAGCCTCCTCCCTACTTTTGACAGCCTTGTTTTTATCAAGATTCTCATGAACCAGAATCCATGTAAATCCTGCTACCGGATAACCTCGTGGAGATGAAGTATTTGTAAATAAAACTCTTGTATCTTCCGGGATCTCAATGTTTGCAGCTTCAGTTGTTGACTCGAATCCGGGTTCTATAACATTACCCGATGAGTTAACTAAATAACCGTAAGACATATTATTAAGGAGAGCGTAGGAAAGACTGGTATAACCTATGGCTCCGGGAGAGTTCATTACAGCTCCGGCAACGCCCTCGTTGCCTGAGCCTCCAACACCAACAGGCCATCTGACACTGGTTCCAGAACCAACAAGGTCCTTCCATTCATCCGATACCTGAGTAAGATAACTAGTCCATAGGTTTGTTGTCCCTGAACCGTCGGAGCGGTGCACCACAGTGATTGGGAGGGGACCTAAGTCAACACCGGGATTTAATTCCTTTATCTCAGGATTATCCCAGCGTATAATTCTACCGAGGAAAATACCGGCAAGAACATCAGAATTAAAGACAAGCCCTTTGTCAACGCCGGGAATATTGTAGATGGGTACTACATCGGCAAGAGTGATTGGTATATTGAAAGCCTTTCCTCCTGTGGAAGTTTCAATTGACTCAAGCACCTCATCCTCCAGGTAGGCTTCTGACATGGCAAACATAATTGTCTGCTCGACAAACTGCCTTACTCCACCACCAGAGCCAATAGACTGGTAATTAACAGTAACCTTTTTGTCAGTATAAGTTCGGTATTCATCCGCCATTGCGGTAATAAGTGGTGCCGGGAAAGAGGCTCCTGCACCAATTATTGTAGTTTTACTATCTAAATCTTTTGCCGAATTGCCCTGAAAGCAGGATGCTATCATAGGCATAATTCCTACAGTAATAAATACGAGTTTCTTCATAAGACTTTCTACTAGGTGGGAATCTTTGATGATCCCATGACAAAGCTAGAAAGCCCTTTTTACTGCATCATTAACCCAGAATCAACTATTTGTTAAGGATTCGGCTTTTTGTTAACTGGTGATTTAACAATTAATTAAACATCCTTCAAAATAAATGATTCAAGTAATAGGGATGCACTTTCTATGTAACGCGGACAGGTCTTTCTGAACAAACCATTTTCACGTGCCTCAGCAAGGCCATCAGGTGTGTTTACGTCAACGTTAAGAAGCTTCCTGCAGAGAATAGATCCATTTTCTTCTTCAAACTTCTCTATAAGTAGCCTGCTCTTT
>CAYNFX010000132.1:0-4623 GCA_964396555.1 uncultured Alkaliflexus sp.
GGAGGATATCATGTCCAACTGGGCAGGCCGTATTGATGTTTGGATGATGCACCCTACCGACAGTTCGATTATCAAACGCCTGGTTAGTGAAAACAGTTCCATACTTGCCATATATTCAACATCCCGCTCTACAGGACTTCAAACCATCTATAGCAGTGGCAATGAAGGGAACAGTACATTTGTAAGACAACTTCTCGAAAATGAACGCCAGACTATTGATAAGCTTATAAACTATCATGATAATAATTACAGGAAGTTTAACTCCTTCGAGACGCCTAATGGCGTCTTAATGACCTTTGTTACTGTTGGCAAAGGAAGGGAACCTGTACCGATACTCATTGAACTTGATCTAAGACAGTTTATTCACCAACATATCAATTCCCGCATTCAGGATGTAGCAAGGGATAAATTTCTTATAAGCATATTCCGTAAAGCATCAGGGCAATCTTTATTTACCAGCGACAGGGAAATGCAGGACCAAATGACCTTTGACAAGGAAGGAGAAATGTGGCACTTCCCCAGCCTTAGCATAGGTATCACACTAAAAAACGAGAGTATTGCTGACCTTGCATCCAGACGTGTCAAAGAAGGGCTGCTACTGGCAGCGCTTGTAATGGCAGTACTGGCTGTAGGTATTTGGTTCATATACTCCAGCGTAAAGAAGGAAGTAAACCTTGCTCAGATAAAGTCCGAATTTATTTCTAACGTGTCGCACGAGATCCGTACCCCGCTTGCTCTGATCAGCATGTATGCCGAGACTCTTGAAATGGGAAGAGTAAACACTCCTGAAAAGGCCCGGGAATATTACAAGACCATCAACACAGAAAGCCAGAGGCTTAATTCAATGGTTGACAAAATTCTCAGTTTCTCACGCATGGAAAAAGGACGGTATAAGTTTAAAACCGAGGTATGCAACCTTAATAATATCTGCGAGGAAGTAATAGGCAATTATCAGGCTCATTTTAATGGTGCTGACATAATCTTTAAAGCCGACAGTAATCTGCCGGAAATACTTGCAGACAGAGTCTCAGTCGGTGAGGCTTTGCTCAACCTGTTAGACAATGCAGTTAAATACAGCAGGGAAAACAAGAAGATTGAGATCACAACCGGACTTGAAGGCCGTATGTGCTTCATTGAGGTGAAAGACAACGGGGTTGGAATCTCAAAGAAGGATCAAAAACATATTTTTGACAGGTTTTACCGCGTTACACGGCAAAACCTTGCTAATGAAGTTAAAGGCACAGGACTGGGCCTCTCGATAGTGTGCGAGACAATGAAGGCCCATAAGGGCAGTGTCAGCGTGCAGAGTAAGCCTGGTGCTGGTTCAAGTTTTAGATTAAATTTCCCAATAATTCGCAAATCCAACTAATCATGGCAAATATTCTTGTTGTTGAGGATGAAATCCTAATGCTTCAGGGACTGAAAGACAACCTCGAATTTGAAGGTTACAACGTTGATACGGCAACCAATGGCGCAGATGGTCTCAAAAAACTGCTTGACAAGCACTACGATCTGGCCATCCTGGATGTTATGATGCCAGAAATGTCGGGTTTTGATGTGTGCCGCACTGCCCGCTCGCGAGGCATTAAGACCGCTATAATTCTGCTGACAGCCAAGGCAGAAGAGATTGACAAGGTTCTGGGGCTGGAACTTGGTGCAGACGACTATATCACAAAACCCTTCAGCATCAGAGAACTGCTGGCAAGGGTAAGAGCTATATTGCGCAGGGCAGGTGTAAGCGACAGCAACGAAAAACACACCATCAGGCAGATTGGTAAACTTAGTGTAAACTTTGCAGGCTATACTGCTACTACCGATGGCAAGGATGTGAAGATGTCACACAAAGAGTTTGAAATCCTCCACTACCTATATAATCACAAGAACGAAACCGTCGATCGTGACAAGCTTCTGGACTCAGTCTGGGGAGATGATTACCAACCTACCTCTCGTACTATTGACAACTTCATTGTAAGGCTTCGACAAAAGATTGAAGAAGACCCTAATGATCCAAGGATTATCCTCACTGTTCATGGAATTGGTTATAAGTTAATTGAACACTTGTGACAATTTGTGACAACTGAGCACAATATTCTAACATGTTTTAGAGCTTGCTGCTGTAGTTTTGAAGCATGAAAACAAGAAAACTGCAATACTTTAAAATATGAAAAGAATAATTCTACTAACCGCGGTAATAATCCTGCTACTGAATGGAGGATGTAATATCTATATGTACAACAGTACAGAAAGATATAATCTTGAACCAATAGTCACCCTCGAGGGTGACTGGAAGTTTAACATTGGAGATGACCCGACCTGGGCATCCAAGGCCTTTGACGACAGTGACTGGGATGAGATCTATGTACCCAGCGACTGGCAGGATCAGGGCTACCATCAATACATAGGCTATGCCTGGTATCGTACAAAAGTCTTTATTCCCAGAATAGAAGAGAGCGACAATATATATCTGTATATTAACGCTATTGACGATGCAAGCGAGATATATCTAAACGGTGTTCTGATTGGACAAACAGGAATCTTCCCTCCAGACTACAAAACGGCTTACGACATTCCGGTATTCCATTCCCTGCCTCAATCACTTATAAACTACGACGGGGAGAATATCCTTGCTATAAGGGTATATAATGATCAACTGGATGGTGGTATTATTTCAGGTCCGGCAGTAATTGGCTATTTTGAGGATGATGTGCTGTTGAACCAAAATCTGGCTGGTATGTGGCAGTTTAAGCCCGGATTCAACCGCCAATATACAAACGCAGACTATGATGCCAGCAACTGGCAATCACTCTTTGTCCCTGGACCTTGGGACAACCAAGGCTACCTCACATATGATGGTAATGCAACATACCGTACCAGCTTTGCCTTATCAAGCAATCTTGAAGACGAAGAACTCTATCTGGCACTAGGGATTATCGATGACGAAGACAAAGTTTACCTTAACGGAAAACTGATTGCAAAAACTGAAGATATGTATGACACCGAACTTGCAAGTAATAGTATAGGCGAATGGCAGGTACGCAGGGCATACAAGATACCCAATAAGCATCTGAACTATGGCGGCAACAACACCTTGGTAGTGGCAGTCACAGATAAACAACAAATTGGTGGAATAGTAACCGGCCCGATAGGTATCATGACCAAAAGCAACTACAATGAGTACGTAAGACGGCACCAGGTGAAGAAAATATCAATCTTCAGATTTCTCGAAGAAGAGTGGCAGGACTAAGAACAAACTAAAGAATAAAAGCCATGAAAAAGATAATACTCTTGACACTGATATTAATGACTGGGTCTGTCATATATGGTGCTGATCAATATGTAAGAATCCTGGATCTCAGGGATTACTGGAGATTTATGATCGGTGATGATATGAGATGGGCAGATCCTGATTTCAATGATGCTGCTTGGGAAGAAATAAAGGTGCCCTCCAAATGGGAAAACCAGGGCTTCCACGGATATGACGGATATGCATGGTACCGCAAGGGTATAATAATCAACCGCAGCTATTCCAATGAATCCCTCACCTTAGTTCTGGGATACATAGATGATGTAGACGAGGTATACTTCAACGGAGTAAGAATAGGACGTAAAGGGATCTTTCCTCCAAACTTCTCAACTGCGTACTCATCTGAGCGGAGGTATAATATCCCTGCCCACCTTGTAAAGTATGACAGCCCAAACGTTATAGCTGTCAGAGTTTACGACAGCATGATGGATGGTGGAATTACAAGTGGTAATGTAGGCCTCTACCTGCGTCAAAGGGACTTCGCACCCGACATCGACCTAGAAGGTGAATGGAAGTTCAGGGTAGGCGATCGCCCCGAATGGAGTGATGCAGGACTTGACGACAACGACTGGGGTACTATCCCGGTACCCAGCTTCTGGGAAGACTACCTAAGCGGAGATTACAACGGCTATGCCTGGTACAGACTATCATTCACAGTACCGCAGGCTCCGGCAGGTCAACGCTATGTACTGTCTCTTGGTAAAATTGACGATATCGATGAAGTATATATCAACGGAAAACTAGTTGCCCGTACCGGTAAGATGCGTGCAAATCCAAGGTATAACGAACTTCAAAACAGTTACAACAAGGAGAGGTATTACTACCTTAACGAGGGTGATATAATCCCAGGCAAGGTAAATGTAATAGCAGTAAGGGTCTATGATGCAGGTGGTGAAGGAGGTATTTACTCCGGAACTATAGGACTGTTTAAACTTCAAACCTTTGTATCCTACTGGAGAAAGCGTTCTCAGGGAAGGTAATACGAGACTGAAAAAAATAGCATAAATAAAAAGAGGTTGTCCGTGACATTGGACAACCTCTTTGTTTTATACAAAGGTTCATTGTCTTAGTTTCTATTAGCTATAAAAACAATGTAAGCAACATAAACTACCAGCAGTACTGCGGCCTGCCAACGATCCAGCTGATGTTTTTTACCAACAAACATTGCAAGCATAATAAACAAAGTACCAGCAATCAGAATTATTATATCGGTATTGAAAGCAGGATTGTAATTGATTGGTGTCACAGTTGCGCTAACTCCCAAAATCAGGAAGACATTGAAAATATTTGAACCCACAACATTTCCGATTGCGATATCC
>CAYNFX010000133.1:0-4569 GCA_964396555.1 uncultured Alkaliflexus sp.
ATGTGATGCCCGACGGAGAAAAGATATTCTACATATCCAATCCGGCTGTGGGCCTCTGGGCCCACAGTGACAGGTTTAATGACTGAGATTCACAACCCTGTGTTTATTCAGAAGTATTAATTCGTGGTAGGAAGACAAAAATTTAGGACAGTAATAATTCAAACAAAGACATATGAAGAAATTATCAGACATAGGATTGATAGGTTTGGCTGTAATGGGTGAAAACCTTGTGCTGAACATGGAAAGTAAGGGCTTTCAAGTTTCAGTGTACAACCGTACTACCCAAAGGGTTGACGACTTTACAAATGGACGCGCTAAAGGCAAGAACATCAAGGGAACTCATTCATTGCAAGAGCTAGTTGCATCGCTTGAGCGTCCGCGCAAAATAATGATGATGGTGAAGGCCGGTAAGCCAGTTGATGATCTTATAGAGTCTCTTGTTCCCTTTCTTGAACCGGGTGATATCCTGATCGACGGTGGCAACACCCACTATCCCGATACCAACCGCCGCACTGCCTATGTTGAAAGCAAAGGTCTTCAATACATAGGTACCGGTGTCTCAGGTGGTGAGGAAGGAGCCCTGCTAGGCCCTTCTATTATGCCTGGCGGAAGTCCTAAGGCATGGCCTATCGTAAAGCCGATTTTTCAGGGCATAGCTGCCAAGGTAGAAGACGGAACTCCATGCTGTGACTGGGTTGGCGAAAACGGTGCAGGTCACTTTGTCAAGATGGTCCACAACGGCATCGAATACGGTGATATGCAGCTTATTAACGAGGCATATCATATCATGAAGGACATTCTGGGCATGTCAGCCGACGAGATGCACCTCGTATTCAAGGAATGGAACGAAGGCCCTCTCGACTCCTATCTGATTGAAATCACCCGTGATATTCTGGCTTTCAAAGATGAGGACGGCCAGCCGCTAGTTGACAAGATTCTGGATACTGCAGGTCAGAAAGGTACAGGTAAGTGGACTGCAGTATCGGCTCTCGAACATGGAGTACCGTTAACCCTTATCGGTGAAGCAGTTTTTTCCCGTTGTCTGTCAGCTATCAAAGAAGAAAGAGTTGCTGCATCCAAGATAATCAAAGGTCCAAAACCTGAATTCAAGGGTGACAAAAAGCAGTTTATCAAAGACATTGAGTCAGCCCTGTTTGCATCCAAGATAGTTTCCTATGCCCAAGGTTATGCGCTTATGGCTGCGGCTGCAAAAGAATACGGATGGAACCTCAACTACGGAGGCATTGCCCTTATGTGGCGTGGAGGCTGTATCATACGTTCTGCCTTCCTCGGTCGCATAAAGGAAGCGTTTGACAGAAACAAGGACCTGAGCAACCTCTTGCTTGATCCCTTCTTCAAAGACGTTGTAGAAAAGGCACAACAAGGTTGGAGAAACGTAATAGCAACTGCGGTAATAAACGGGATTCCTGCGCCAGCTATCTCAAGCGCATTGAACTATTTCGACGGTTATCGCTCAGAACGTCTTCCGGCTAACCTCCTGCAGGCTCAACGTGACTTTTTCGGTGCTCACACTTATGAGAGAGTAGACAGACCACGTGGTGAGTTCTTCCATACCAACTGGACAGGAAGGGGTGGTACAACAGCATCTACAACATACAATGTCTAATACAAACCTACACTCATCATGTCTTATACTCGAAAAGAGAAAATGACGCACTACAGATGGTATATCTGTTCTCTCTTATTCTTTGCTACGACGGTAAACTACCTGGATAGACAGGTGCTATCACTGACCTGGAAGGACTTTATAGCACCTGAGTTTCATTGGACAAATACCGACTACGGCAATATCACAAGTCTGTTCTCACTGTTCTATGCAGGCTGTATGCTTTTTGCGGGAAAGTTTGTCGACTGGCTTGATACCAAGAAAGGATATCTGTGGGCAATAGGCATATGGTCTGTAGGTGCCGTAATTCATGCATACTGTGGCATTGCGACTTCAGGAATTCTTACAGGTAAGTGGCTTGTAGGTTTTGAAGGTGCTAAAGAGTCCATAGCAACCGTGGGTGATGTCGGATTGGTAGTTTCCGTAAGTGTAACCCTCTTTATTTTTGCAAGAATAGTACTTGCACTTGGAGAAGCAGGCAACTTCCCGGCTGCAATCAAGGCAACTGCCGAGTTCTTCCCAAAGAAGGACAGAGCTTTTGCAACAAGTATTTTCAATGCAGGCGCCACAGTGGGCGCCCTGCTTGCCCCATTTAGCATTCCTATAATTGCAGCACGCTGGGGTTGGGAGATGTCCTTTATTGTAATCGGTGCACTTGGTTTTGTATGGATGGGCTTTTGGATCTTTATGTACAAAAAGCCCGATGTTCACCCGCTAGTCAACAAGGCAGAACTAGACTACATCCACCAGGACATCCATGAAGAGGAAGCCAACGGCCATTCTGGCAGGGACGCAAAGAAGATCCCCTTCCTAAAGTGCTTTACCTACAAGCAGACCTGGGCCTTTACTGTGGGGAAGTTTATGACTGACGGGGTGTGGATGTTTTATCTTTTCTGGACTCCGGCCTATCTGAGCGATGTATATGGACTAACCTCCGACACAACTATGGCGCAGTTCCTGCTCTTCCTGCTTTACGCGATCACTCTATTGTCAATAATCGGAGGATGGCTGCCGACCTACTTTGTCGATAAGAAGGGCATGAACCCCTATGCAGGACGAATGAAGTCCATGCTGATATTCGCCTTCTTTCCTCTCCTTGCTATGATGGCTCAGCCTCTGGGCAAGCTGTCGTTCTGGTTTCCCGTTATTATCATTGGTCTCGCCGGTGCCGCTCACCAGGCCTGGTCGGCGAATATCTTCTCGACAATCGGAGATATGTTCCCCAAATCGGCAGTTGCCACAATAACAGGCATCGGCGGAATGGCAGGTGGACTTTCAGCTTTTATTATAAACTGGTCTTCAGGTAGACTCTTCGACTTTGCTAAAGAAACCAGTATGAATTTTATGGGCTTTCAGGGAGTGGAAGCAGGATACTTCATAGTATTCCTGTTTTGCTCAATAGCCTACCTTATCGGATGGGTACTTATGAAAGCTCTAGTTCCCAAATACAAGCCAATTGTCATATAACAATCAATAATAATAAAGATAAATACCTGCATCTTTGGATGCAGGTATTTGTCAATTCAGACCTATTGGACAAGCAGGAGTATTCCAAAGGCAATTCATAAAAATGAAACAGGTTCGCATTAAAGACATAGCAAAGCTCTCCGGTTTTTCGATAGGCACGGTTGACAGAGTGCTGCATGACCGTGGTGAAGTTGCTGCGGATACAAGGGAAAAGATCCTAAAGATAGCCCGCGAGCTAGATTACAAGCCCAATATCGTTGCTCAGGCCCTGACTACTAAAAAACAGTACAAGATAGCTGTTCTTATCCCTAAAGCCGACAAGGACAACTCATTCTGGGCCATGCACCCCGAAGGACTAAATAAGGGCTTAAACGAGCTGCGTCCATTCAAAGTCAATGTAAGCTATTACCTTTTCGAACTTCATAACGAGGTCGACTTCCTAAACAAGGCAGAGGAAATGCTTAACGATGAACCTGAAGGGGTTATCCTTGCCCCCATTCTTCGCAAGGAGTCCCTTCAAATATGCTCAAAGCTTGAAGAAAGAAGCACCCCATATATCTTTATCGATTCTCATATAGAAAACTGCGGAAACCTAAGCTTTTTAGGCGAAAACGCTTACAAAAGCGGACGAGTAGCTGCAAGCCTTATTGATTATGGAATAGGAAAAGACAGGGACATCCTTGTAGTCAATATTGCAAAGGATTTGGAAAACACAAGGCACCTGTATAGTCGTACGCGAGGATTTATAAGCTATTTTGAGGAAGGTGGCAGAAACAGGGCCAGGAGGCTTACTGTTGAGATAGAGTCAAGCAATATGGCTTTGGTAAGGCAGAAGTTGGATGGTATTTTGGCATTACATCCCACTATTGGGGCAATGCTTGTGTCAAGTGCTAAAACCCATATCGTGGCATCCTACCTCGAAGAAAAGGAGTTGACAGATATTATTCTGGTAGGGTATGAAATGACAAGAGAGAATCTTGATTTTCTTAAGCGGGGCTATATTAACTTCCTTATCGGCCAGAGGCCTGTTGAGTCATCTGAGAAAGCCCTGAAAATGATGTTCGAGCATTTAACCACGGGACGAACCTTTCCCAAAGAAGAGTTTCAGCCCGTCGAGATCATCAATCCGGAAAATGCGGATTTATGATACCAACGGTCTGAAGCTATTTTTATATTGCTGTGAGACCTGTAATTTCAGACCATTCCTTAAATCCGTATACAGACTGCACCTATATTGTATTACCTGCAAACCTGCTCAGAACTGAGTGGCCGTAATTACTGGTGAAATTGTCAAGTTTCTCATAAAGTCCCATTAGCCTGGTTACACTACCAGTTTATTGATTTTCCAGCAGGTCTGACAAAGGCTTCAGACTTATTACAAAACCTCCACGAGCCAATGTCTCAACCTCAAGAGAGTCGTCTTTAGTTACCACGCCGTAGTATGTACTGAATTCCTTGTCGTGCTTTCCATCAGT
>CAYNFX010000134.1:0-4527 GCA_964396555.1 uncultured Alkaliflexus sp.
TTGTTGAATTCAGGGATCTCCTTGACACAAGGCTGACACCAGGTTGCCCAGAAATTCAATACAAAAATGGTATCAGATGCCTTTTCAACTCTTTGTTTAAGTGCTTCTACCTGAATATCTCCAACCTTTCTTGCCTCAGCATAGTTTGCAATTACTGCAATCAAAAGCAGCAAGACCCATATTCTCTTCATCGTATGTTAGTTATCTGCTTACTAACATACGAATCTTATCTTTGTTCACCTTTGCGATAAGTGTTGAATAACATCAATTTAACAATCAGCAGTATCCATATTGGTATTAGTACTACAGGTATTTGTTGACTCAAAAAGGGCGATATAAGTGCAAGAACAAGTATTAATGCGGCAAATATTATTCTCAGGTACTTGCCTGCATTTGCATTGCCTACAGCAGGAATAAGGAGTAATAAATACAGGGGATGTGCCCATAGTATATTCCAGTTTGGTCCGGTTACACTATGTGAGGTAAAGAACCAAAGAAATACTATAAGTAATCCAATCACTGAACAAATAGAAAAGAGGGTAAGGTTTATTACCCTGGTACTTTTGCCTTGCTTTCTGCTAAGCAATGTATGTGCAAGTACCATAACTGCAAGTATGCTAAGCACAAAAGCCGGAGTGAATACTCCTGCCTTACTTTCCACTGTTCGCCTGTCCATTAATTTAGATGTGCTACTTACAAGGTGTCTGCCATCTTCATTAACTCGGGCATCGGAAAACTGATCCATAAGGAAATCAGGAAGAAATTGAACAGTTGAGGAATTGAGCTTATCATCGGTTGGTAGACCAAGAAGCAAATTCAGACCAAACCTGGTCCATGGCCTGTTAATAAGATACACGGCCAAGGCATCCCTGAAACTCATTGTCGAGTAGGTTTCCTTGTCAGGAAATTCTACAGTAAGTCCAATGTTATATGTAACAATGTCCCTTACTCGTGTAGCACAGTTGTCATAAAAGAAATGATACTTGTATGCTCTGTTCTCAGGTCTATAATTATCCGATAGTGCTTCGAATAGTCTGTTTCGTTCCTGCTGAGTCAGTTTCAACACCTGCTCGGTAATCCCGCGACCATCCCGATAGTATTCGGCTATAAAGTAATCATAGTGACTGACTGATAACATATATTCCAGCTCACCGCGCATGAACTTCAGGTAAAAGTTTGGCGTATTGAAATCAAAGGTTCCATAGTTGAATACATAATCAATTCCCAGAACTGAATCACTAACCCTTATTGCAGAGTGACCAAACAAACTATATAGTTCCTCACCAGGCGTACAGGTTAATACTGATATTCTACTTTGTTCTGATAATTGCCCTAACAACACCATTGTGCTGTTTAACAAAATACAGAGGCCTAGGATTAGGTATTTCAAATAGCCTTTGCAACTGTGAGGAAATGACGCATAATGATTTTTATCACAGATTTGGGTACTTTTTGATACTTTGTACATATAAGCTTTGTTTTCTATTCGTGCAAGTTATAAAAAAGAGCTATAGAGATAAAATTGAACCTGCAGTTTGAATAAAATTAGCATTTTCCTACGCAAAGAACTTTCATATACCAGAAGCACATAATAAAATTGCAGGCGTTACATATGTGTGTTTACACATGTTTGCATATCGCAACACTTTGCGTACACATATGTACTCACGTGTAAACAAGTACTGATCGCCAGAGAATATAGAGTGTTGGCTGGTTTTTAAATCTTAACTTTTGCTTGTTAAATAATATCTTAATTTTCCCCTTTACTTACAGCTTAATATACTACTTAAATATTTGCTTAATGATCCACTTAATTGTACTTTTATTCAATTATGACAGCATAGATTCACTATAAGAGACACTATTTCTTATGCACAGAGTTGGTAGAAAGACACGCGATCAGATTAGCGGACAGTTACCCGAAATATTTCCGGGTATTGAAAGAATTATTGTTTTATTCTACGATCAGGGTGGGAAGTGCGGTGGTGAGGATATTGTACAGGCCGGACAAGGCTATAAGTCTCTTAACCTACTTGCTGATTCACTGCTATCATACTTAAGGGATCTTGCAGGAAAGGCACCGGGATATTTGTGGATATCCCCTGGACAGTTGCCTTTTGAGACCAGAGCTACTGGTGGCGGACAACTGGATATATTCGCCGAACTAAGTTATACAGTGCTTCAGCTACGCTTGCGAACTGAGGATGGTATGGATATGTACTACCTCTTTTTCAGGGATGATCAAAGTAACCTTGGTATTTCTCGTAACCAGAGTCCTCTTGATACAGCTCAGAAGGCACTGATAGGATCTCTTGCATACCGGTTTGTGCGCATGCTTTACGACAACAGCCTTGAGTACAAGCAATTTATTGCTGAGTTTACGGAGTTGAACAATCGTATTTTTGGAGGGAATAGTTGTGACAATGATACTTGTGTTTCTGGAAGATGGATAGAATCATGGGCTAAGGACAGATTGAAAACGGTGTCGGCAGATTCTGGAATATCATTAAACCTATCTAGTGAAGCTATTGACAGGTTGTCGAGGGTATCCGACTATGAAACAGCAAGCAAAGCTTTGGATCAGGCAATCAGATTTGCTGTTATGAATGCTGTTGCGCGTTCTTTGAATGAGGCTATTATTGAAGCTTCATATATTCGTTTTGACGTACCTGAGAGTCCGGAATCGTCTGAAAAGGTAGGTGATCTTAATCCTGCCCTTTCTCGCAACAGAGTTAAGAAAACGGCTGCTTTTCTTGATAAACTTGAGGCTGCAGCTTATAAGATACTTAAGAGTGGTGATGAGCTTACAGGAAATGCTGTTGGCCGTACCATGGAAAAGCCTATATCAGCTCCAGCGATAACTGATGCTATTCGTAAAAACCGCGATAAAATACTTCAACTTCTGGACCAACATCCGGAAAGATGGCAGTTGATAAGGACTTATTTCAAGCCACTTACAAACATCCTGCCTGAATCAGATTCCAGAAAAATCAGTTAGTCGCAACGCAGGGCTCCTATCAGTTCCCTTACTGATGAATGATTGTTTTCTTCCAGGTAGTTCTTTATCCCTTCAATAACCTTTACTGTAACTTGTGGATCAACGAAATTGGCTGTTCCTATCTGAACAGCAGTGGCTCCTGCAAGCATAAATTCAATAGCATCAGTGGCATTACTAATCCCTCCCATACCCACAATTGGTACTTTTACTGCATGTGCAACCTGCCATACCATTCTTAAAGCTACAGGTTTTACTGCCGGACCTGAGAGACCGCCTGTTATTGTTGATAACATTGGTCGTTTTGTCTTTGCATCTATGGCCATACCCAGAAGTGTGTTTATCAACGAAAGGGAATCCGCTCCACCTGCTTCAACACTTCTTGCTATTTCAGCAATGTCAGTGACATTTGGTGATAGTTTTACCATCAGGTGTTTACTGTAAACCTTCCTGACAGCAGTTGTAACAGCCTCAGCTGAAGCACATGAAACTCCAAAGGCCATACCCCCTTCTTTCACGTTGGGGCAAGAAATGTTGAGTTCTATCCCCGGTATGTCTTCCAGTTCATTAATCTTCGCTGCGGTTTCAACATAGTCATCAATTGTTGAACCCGAAACGTTTACCAAAATATTGGTATTGTACTTCCTGATTTCAGGGAGGATTTCACTGATGAAACGATCCACACCAACATTCTGAAGCCCCACGGCATTGAGCATTCCCATTGGTGTCTCTGCCATTCTGGGATAATCATTTCCTTCCCGGGGTTTTAATGTGGTTCCCTTAACAACTATTCCACCAAGGTTATCTATCTTTACAAAATCTTCATATTCACGGCCATAACCGTAAGTCCCCGATGCTGTGAGAACTGGATTTTTCAGCATCAGTGAGCCTATTTCAACTGAAAGATCTACCATTGCAAATATTTTGAATCAAAAACTGGTCCTTCGGTACATACACATTTATTGCCATCTCTGGTCTTGGTGACACAGCAAAGGCAGGCCCCTATACCACATGCCATCAGATTTTCAAGGGAAACCTGACAACTTATTCCGTGCCTGTCTGCATATTTTGCAATTACCTTCATCATTGGATCAGGTCCGCATGTGTATATATGCTTGAAATCAGGAGTTTCAGTTCTCATTACTGGATGATGTATAACATATCCTTTGGTTCCTAAGCTACCATCCTCTGTTGTTACATTTACTTCTCCCAGTTCCCGGTAAGCATCAAGTCTTACAAGTCCCTCAGCATTCCTGGCTCCGATAAGATATCTTGGTTGTATACCGTGATCCTTGAGGTAACGACCTAGAAACAATAGTGGAGCTATCCCACAACCACCTCCTATTAGTAACACCTCACTGCTTTGGGGCAGTGTATAGGGTTTTCCAAGGGGATATACCATATTCAGAAGGCCGCCTTCGGGAAGTGCTCCCAGTCCTTTTGTTCCCCTTCCTACTTCCTGAATCAGGAGTTTTATTTCCTGACGATCATAATCAACATCATGAATTGAAAGGGGACGGCGCAGATAAACA
>CAYNFX010000135.1:0-4502 GCA_964396555.1 uncultured Alkaliflexus sp.
CGAATATCCTTAATTCACTATATGCAACCGAGGAGGAGAAGCAAGCAGCCTTTGAATACTTCAGCACCCATGATGTCAGCGTCAAGGGTGTTAGGGATTTTATTGAGCAAAGGAGAAAGCTGTGATGGAATTCTGCCACACCAACGGAAAACTTCTGATATCGGGTGAGTATCTCGTACTTCACGGAGCAAAGGCACTTGCCTTGCCACTGAGACAGGGACAAAGGTTTAGTCTCACTCCGGCAGAACACGTAAAGCTCCACTGGGTGGCAAAGGAACAGGGCCAGATCTGGCTTGACTGCACCTTTGGGGCAAACCTTGAGGTACAGGAGACCAATAATAATAGCGGGTCTGAAGCCATTCAGAAGATATTGCTGGAAGCCTCAGACATGATGAAGGGCAGAGATTTTCCTACAGGGCTAAAAGTGACATGTGACCTCGAGTTTAACCGTGACTGGGGCTGGGGAAGCAGTTCGTCTCTTCTCTATATGCTCGGCAAATTGCTGGATATCGATCCCTACACTCTGATGGACAAAACCATCGGCGGTTCGGGTTATGACATTGCCTGCGCCGGCATAAACAGTCCGCTATTTTACAGACGCCTTCCGGGACAACAACCAGAAATTGAGGTCGTACCATTCAACCCGCCCTTTCTCGACCAACTGGGAGTGGTATGGACGGGCAGAAAGCAAAGTTCGGCAAGCGAGGTAAAGCGCTTCTTACAACAAAGCACCAAGGACCAGGGGCTTATCAACAGGATCAGTGAGATAGCAGAACTGATGGCTACGGCCGGGTCTGCAGCGGAGTATGCCACGCTAATGGACGAACATGAAGGACTGGTGGCCGCAGCCACCGGACTGCAGCCTGTCAGGAAACAGTTGTTTCCTGACTTTCCCGGTAGCATCAAATCACTTGGTGCCTGGGGAGGGGATTTCGTGCTTTTTCTAGCAACAGATCCGGACTTTGACACAGCCGGATATTTCACCGCCAGGGGGTATAATACTCTTTTCGGGCTTGGTGAACTTTTGTACAGGTAGTATGTTAAACAGGGGTTGAATATAGCAGAATGACACAGATCAGGGATATAAGGGCTGAAGTGGAATGGGAAAGTCCTTCAAATCTTGCAATTGTAAAATACTGGGGCAAAAAGAATATTCAGGAGCCCTTAAATCCAAGCATCAGCTTCACACTCAAGCAGGCCGTGACCCGCACAAGGATTAAGGTCGAACCATCTGCTGGGGCCGGTTTTACCTTTAGCCTTGACGGCAAGGTCAAGGAGAGCTTCAATGACAAGATAGAGGCCTTTATGCTTCATGCGCGGAGACATCTGCCCTTTATCCGTAAGCACCACCTGTATATCGAAAGCAGCAATACCTTTCCCCACTCCTCGGGCATAGCCTCGTCGGCAAGTTCTATGAGCGCTCTGGCACTTGGACTTATCCAACTTCACAACCTAAGCCTGGGCAGGGAGGAAGAGCAACCCGACAGGTTGATGGCCTCGGGTCTGGCTCGCCTTGGTTCGGGCAGTGCTGCACGATCTGTTTATGGGGGCTGGACCATCTGGGGCAGATTTGACGGCCTGAAGGGCAGTTCGGATATGTATGCCGTCCCCATTGAGAATGTAGCAGACGATTTCAAAAACATACACAACGCGATTCTGATTATCGATCCTGCCAAAAAGAAGGTCAGCAGCAGCGAGGGACACGGTCTGATGGACTTCCACCCCTATCGTGATGCCAGGATTGGCCAGGCAAAGGACCATACCGAAAGACTCCTCGGAATACTGAAGGACGGTGACTGGGATGAGTTTTTTGAAATAGCGGAAAATGAGGCACTCTCATTGCATGGACTAATGATGAGTTCGACACCCTCCTATACCCTGCTACACCCCAACACGATCAGTGCTCTGGCACTGATCAGGGAGGCAAGGGCCGGTGGACTGACTGTGGGCTTCAGCATGGACGCAGGACCCAACGTTCACCTTCTTTACCCCTCGTACGAGAAGGAAAAAGTAAGGAGTTTTATAGATGAAAACCTTTGCACACTCTGCCACGAGCAAAAGGTGATCTATGATGAAATAGGCCACGGACCCGAAAGAATAAACTGAGACAGTAGATTATGCCAAAAAACAGCTACAAAAGCGAGTTCTTCCACTCCAAGATAATGCTCTTTGGAGAATACAGCATTATACTGGGATCTATGGGTCTTACCATTCCCTATGCCCATTTTAATGGTTCACTAGGCTTTATAAACAAAAACAGATATACTGATCTGGACTACGCCCGTCGCAGTAATGTTCTGCTCAGGGAGTATTACGAACACTTGATTAACCTTAAGAAAGAGGGAAAGCTTCCGGAAAACTTCGACCTGGAGCGTCTGGGCAAGGACCTTGACAAGGGACTATATTTTGAGTCATCGATACCCGAGGGCTATGGCCTTGGAAGTAGCGGTGCATTAGTAGCTGCACTTTATCACAGTTATAAGACCGAGCATTCCTATCCGAGAAGGGCATCCGACAATTCAGGCATCTTGCAGCTTAAAAAGGAACTGGCAGCACTGGAGTCTTGGTTTCATGGTACCAGTTCGGGAATTGACCCCCTGATCTGCTACATGAAGCACCCCTTGCTTATTGGAGAGGACCAAAGTATCAGTGCAGTAGGTATTCCAAAGTACAACCTGACATCCGATGATGCTATATTCCTCCTCAACACAGGTAAGCCGGGAAAGACTGCACCACTTGTGGAGAACTTTATGAAGAAATGTGAAGATCAGAATTTCCTGAACCTGATGAAGAAGGAGTATATTCCGCTCAATAACAACTGCATTAAGTACCTGACGGGCGGAGATCTTGACAAGTTTACCTCCTACCTGAGGGAACTCTCGCTATTTCAGGCAACGCACTTTTCTGCGATGATTCCCCCATCTGTCGAAATGGAATGGATCTATGGGATAAGCACTGGCAAGTACCTGCTTAAGTTATGCGGTTCCGGCGGCGGAGGATTTGCGATGGGCTTCACCCGCGACTTCGGGGAAGTCAGGAAACTCTTTGCCGACAAGGGCATGGAGATTATTCCTGTGTATCAGACGAAGTAAAAATAAAACAGGGGGTCCGCGTTCGGACCACCCTGTTTATCTGGAAATTAGGAGGCAAATATTAGGTTTAAATCGCTATTCCACCCCTTTCACCAGTGCGAATGCGAATGCATTCTTCAAGCGGGGTAATAAAGATCTTGCCGTCTCCGATCTCACCTTCAACATTCTTGGAAGAACGTGCACCTGAGATTATGGCATCTATTGTTGTTTCAACAAACTCGTCATTAACGGCGATCTCAATTCGCATACTTGGAGTAAGGTTGGGAAGTACGCGCTTTCCGCGATAGTATTCCTCCCTCTTTTGTACTCCGTGGCCGGAAACTCGTCCTACTGTGATCCGTGTGATCCCGGCGTTTACCAGGGACTCATGTACTTTTTCCAACTGGTATTCACGTATTACTGCTGTTATTAATTTCATGGAACTGAGTTTTAGAGATTAATTAGGGTTAACCATACCGTATCCGCGTTCACCGTGGTATGAGCGGTCAAGGCCTTCCATTTCTTGTCTTTCAGAAGATCTTAGTCCACCGAATGCCTTGAGAACATACATAATCACAAGGGTTACAACAACTGCGTAAGCTATTGCGATGCCTACTGCTGCAGCCTGTACTCCAAGCTGTTGCCATACTGACCAGCTTCCACCAGCAGCTTCACTTGCATCAGCCATCCATGAATCCCTGATAAAGAAGGTAAGCAAAAGAGCTCCTACAATACCACCTACACCGTGGATACCAAATACGTCAAGGCTATCATCATAACCAAGCTTATCCTTAAGTTGGATTGCATAGTAACAGAATGCTGCGGCCACAAAACCAAGGACCATTGCGCCAAAAGGTTGTACAACACCTGCAGCAGGAGTTATTGCTACAAGACCGGCAAGGATACCTGAGGCAAAACCAAGAGCAGTAGCTTTTTTCAGGAAGATGTAATCAAGGATCATCCAACCGAATGCACCAGCTGCTGCTGCTATCTGAGTAGCTGTCAAAGCTTGAGCTGTGGCAAGACCGCTGGATACACTACTGCCGGCGTTAAAACCAAACCAGCCTACCCACAGAAGACCTGCACCAAACAGAGTCATAACAAGATTGCTGGGACGGATCTGGGCTTTTGGGAAGCCTCTGCGTGATCCGATAAAGAGTGCAGCTACAAGACCGCTGACACCAGCTGAGATGTGAACTACGGTACCACCGGCAAAGTCAATTGCACCGGCTGCTCCCATATTAAAAAGGAATCCACCTTCTGACCATACCCAGTGACAAAGTGGGTTGTACACAAACAAACCCCAGAGTGCAATAAAGATAAGGTAAACTTTGAAAGAAACTCGTTCAGCAAAAGCTCCCGCTATAAGTGCAGGCGTCAGGATTGCAAATTTACCCTGGAACATACTGAATACATATTCAGGAATACCTG
>CAYNFX010000136.1:0-4448 GCA_964396555.1 uncultured Alkaliflexus sp.
TCTTGTCTTTTTCATGATGATCTTTTGACTGCTTAAAATTAATAAATTGTCTAATCTTAAGCTGCCCTATTTTTGGGGAAGTCTACACAATGTAAGTTGCAGTTTTTGTGTTGATGTTTGAATATGCCTGAATTTTAAGTTCCTTAATATGAGTATAATGCCACTCCCTATTAATAATTAGTCTTATTAATGGTCGGGTTTTTATCTTGAGATGGCCAAGGGAGGTAAGGCGCTGTAAAACTGGCAGGTAGCGATTGATGTCGCTGAGAAAAATTCAGGTAAACGGGAGTGTAAAACCCTAAAAATATGGGATTGTAGCATTGTGGCAGGCTTGGTAACATTGCACTGTATTACTAGTGTAAATGTGATTAACAGCAATGAAAAAGCTTGCTTTGATTCTAATGTTCTTTGTAGTCCTGAGCGCTGCCTACTCTCAAAAGGGAAATGTAAGCGGGACCATCAAGTTTGAGGATGGACAACCTGCTGTAAGTGCGATAATACAGGTCAGGGAGATAAACAAAAACGGAATTACCGATATAGACGGAAATTATCTTTTGAGTGACCTGCCATACGGGCAATACACTCTGGATATAAGATCCATTGAGGCTGAGGATAAGACTGCCACTTTTGTTGTTGACAAGCCCTTACAAACTTTTGATATCACGGTAAAGAGGGCGGTGATGAATCTCAGCGAGGTGTTGGTCAGCTCGGTTTCCCGCAAACGAGATATGGAGACCAAGGGCTTCGCTGTCAATGTTATTGAGACTCAAAAGACTGCAGTACAATCAGTGCAGACCAACGAGCTCCTGGACAGGACTGCAGGGGTAAGGATTCGTCAGGATGGCGGTATGGGCTCAAGGATCAACTACAATATCAATGGAATGTCGGGTGATGCAGTCAAGATATTTATTGACGGGATGCCGGCTTCCAACTTCGGATCATCATTCTCGCTCAATAGCATTCCACCTTCGCTTATCGAACGTATTGAGATATACAAGGGGGTGGTTCCGGGCTATCTCTCAGAGGATGCTCTTGGTGGTGCTATCAATATCGTGTTAAAGCAACGTAGGAGCAGGTCGCTTTCAACATCTTATTCTGTCGGTTCCTTCAATACCCATAAGTGGGACCTTAACGGAAATTATCGCTGGAAGAACGGCCTGACCGCTGATCTCTCAGCTTTCTACAATTATAGTGACAATGATTACAAGGTCTGGGGTGAGGATATCTACTTTGTTGACTCTCAGGGTGTGATTACTGAATCTGAGGGAAAAAAGGTAAAGCGCTTCCATGATGCTTATTCGTCAGCCGGCCTCAAGGCCGGCGTCGGCTTCACTGATGTCAAGTGGGCTGACCAGTTTATTGTAGGTGCTATCATTTCTCAGGACTACAAGGAAGTGCAGCATGGTGCTACAATGCGCGTTGTTTACGGTGACAGACACACAAGACGTAACTCTGCTGTTTTCACGCTTAAGTACGTGAAGAAAGACTTTCTTGCCGAGGGACTTACCCTAAGTCTTGATGCGGCGCATTCCTACCTTAAGAGGCAGGCGATAGATACTGTTGGTATTATGCACGACTGGGCAGGGCCAATCAGAAACCCGGACGGCTCTTTTGTTAGATACAGTAGCGGTGCAGAGGTCGGTAGTGCAAAGACTCTTGCAATAAACAGGGATGATACAAATACAGCAAGGCTTAACCTCGATTATTCGATCAACGACAACAACCGTGTCTATTTCAACTACCTTTTAAATGATTTTCAGAGGGACGCTTATGATCCGCTTGAGCCGGCGGCTTTGCAGAAGCTTGCCAATACCAGGGACCTGCAAAAGAACATTGTTTCATTTACCTATGAGAACCTGGCATTTGACAGCAGGCTGAGGACCAACCTGTTTTACAAACACTATTTCCAGAAGGTTACTTCAAACGAGCCTTACCTGGAAGCTGGGGAGTACAAGCTGGATATCTTCCGCAAGCATATTGACTACGGTGGTTATGGCCTTACGTTTTCATATGAACTAAGGGATAATCTCTTTATTCTCGGTTCGGCTGAGAAGACCCTGCGCCTGCCCAATGCTAACGAACTTTTTGGTAACTCAGCGGATAACCTGCTGCCACCTACTAAGGAGCTGGAGCCGGAAAAGAGCTTTAATGCCAACCTTGGTTTCAATTACAGGTTCTCGACAGGCAACCACTATTTTATAACAAATGCTTCCTTTTTCTATCGCGACACAAAGGGTATGATAAGGGAGGCCGTTCGAACCGGCAGCTTTGTCTATACCCAGTTTGAAAACCTTGAGGACGTGATGACTAGGGGGTTTGATACCGAGATTAACTATAACTATTCGGACAAGTTCAACTTCCGTTTTAATGTCTCGAAGTTTGATGTGCTCTTCAATACAAAGTACGATGCGCAGGGCAATCCTTATCTGTTTTACCGAATGCAAATTCGTAATGAGCCATCATTTAAGTTCAGTACTAATCTGAGTTATAAAATGAAGGACCTGCTCCTGGAGGGTTCGGAAACAACCTTTCATTTTAACAGCCTGTATGTAAGGGGCTTCCTGAGAAACTGGCCTAATGTGGGATCATCCAATCTGTCACATATCCCTAGCCAATACCCTATGGATCTGGGTCTGGCCTTTACCTTCCCTTCCGGGAAGTTTGTGTTGAGCTGTGATGTCAAAAATATCGCAAATATGCAGGTGTATGACAACTTTGGCCTTCAGAAGCCGGGTAGGGCAGTCTATGCCAAGCTATCATACTTTATCCTGTGATTTAGGGAAGATTAAGCAAAAATGCGAACAATTAACATAAATACACTATGATAACTGCGAATATCAAGTCAATCGTTGCAATGGGAGCTATCGCTCTTGCTTTGCTAAGTGCCTGCTCTGAAGATGACAACAGCCCCAAAGGTGGTGGTCCAGCTGTGGAAAACGATTTTCATATTGCCTTTGCTAGCGGAAGCGGTGCAAACTCTGCCACTTATGTTCAAGGTGTAACTGATCTGAGTGAAGGAGTAATCAACTCAACTACAGGTTTTGAGCTTGAGTCCTCACGTACTGCCCGTATCTTTGCGTCTGCTGACGGGACTTACTTATATAGTCTTAATTACACGATCGGAACTGTCGAAAAGCTGCAATACCTTGGCGGAGACCATTATATCAGGGTTGCCAGGATGGATGCTTCAGTACCTCTTGGCGTGAAAGCGCTACGTTTCTCGCATCTCAATGACCAGATTGCCTCATTGCACTATATCAGCGCTACTCCGCTTTATGATGAAGAGGATGAGACTGCTTATTTGAGACATAAGATGGTTCTTAGCATTGGTCTCCTTGATCTCGAGAATTTGAGGATGGTTGACGGTTACAAAGCCTCACTAGAGGTTCAGCTTGATGAAAATCTGGCGGCTGATGGTTATTTTATATCGCGTATAGATGCCCCGGTTCTTTCAGGTAGTAAGCTATACTACGGAGCGGCTGTCAGAAAGTGGGATGCAACCAAAGGGGTGGCTGCTGATGTAAACAAAACCTTCACTCTTGTGCTTGACTATCCTTCCCTTACAAATCCACAGGTTATTGCTGCTGCTGAAGATTTAGGGGCAACAAACGGTTATCGTACCTCCACCCTGTATGTTGATGAGTCTGGTGATATACTGCAGCTTACAAGCGGCAGTGAGGAGGTTCACATTCTCAAGATCAGAAATGGTGAATATGTTGACTATGACTTTGACTTTAGTGACAAACTTGGCAAACCGGTCAATAGTAACGGTTGGTTTTATGCAGGAAATGGAATAGGCTATGTACCCTATGAGGATCTGAGCAAAGACAAGATCCAGGTTGGTGTCAACCCACAGGGAGAGCCCACATATTCGGCAATGTGGAAGTTGGCAAGGGTCGACTTAAACAACGAAACTGTGGTTGATCTGAATGTTCCGGATAACCTATGGCTTACCCAGTATCAGGCGTCGGCGGTACGCGACGGCATCTTCTATATCGCACTGTCGCCAATTGGAGTGGATGGAAACGTCTATATGTTTGAGGTTGACTCAGAAAGTCCTGACGGACAAACCGGAGCAAGGCTCCGCGGTACTGGTGCCGATCAATACTATATTGGGGTTTATTGAGATACTAACGTACAAAAAGAGGGTGCACCGGCAGGTGTACCCTCTTTTTATATTCTATACCTATAAGGCAAATCTCCAGTCTCCTTTTTTTGTCGATCTGGTTAAGTTGCCCTTGCGGGGTCTTCTTACATGCTTTCTTCGCTAACAGCGGCTTTCTTAAAGCTGTTTTTAATTACTCCGCGTTTAGAGCTCTTGATGAAGGCGGCAATGTATTCTAATTCCTCAGATTGTGGCAGGTAGGTCTTCATATAGTCAACTGCCTGTGATGCGTTCATCCCGTTTTGGTAGAACACCCTGTAAGCATTATGAATTGCTTCTATCT
>CAYNFX010000137.1:0-4322 GCA_964396555.1 uncultured Alkaliflexus sp.
AGCATGTGTCCCTCAAATTCGGCCTTAGCACCTACTTTTAGGCCACGGGTGCTTTCAAACACCTGGACATAAGCATTGCGACCAGTTACCTTGATAACCTCGGCCATCAGGCGCTCATCATTGTGAATGATAAAGCATATCTCGTTTTGAGCCACAGGTCCATCTACCTCAACGGTTACCAGGTTGGATACAATACCGGCAACCGTCCCCGTAGTTTTATTATTTCTTTCCATAAGCTACTGTAAATTCTGCAGGAAACTGAAAGCCCGTTTCAAACTCTTTCAGCAATCTGTTAAACATTTCCTTACCTTTTTCAATATCTAAAGCTGACCATCTTTCTGCCATAGACAACTTCAAAATGAAGACCAGAACCCTTTCTACTGTGAAATAGTCAAAGAAACTGATCTCATCCAGATACTCCCACTTGTGATAATCTAGCTTTAGTTCCCTCTCAAGAAGGTCATTGATTTCAAATATCTGGATCAGCTGCTCGATCTCAGGGAGCTCGGCAGCCAGTCCGAAATCGCGGGCCCTGCTCTTTCTTAGGGCAGCGACTATATCATTGTCACCCACGAGGGTGTTTTCAAAAGATATATTGTGTTTCCTTCCGTTAAGAGCTGCCAGCACATTGCCGACATTCATCTGGTAGGCAGCATATTTACGGACAAACTCATTAGGACTCTGCTCAAGGTAATCGAAATAGGACGATGTCAACCTCAGCTCAGCAGCATAAAGATTAGAAGGAGCATCTTCTCCGAAAAATTCTGAAGCAAACTGTACCATGTACTGCGGGAAATCAGAAAGATCCTCATTCTCGAAAGACCTACGATCTTTGAGCAATTCGAGGGCTTCCCTGGAATAATTACCTCTCTCATCCCATTCCACATCCCTGTCAAACAACAGGTTCAGCAGATTCGAATGATCATACGGAAGGTAGAATAATTCAGCCAGCCGAATATCCTCAGGATGAAGACTTTCGTATAATACTTGCCTAAAGGCGACGGACGAGAAAAGAGATCTCTTTTCCTCCGGCACTATATCAGGCAATCCCGCAACTAATGCATAATAGTTTCGTCTTGCCATCACCTACTTGTCAAACAGAATTTCCTTGGTTTTGGGACGCAGATAATCCTTGAAAAAGTTTGTAAAATCTGTGTCGCTAAAACTGATGATATACGAACCATCGGCAGGACCAATCTTAAAGCCGGAACGAACTCCGTCTGAGAATGAAAGTTCCAGACCCTTGTTAAGTTCAGCTGCCAGTTGATTTTTATAATTAGATTCCAGTTCCTGCCTGTCTTTATCGGGAAGAACCAGGAGAATATCCATAGTACCCTTTTCAGCAAAGCCCTTTACAAGGTTCCCGATTAGGCCCATGAGGAATTCTTTGTCAGAAAACAGGTCCTTGACAGAAGGTTGAATGGCCTTCATGCATACAGTATTGACAATTGTTTGTTTCAGAGCAGCAACAGACTGGCTGACTGACATCTTCAACTCAGACTCAACGTGTAGTTTTAGCCCCTGAGCCTTGCTTTCGGCTTCTGCCACAATGTTTTCAGCCTTTAGCTGAGCATTCTGCTCAATAGATTTGGCTTTTTCCTGTGCAGCATTAATTATAGCCTCAGCTTCCTGCTTTGCTTTTTCTACACCTTCGCTATAAATCTTTTCAGTTAACTCCTGAAGTTTAGTTTGCATGATCCGTTTGATTTATTGACTCGGCAAAATAAGTGTGTTTTGTCCTAAATAAGAATGGCTTCAAAAATAAGTTTTTAGAGCAAACTTTCAAAGTATGTTTTCGATGAGTGGAAGATTTATTTTCCCAAACTGCAATATCTAGTCTCGAAATAAAACAGCATCAAAAACTTTGAATTTAACAAATATGCACCAAGTTCCCAAATCTTATTTACTCAGTACATCCTCTGATTATACAGCGTCTGGCGGTCTGCATAAAATGGGAATAATCACAATCCAGCTTGTTGCATATTATTGTTCAAACCTGTAGCTTTACACTTCTTAACCGGTTTAGTATGAAAAGAGCATCACTTAGGGCCATTGCCCAAGCCGCAGGTGTATCCAGGACCACTGCATCCTTTGTCCTCAATGGCAAAGGAGATCAGTTCAAGATAAATAAAGAAACTCAGGCAAGGATACTGGACGTGGCGCAATCGCTCAATTACAAACCCAGTTTTCTGGCTCAGACACTTAGCACCGGCAAAACTAAGACTGTAGGAGTGCTTTGGTATTCATCCTGTCATATAGCCTCCCCCCTTCTGAGCGAGCTGGTAAAGACACTGCAAGACACTGGTTACAGAGTTTTGCCCGGCATCCCCTCAGCATCCTGCAGCAGTGAGACTATAATGGACGACTTTATTCAGAGACAGGTGGAAGCCATAGTTATAATTGGTGCTATCAATCATATAGACAAGAATAAGGAAACCACCATACCCATTTTCAGAATCTCCTCTGATCAATCTGCGTCAACAGGCTTTTATTACGACAATGTCCTGATGATGCAGATGCTTGTACACCGGAATCTTCAGAAACATAGAAAGGCTATGGGCTTTGTGGGATACAAAGACTCAGACGAAGAAATATTGGAAGTGTACAATAAAGAGTATACCGAACGCTTTAGCATAGCAAACCCATATCATTACCTTCTTGAAAAAGGCGAACCTGTAGATAAGGCAATTACTAATCTGGCGGCCAGAGGAGTGAATGCGATAATATTCGCATCTCCTGCTCTGGCAGGGGATGCTGTTAGATGGCTACAAGGCTGTCGTATTGCGTCGTTCGAAAGCATCGAATATTCATGTATCGGATGGGATCCTAAACTTAGCTTCAGCTTTCCAAGGGTTAATGGAGTTGAAATTGATCCCGGTAAGTTTGCCAATAAAGTTGCAGGTTTGATTTCCAGAGAAGTTGTTAACATTGAGGACGAGAATCTGTTGATACTCTTTCCATAAATTCCCAAATTAAAAAGAGCAGGGTTTCAATTCCTCTACAATTTGTTTACATTTAGTCTATATTTTGCAACTGTCAGGTGAAAACACTATTTTTCAGATATGAGTTCAAACGCAGCCATCTTGAAGCTTTCTTCTGGATTGCAGCACTAATTGCACTCGCCAGCTTTTCTCCGACTGAAGAGGGACATTCGACACTTTGTCTGATACGTCGTTTTGATTTGGGATTTTGCCCGGGTTGTGGCCTTGGCCATTCAATAGCATGGTTGTTCAGAGGCAACATCTCCGAGTCCTTTCATGCACATCCAATGGGCATTGCAGCCGTTATAATTCTTGTTAGCCGCATCATCAAAATTCTTAAACCCAATATTTCATTTAACAGAAACAAGTACTATGGAAAAGATCTATCAACTAATTCCTGATGCTGACATAATGGAGCTCCAGTACCTGGACTCAATTCTCAGTGGCAAGTCGGAAGAACAGATTAAGCAATTCGCATTGGTTTATCGTTCCCGCAGGCGTGACCCTATTATTATCCTTATTACAGCCCTTATTGGGTTATTCTTTGTTGCAGGGATACATCGCTTTTTACTGAATCAGATCGGAATGGGAATCCTTTATCTGCTGACAGGTGGTCTGTGTTTGATTGGAACCATCGTTGACCTTATCAACTACAAGACTCTTACATTCGAATACAATCAAAGAGTTGCACAGGAAATTCTGATGTTTTCCAAATAGCAATAACACCCTTCAAACTATAAAGGCTACCGGTTTAGAGTCCGGTAGCCTTTTATTTTATTTAATCTGATTTCCAACTCCAGCTTAATAGTGGCTGATGGGATCGCAGCTGCAAAACAGGTTTCTGTCGCCCCAGGCATCATCGACTCTGCTTACATTGAGCCAAAACTTATTGTTCCTAACCCATGGCAGCGGATAAGCAGCCTTCTCACGTGAGTACTTATGATGCCAGTTGTCTGAAACGATATCATATTGTGAGTGGGGTGCATTCTTAAGGACGTTGTCTTCCTTGTCGGCAACTCCTTCTATGACTTCAGCAATCTCCTGTCTGATATTGCGAATAGCCTCTATAAAGCGATCCAGTTCTGCCTTGCTCTCACTTTCAGTAGGCTCAACCATCAGTGTTCCTGCAACCGGGAAGGAAAGCGTCGGAGCATGGAATCCATAGTCCATCAGACGCTTTGCAATATCCAGTTCACTAATCCCAGACTCATGCTTGATTGGACGGCAGTCAAGTATCAGTTCGTGAGCAACGCGACCATTCTCGCCTTTATAAAGCACATTAAATACTGAATCAAGTGATGCTGCAATATAGTTTGCATTCAATATCGCAATTTTTGACGC
>CAYNFX010000138.1:0-4248 GCA_964396555.1 uncultured Alkaliflexus sp.
GCAAAACGCGGTGCAAATATAAATAAAACTTTCTATCTTCAAAATGCAGGCTTAAAATTTCTTTCAGGATCCAACTTCCAATCCCTGTCAGGAAACACAATTCAACAAGCTATTGCCCCGTCTCATTTCCATGAAAATTAAACCCTTTATTCATTTATCTTTTATAATTTTGCCCTTTCATTTAAGGACGAAATGGATCTATTTACACACACATTTGCCAACGGAATAAGATTGGTACACCACAAGATACAGTCGCCGGTGGGCAGTTGTGGAATTTTCATAAATACCGGATCAAGGGACGAGGAGGAATACGAACACGGACTTGCTCACTTTATAGAGCATGTGATATTTAAGGGCACCAAGAAACGTAAGACCTACCATATACTAAGCCGGATTGACGACGTTGGCGGGGAGCTAAATGCCTTTACCACCAAAGAGGAGACCTGTATCTATGCCTCTTACCTTATTCAGTATTTCGACAGGGCATTAGAACTCCTGCACGATATTACGTTCAATTCCATGTTCCCTGCCAAAGAGCTTGAAAAGGAGAAGGAAGTAATAATTGACGAGATAAACTCCTACAAGGATAACCCTTCTGAACTAATAATAGATGACTTCGAAGAACTGATCTTTGAAGGCGACCCCATGGGTCGTAATATTCTAGGGACACCTGAAAAATTGGCAAAATTTGGGCAGAAGGATATCCTGAACTTCATCAGTAAGAACTACCACACCGACCAGATGGTAATCTGTTCGGTCGGTCAGATGGAAGGTTCCAAGGTATTGAAGATAGCTTCCAAGTACTTTAAGGACATCCCTGCAAGTTACAGATCAAACGAACGTTCTCAACTCAAACCATATCACCCCAAAAGGATCGAAAAGGAAATGGATACTTTCCAGACTCACATCGTATTGGGTAATGTGGCCTATGATATGAACAACCCCAACAGGCTGGGACTGGTGCTGCTAAACAATATCCTGGGAGGACCGGGAATGAATAGCAGACTTAACATGGCTCTTAGGGAAAAGAATGGCATTGCCTACAATATTGAGTCCATGCACAACCCTTACTCCGGCACTGGAATGTTTTGCATTTACTATGGCACAGACAAGGAGAATCTCATCAGAAGTCAGAAGGAAGTGGACAAGGAACTGAGACTACTAAGGGAAAAGAAACTGGGAACCCTTCAACTGCATAAAGCGATAAGGCAGCTTAAAGGTCAGATTGCTATAGCAAATGACAACAGGGAAAACCTGATGCTGTCCATCGGCCGTAGCTACCTGATGTACAACTATGTCGATTCCCTCGAAACTATTTATAATAAGATCGATTCTCTGACGGCATCTGACCTGTTGCGTATTGCAAATGAGATCTTCGATCCCGGACAATTGTCTTATCTGATCTACAAACAATCCTGATGAATCTGGATCTGGAAAACTACATACTTAATCACCTTGATGATGAAGATGAGGTGCTGAAAGACCTTGACCGCTACACGCACCTCAATGTGCTGCGTTCACGCATGCAGTCAGGACATATCCAGGGAGCCTTTCTTAAAATGCTTTGCAGAATGATTAATCCGCAGAGTATTGTGGAAATAGGAACCTATACCGGCTACTCGGCTATTTGCATGGCTTCAGGCACGGAGCCTGAAGCCCGTATCCACACAATAGAGGTAAATGATGAACTTGAAAGCGGGATCCGTCGCTTTATTTCCTACTCTGGATATAAAAACAAGATTTCACTCTATATTGGTGATGCTTTGGAAATAATTCCGACAATTGAAGGAGAGTTTGACCTTGCCTTTATTGATGGAGACAAGCGCCAGTACCCTGCGTATTACGAGATGCTGTTTCCCCGCATGAAACCCGGAGGCTACATGCTGGGTGACAATATACTGTGGGGTGACAAGGTTGCAATGCCGGGCATGCCTGATGATGCATACACTAAGGGCATTATGGACTTCAATGACATTGTAAGGGACGATAAGAGAGTAGAAAAGTGCATCCTCCCTTTCCGCGACGGCCTGACGCTGATAAGGAAAAAGTAGAAGGAATCCTGCTGGGATAAACAAATGTTAATTACCTGTGTTAATTACTTACTATGTATACAGACACTCTTATCATATATGGTTCTTCACTTGGCAACACCCGCTTTGTTGCAGAAAAGCTTAATGAGCTGCTTCCCGGTTCAACTCTTATTGATGTCAGGGAAGCAAAGCCTGAGCAAATTGCAGGATTCGGAAAACTCATCCTTGGGACCTCGACCTGGGGTGTAGGTCTGTTGCAGGATGAGTTTGAAAACTTTATGAATACCCTTTCCAGCCTTGACCTTAAGGGAAAGACCATTGCGATTTTTGGTCTAGGAGATCAGCAAAACTATCCTGATTCTTTCTGCGATGCCATGGGTATGATTTATGAATTGCTCCAGGGCAAGGGAGTGAAGTTTGTCGGAGAGTGGGAACCCGACGATTATGACTTTAGTATTTCAAAGGCGCTAATCAACGGAAAACTTGTTGGAATCGCACTGGATGAGGATAATGAACCAGATCTTACAGATTACAGACTTAGGAAGTGGATTGCAATGATAGGCAATGCATTGACTGACAACTGAGAATTATTCTGCAACCTGTTCCTCGCCGTTTGACTTACTGTAGTTATTGGCCAAAACATCAGACGCAGCATGAGGTACAACTAGACTATCCAACTCATTCTTTCTGAACAGAGTGGGATAATCATCCAGAAACTTAGTCATTACAGCTCTAAGCGCCTGTTCGCGTATAAATCTGGCCTTGCTCTTAACCTTATATCTTTTGCAATAAGCATCTATAGCACCCATTTCCCTGTCACTCAGCAGAATCGTCACCCTATTCTGACGCTTCTCAGCTAAAGGCAGGGCATTAGTGGCAGCCTTCCCATTCTTCTTTTTCGTAATTGCCATGAAGACGCTCATTTAAAGGTGCTAAAATAGACAAAATCCCAATATCCTACAATTCCACAATAAATCTTCAGTGGTGCAGGTGGTAGAATAATGAACCCCTTTGGCACAAAATTTGAAAAATCACTTTTCAACTATTAATGCTCCACCCTAGAACCCTTAACTATGAAAAGACTATTAACATTGTGTACAGTAGCACTTTGTACTGTAATCCTTTCTGCACAAGTCAACTACCGCGACATCCTCTACCTTAAAAATGGAAGTATTATCAGAGGAATAATTACCGAACAGATTCCGGGACAGACAATCACTATAAAGTCCAATGACGGTAATACATTCACTTATACCTACGACGAGGTGGACAGACTAGAAAAAGAAAAACTCAACAAGGGCCTTAAAGCCGGTAATAAACACTTTGCAGCACTTGGCTACCATATGAATTCAGGCAATTATGGACATAACCTAAGTTTTGACTTTGTACAGGCACGACAGTTCAACCCGTTCTTTTCTTTAGGACTTGGTGCAGGAACCCGGTATTACCATGATGTAAGCAAACTCCATGTTCCAGTGTATCTTGATTTCAGGGTAAACTTTGTAAATAATACATTCTCCCCATATATCTCTACAGGATATGGGTACACCTTTGATGCAAAAAACAACTTCTCAGGGGTGGGTATTCTGATTAGTCCTGAAATTGGACTTACTATTAAAACATCTGACAAGTCAGCTTTCCACTTTGGAATCGGCACAGAATATCAAAGCTATGACGACATATATGATGATAATAATATCTCCGAAACACTAAAAGTGACTTTAGGATTTTCACTCTGATGCTCAAACTTATTTTACCACATACTATGAAAAGGATAGTTTCCCTGTGCTCAATTATCGTCCTATGTGCATTTGCAACCATGGGTCAAAAGCTCCAGGACGTTATTTATCTTAAGAACGGTAATATTCTAAGAGGAGAAATAACCGAGCAACAGCTAAATGGCATTGTAAAAATAAAGACGACAGACAGGAACTTCCTCGTGCTTCACGAAAATGAGATTGAGAGGATTAGCAAAGAAGAACTTGTTTATCAGAGTGTCAATTCAGACAGAAAATTCAAAGGCATTGCTGAATATGGCGTTATGCCCGGACTAGGATCCAACAAGCTGGACATGGAAAAGCTCAGTATTATCGGAACCTTCCAACTAAGTCCATATTTCTCGCTGGGTGCCGGCTCCGGACTTAGGGCTGTGCATTCTTATGATATGTTAATGCCTTTATTTATCGATCTCAGGACCTACCTGCCACGGGGAAAGCTT
>CAYNFX010000139.1:0-4207 GCA_964396555.1 uncultured Alkaliflexus sp.
TGGTTTTCACCGGAGATGGCCATGACCTCGCCGTTTTTAGACGGCGAGATAACCCTGATAACTCCGTCGTTATCCCAGTCAAAATTACTTTGCTTGATGGCTATCACTCGTTCATCCATGTAGGGGTAGATATGTGATACCTCATTAATGGCATCATGCAGTCTGAATTTATACTTGAAGTAAAATGCAAAAGCACCTTCCACAGCTCTGTTTTGCTCTCTGTCAGTGCTGAGGAAGAGGCGGTACAGATTACCGTCATCCCCGCTTACGCCTTCGATAACAAGCTTGAAGACATAGCCTCCATATTCAGGCAATAACTCTCCCTCGCCCGGGTTGAAGGGACCGAAGGTATGCCATTTGCCATCGTATCTGGTATCATTGCCGAAAGAACGGGATGCCAACATGGTTCCGCTCTTGTAATTGCCATCCCTTGCAATCCTGCGGGCACCATCATTCGAACAGGCACCTGAACCTCCGAATACCGAGTAAGTGGTTCGCGTATTCCACTCCCCTTTTTGTTCATCAAGTTCTCCTCCCGTGTCAGGGTCATACACCCTTAGGTAAATTGATTCCTGAAAAGATTCAGGAACACTGAAAAATATTATCTGAATGAAATCATCGTCCCCCCAGGCGGTTTCTCCTTCTTTACCAAAGGTTACCAAAGCATGAATGTTCTCGTCAACAGCCGGCACGGGCTGGGCCATTAGGCCCGGCCAGGTCAGCAGGGAGAGAAGCATAAAATATATGAATATCCTGATTTGCATAACTTCAGTTTAATATGTCCTTACTCCACAACAATATTGCGATATGAGCAATGTCTACCATCCCTCCAATATGCTTCACACTTCACCATATATGTTCCTTTCTTACGGAAAGTATGTAGGATAGTTTTGCCCATTTGTTGTTCTTCACCTGTTCCAAAGTTCCAGAAATACTGAATATCTCCTGTGTCTTCATATCCATTTAGCGTGGCATCAAAGAGCACTTCCTCGCCCTGTTTAATCTTTTCAGGGGCCTGGAAGTATACCTGCTGAGTCAATTCAAGCAGGATATCATAGCTGTCTGCAGCCTTCAATTCTTCCCCGGTCACAGGATCTAAAATGTTCAACAGTACCACATATTGTCCCGGGCCTGGGAAGCAATAGTCAACTTCTGGCCCTTCAAGTATCGTGCCGTCATTGAATTCCCAGATAAACTTAATCTGCATCGTATCAGGATCAAAGCCGCTGGTCTCATACAGTGTGAAGCAATAGTAATCTTCAGTTACCTCAGAAGGATCCTCGCAGAAAGTGATTGTATATTCAAACTGGTAGATGTCATCCGAGCCATCCCTGTTGGATGCAAAAAGACCTTTGGATTCGTCTGAGAATATGTAGCAACTGAAATCATCAAAAGGTGTGTTGACCGGTTCGGCCAATGCTACCGGTTTGTTCCACTTCCCGTCATAAATGGAGTAGAATATATCAGTTCCACCCATACCTCCATGGCCATCGGAACTAAAGTACAGTTTACCGGAACTATGCCAGAATGGGAAGACTTCATTTCCTGTTGTGTTGATTGCTGGTCCTATATTTTCGGGGGTATCCCATCTGCCTTCTACCTTACGGCTTACATAGATATCGGCTCCTCCGTATCCTCCGGGCATGTCCGAGCTGAAAAAGAGCATATTGCCATCACTCGAGAGTGTGGGGTGTGTTACGGAGTATGATCCGTAACCAAATGGAAGTTCTTTGAATTCCTGCCAATTGCTTCCGGCTCTTTGCGATTGGAAAAGCCAAAGCATATTGGTTTCATGGTTCCTGCGCTTCAGTGTTAATTCATTTTTCCTGTTGAGAGTAGCAATTAGAGTAACTCCGTCTGCACTCATTGTCATCGGGCCTACAGTAAGATCCTGTCCTGTAGTTGCTTCAAACAGGGTAGCTCGTCCGGTATTTCCTTCCTTATCAATGGGAGCTTTGTATAGTTTATACAAGAAGCGGTCTTCCTGGTCGAATACATTCTTGACCAGACTGTTCTTGCGATTGGAGATAAAATACAGTGTTGAATCATGCACAAATGGAGCCATCTCGTCAGTTATCGGGTCGTTAAGCTTTAGCTTACTGACAGTGAGTTCCTGCCCCTGAGTACTAATTACTGTCAGGAATGCAGCCGATACCGTGGTAAAGATATATTTCAAGCAACTCTTCATACTGTCATTCCTAAATATTTGGCAATGCATTAAAAGAATCTCGGGTTAACTGTGTTGACTTTGTAACCAAAGTCAAACTTCAGTGAAATCTCATGGCTTCCGCTGTTCATATTGCTTAGATCTCCGGTTGGATAATCATAGCTATATATTACCCTTAGCTGGGGTGTCGCCTGCCATGCGGCCAGTGCGATTATTTCGCTGTTGGTGCGATATGCGGCTCCCAGCCAGAAAGTATTGTCATATATAAAGCTGGCGCTTAGGTCAGCTACTGTTGTTCCTGAAGGTTTAAAGCGTGCCAGGAATGAGGGCTGCATTGAAATAAGTCCTCCAAGTGGAAATAGATAACCTCCGGTGAGGAAATAATCAGTCTCCGACAGCTCTATTTCTGATGACTCTTGGGCCAGTTGACCGTTGTAGAACATATCAGGCACTGAAAGGCCAAAGAAGAAATCAGTTCCATACCAGGCCATTCCAAATCCCAGTGCCGGTTTTAGGTAGTCTTCGTTGTCCCTGAAGACTTCATCAGTTTCATCCTGTAGGTTAACTTTGTGCCAGTTGAGTCGGGCAGAATAGAAACCTCCACTGATGCTGAAGGCCAGTCTTGTCGAGGTCCCGGTTTTCACCCTGTATGTGTAGGAAGCAGAGAGCCCTGTATTTTGGGCTATTGCAACATTTTCGTTGAATACTGACAGCCCCAGAGCAATATTATCATTCTTGAGAGGGGCATGCATAGAGAAGAACTGGGCCTTGGGGGCATCATTCATTCCTGTCCACTGCATCCTGGCAGATACAAGTGCGGAAAAAGTCTCAGCTGAGCCTGCAAAGGCCGTATTTACAGCATAACGGTTGTGCATATACTGTGTCATCAGCACCTCTTTTTGAGAATAGCTACTGATACAGCAGAGAAAGGAAAGTATAAACAGTAATCTCAGCCTCATGCTTTTAGTATACGGAACTTTTTATTATTAAATAGTCTTTGATATCAACACCTTCACCACGGAAACTAAAGTAATAGTATCCGTCTGGCAGCAGCTTACCGCTGTTATCAGTACCTCCCCAGTCATTCTGGTAATCCCTTGTCTGATATACAACTTTTCCTTTGCCGTCAAATATGATAAGCTCGTTATTGGCAACTACATCTGCACCTTCAATTATCAGCATGTCATTCTTGCCATCACCGTTGGGAGATATACCGTTATAATGCTTTACTCCGGTTACTGTGATTGTTACATCATCAGAAACTAAAGCACAAACCCCATTAGAAAGGGTCCATCTCAGCCTGTTATTGCCATAGCGCAGATTGCTGATCGGTGTGGTGGGATCATTATTCCCTGTGATCACGGCATTACCTTCAACAACAGCCCATACGCCCGAACCAAAGGGTAAGGTTGCCTGAAGCGCATAATCTGTTTTGTTGTACAGAACTGTGTCTCTGCCGGCCGTAAACAAGCCTGTATCCGGTTTTTTGTAAAACTTTACCCTGACTACATCCGAGCTGATGCAGTCACCATTTGTAATTGCCCAGGTCAGGTCTTTTTCAACGACTCCGGTGGTAAGTGCAGAAATTCTGAAACCTGTATTAGGATCTGAAGGATTATCAAACACTCCGTCACCGCTCCATAGACCTATTCCCATGCTTGGTGTGGCTGCGTTGAGTTCAACCAAATCACCGCATACCTCAGTATATTCACCGGCATCAGCATTAACCTTAAGGTCGGGTACTACTACTGTGCTTCCCGCTTCACCATCATAAGTTGTTACGCATCCGTTGACATCAGTTACGTTAATAAGCCTGAATTCAGTTTCTCCGGTCAGATTGTGGGTAATGCTGTGTGTAGAAGTAGATGCAATCACAGTAGCTTCTTGATTACCAGCTGCATAACGGGCATGCCAGGGTCCGTTACCCTGAAGAGCCAGATCTATTGTGGCATCGCCACTTCCGCATATTGTACTTTCGCTGTCTATTGTAGCAGAAGGCTGTCCGTTCAGAGTCACATTCACCTGATCATCAGCCTGGCA
>CAYNFX010000140.1:0-4005 GCA_964396555.1 uncultured Alkaliflexus sp.
CTGGAGGATGATCTTAAGACCAGTCGCATGGGCTACAGTAGTGCCTGCCACCCCGAGATGAGCTGTGAAACTGACGAACTGCGTCTGGCCAACGGTCAGGCAGTGGTAAGGCTTATTACTGATGGTACCGAACTGTGCTCAGGTACGCTTGTCAATAATACTCTTTTTGACGGTAAACCCTATTTCCTTACTGCATCGCACTGTCTGAAGGGGCCAAATTCTCATGTTGCATCGGTATATACATTCAACTACCAGGTGCCTCATTGTCAGAATAATATTGAGGGTTCCTTTATGCAAACGACTTCGGGATCTTTTATCAGGGCAAGGGCTGCTGACCTGGACTTTGTGCTTCTAGAGATGTATGAAATGCCTGCTCCGGAATACAGACCCTACTGGGCCGGCTGGTCACGTACTACTGCACCTGAGGCTCCGGTCTATACTATCCATCACCCCCAGGGGGATGTTAAAAAGATCAGTTACTCGGATAATGCTCCTACAAATGCTACTTTCAGCTACTCCGGGATGGTTAGTAACGCTCACTGGCTGGTTGGCCGCTGGGATCGTGGTGCTACGCAGGGCGGTTCCTCTGGTGGTGGTCTGTTTGATGCTTCGGGACGCCTTATCGGTGGACTGAGCGGTGGCGCTGCTTCTTGTGCCAATCCGGTTGAGGACTACTTCTTCAGGCTTAACAAGCTATGGAACTACTATCCAGAACCGGAAAGGCAGCTTGCTGCATGGCTGGCGCCCGACGGTAGTAATATAGTTGGTATTGAGGGCTTTGACTACTATAGTAAGCCCATAGAGAGATACAGCAATTTTGTTAGTGGTGATGTTGTGGGTGTCTATGCTCTGCAAGGTGGTACAGGAAAATACTCGGGACACAATTCCCGTGGTGACCTTGCAGTTGCTGAGCATTTCGGTTCTTTCTCAAAGGCTGTTTTGCACGGATTCTACTTGCTGCCTGCAAGTACTGCCGCGCTGCAGTACTACACCGTCAATATCAAGGTGTGGAGCGGAACTAATGCACCGGAGGAGGTGCTCTGGTCATTGAATAATGTGGATGCCCGCACTCTTCGTATCAACCGTGAATATGCTGTTATGCTGGATGAACCTCTGAATGTCAGCGGACATATCTGGATAGGTGTGGAACTGCAATATCCTTCAATGGGTGAGGATTTTGCTTTGTACCAGACGGCCTTTCGTACCGAAGGGCCTGATAATGCCTGGGTGAGAGGTGCTGATAATATCTGGCGCAAACTTAGCGATACTGGCTCTGGTGCAGGTAGTGCTTCTTTTATGATTGATGTGCTGCTGTCGGGTGTGGAACTAATTGATACTTCTGATGTGATAGTCCAAACGGGCTCTTTCCGTGTTAGACCAAATCCTGCCCGTTCAACTACTGACCTCTATGTTGAGGAGAAATCCGGCCTGGCAAAGGTAGATGCCTTTACGCTTGCAGGTGGTCTTGCTAAGAGCCAAAACGTGATGCTTAACAACGGCAGAGGGATTATGGATTTAAGTGGTATTGGTACGGGTGTTTACCTTATACGTGTTGAGATCAGCGGCAAGAAATATACAGGCAAACTTACTGTCCTGTAATACCCTTTGCATTGCATTCCTGAAAGTTACTCAACAATCTTTACCGACTTAAGGCAGAACCACTGAGGTGTCAGCGAGTTACCCTGATCGTCAGTTTTTGATGAGGTCAGAGTAAACTCTACCTTGTTGACAAGTCCCAGTGATGTCAGATCCACAGTGGTCCAGTCGCCTATTATGTAGTTTTTCTTCTTGTTTTCAAACCTGTAGTCGGCAAGGTAAAACTCCACTGTGCCGGTTTCCGCGCCATTGTTATCATAGCCTGTGATTGTAAGCAGGAACCAGTCATTGGGTTCGCCTGTGCTCTCATCGCCGAAGCGGCTGGTTCCGGTTGTGCCATTACGCATCGCAAGATAGCCGTAGCTGGTGTTGGTGACACTTATAGTGCTGATACGGTGAAGCTGCCCTTCGTCGAAATAAAAGCCATTCATCTCAGAATTTTCTGCCTGACGGAAGAGCATAAAGGTGCTGTCCTTGGCAACTGGGGCAAAAGCACTGTATGGGGAAGGGTTGGGGTCGCTGACTGAGTTGCTCTTGAGGTTGCTGAGACCAAAGCCCCGCCACTGGTTCTGAGAGGGTGCAATAGTGGGGAAAATTAATCCCTTGGAATAAAAGCCATCGGGATGATTGGTGCCGCTGATGCCCAGGTCATAGCTGTTGCGTGCCAGTTTAAATTCCTTGAAGTCAACCCTGATAATGGTGGCGACGGGCACCCGGAGGGTGTCCAGGCCAATATGGTTGCTTACTACAAAGGTGTATAGCTTCTTGCCCAGCGCGGTAGAAATATGGGTGATTTCCTTTTCTTCGGAGATTAATTCACCATCAAGAAACCATTCGTATTTAGCATTGACCTCGTAGGTAATCCTTGGCGAAAGCACCAGGGTGTCATTGATCTCAAGCTCGTAACCTTCGACAGGCATCTTTATATAGGCACCGGGCGCTTTCAGCTCTTCCTGGCTCTCCTCGCATGAGCCAAGGCACAGGGCACAGAGCGCCATCGCAGTATATCCAAGTGTTTTAAGCATAGCTTATTTATTACTTAGCACGTAATCCAGAAAGCCCGGCATCTGATCCACATCCAGCTTCTTTGCAATTATCTTCTTTTCCCTGTCAAGGATAAAGATTGTGGGGGTGGACTTAATGTCGTAATAATCCCTGAAGTGAGTCTGGTGATAGGGATCATAGACATTGATCCAGTCGTAGAGCTCGTGCTCGTTGATAAAGTTGGTCCACTCCTCCCTGTCAGCCAGGGTATAGACTGCAAAGACCTGTACGCCCTTGCTGCGGTAAGGCTCGAAGACCTCACGGTAGAGCTTGGGTATCTCCTTCTTGCAGTGACCACAGGATGGCTCGAAAAAGGCAACTATAGTTATCTCGGCATTCAGTTCGTTAAGGCTGTATATCTGCCCTTCGATGCTTTCCATCCTCATCTCATGAGCCTTGTTGCCTATTAGTGTGGGCTTCATCTCCCTTACACGGGTTTCGAGCTTGTCGAGAAACTCCTTGTCAGCCCAGGTGGCTTCGCCCGACAGATAGTACTTCTCGGCAAAGGCTACCATGGCTGCATCCATGCCCATGATCTTGCTTTCGTTGGCGTGGTTGAACATATACTGTACAAGGAAACGGAACATCTCCTCATTGCCGCGAGCCTTCTCGATAAGTTTTATACCCTCATTAACGACTGAGTCGGGTACCTGAATGACAAGCCTGTCAATAAAGGTCTCCAGCTTCTGTGCAAAGTAGGGTGTACGCAGGAAGCGGCCGTCCTGAAGGTCTATATTGTCGAAGTAATGTTCCTTGTAATAGTAATACGTCCTGGCCTGAATCACAGAGTCGGGATTGGCAGTGCCTTCGGGTGCATCAAAGTCGGGGATTTCGGGATCCTGTAGTCCCTTGAGAAACTTAGCATAGAAGGTTCCCTGATTAAGGCTGATCTCTTTGTTCATATAAGCACTTACCTCATTGCCTAAGGCTTCTGCTTGTTCCCTGAGCTTAGCCTGCACATCCTCGCCAGCTGCCTCCAGCTCTTTCCGGAGACGGTCGTAGTTCTTGTGCTGCTTGTCGATAAACATCTGATAATTTAAAAACTGCTCCGACTCCCTGGCACCGCTGATGCTCATATTGCCTATCAGATCCATGGTGTCGGTACGGATGGTGAAGTGCTGTTCGTCAGCTACCAGCACATCAAAGTACTTGCCATTGGGCAGGTAAAAAAGATAGAGTCCTCCAGGCAGGGCTTCAGGGTCTTTGAAAACAGCCAGACCTGCTACATCCGTCCTTACAGTGTCGCGAACATACATCTTGCTGTTGAAATAATAGCCCAGTATTATATCCTGATTGGGCAACTCCTTAATTGTCAGTTTGATTTCATGTCCGGTGGCTGCCATTGCAGCGATTGCATTGGCTGAT
>CAYNFX010000141.1:0-3987 GCA_964396555.1 uncultured Alkaliflexus sp.
TTCCATTTGTTGGTGAAGAGATTACACCGGAAGGTTATAATATACTTGACAGGGTGGCAGCATATCTGCTGGCTAATCCAAATGTGGTCATCAAGCTAAACGGCCATACTGATGCAAGGGGTGACAGGGTGAATAACCTGGATGTCTCTCAAAAGGTTGCCGAAAAGGCTGAGGAATATCTGTTGAAAAAGTCTGTTCCGGATGAGAATATTATTCCACGCGGTTACGGTGAGCGTTACATTCTCAACAAATGCCGCAGAGGTAAGTTGTGCTCTGACGAGGAACATCTTGAAAACAGAAGGGTAGAGGTTGTGGTTTGGCGCCTCCAGAACTAGAGCTTACAACCTTTTTCTTAAAAATTGTTTGGAATGATCAAGGCAGTTACTAAAATTGATTAACGATGAAGCTAAGAAAACTCTTGATATTAACCCTTTCAGTTCTGTATCTTACTCCGGTGCATGCAGACAAACTTGCACACCTGAGGAGTTCACGGCAAATAATAACCGTGGATCAGATAAGTGAGCCATACTATACTATTCAGGTAGTGGCCTTAAAAGAACCACCCCAAAATGCTGAGTTTTTTGCTGAACTTAAGGAAGTATTTGAGTACAACTGCAATGATGGTTTTGTACGTTATGCAGTTGGTCGATATTCTTCTTTCGGTGATGCTATAGATGACCTGAATGCTCTTAAGGCCAAAGGTTATCAGGATGCTTTCATTCTTAATACCAGCAAGATATCGATTGGAAATACTACCGCCTCAACATTTACTGTTGACAAGAATCAGGCTCCGGTAGCTGGTAAGAGGTATACAATACAGATTGCTGCATTCAGGTTCCCTGTCTATGTATCCGAGTTTAAGGAGTTTGATACCGTTGCGGAATACTATATGACAGACAAGATATACAGATATTGTGTGGGTGATTATGACGGTTCTGAAGTAATGGCAGAATTATTGAAGGTAAAAGAATTGGGATATCAGAATGCATTTCTGGTTCCACTTGAAAAATATGCTCAATATAGGATAGAATAAATTTACAGTAAGTCGGTCTGTCGCCTGTTGTTTAACAGCGGGAGGAAAGTCCGGACAACGCAGAGCGCCACACTTCCTAACGGGAAGATAGTCGTAAGGCTATTGTAGTGTAACAGAAAACAACCGCCCCGCAAGGGGTAAGGGTGAAAAGGTGGGGTAAGAGCCCACCGGTGCTGTAGGTAACTATGGCAGCCGTACACCATGTGGGTTGCAAGACCATGTATATCACGGTTTCCTTCGGGATACGGAGCTGCTCGTTCCGGTGCTATGTTGTAGCCGTGAAGGGTAGGTCGCTAAAGGTATTGGGTGATCAATATCTCAGATTAATGACAGACACCGGGCTTGCCCGGTACAGAATCCGGCTTACAGACTTACTGTTAATTTTATTCTGTTTTTACAAGCGAGGGAAAGTGTTACAGGACAGAATCAACTTTATACGCCGATTTATCGAAGAGGATATATGGCGTATCCGAAAGGACAATACTTCCAAACGCCAATTCTGGCTTTTTAGGGTGATTCGCATTTTTGTGCTCGCTCTGAAGCGCTTTGCAGTTGATGACTGCCAGGTTAAAGCTTCCGCTTTAACCTATTATTCGATGCTTTCTGTTGTTCCAGTCATTGCACTTGCATTTGCGATAGCTAAAGGTTTTGGTTTTGTTGAAACCCTTAAAAGAATTCTCAATGAAAACCTAGCGAGCCATAAGGAAGTAGCTGCCTGGATACAGGAATTTGCCCTAAGTTATCTTGATAACACTAAAAGTGGAATGATAGCAGGGGTGGGTATCGTAATTCTGCTTTGGAGCGTTATGCAGATCCTTGGCAGTATAGAGAAGTCCTTTAATGATATTTGGGGAATTAAGCATTCAAGATCAATTATCAGGAAGTTTAGCGACTATATTTCTTTTGTTATCGTTGCAACAGTTCTTCTGGTACTATCCTCCGGTTTGATGGTTTTCCTGTCCAACTCAGTGACTATATTTAATCTTGGAAAGATTGCCACTCCGATCATTTCATGGGTCTCACCTTATATACTAACATGGGCTGTATTCACAATAATGTTTATGTTGATGCCCAATACGAAGGTTAAGTTTTCTTCAGCCATTTTCGGGGGTGTATTAGCAGGCTCTTTGTTTCTTGGACTTCAATATGGGTATATTACATTCCAGATTGGTGTTTCCAAGTATAACGCCATCTACGGTAGTTTTGCTGCTGTTCCTCTATTTCTTATCTGGATGAACTGGTCATGGCTTATCGTACTGCTTGGTGCGGAGCTTTCATATGCGATTCAAAATGAGAAGAGTTTTGAGTTTGAGGCAGATACAGAGAATGTAAGTAGTGATTACAGGCGACTTGTAAGTCTGTTAGTAGTCAAGAGTATTGTAGATGCTTTTCAAGAAGGAAAAACTCCCCCGAGTATGGCAGATCTGTCTGTTGATCTTAAACTACCTACCAGGCTTGTTTCTCAGGTGTTACGTAAACTTGAGGATGCTGACCTTGTTGTGAAAGTATTAATTGATGAGAAGAAGAAGAATGAAACGGGATATCACCCGGCATTCAATGTTGACAAAATGACAGTGACACGGGTTATTGATAAGATAGAAAAGTCCGGATCCACCGATCTTCATTTTGAGGAGACTGAAGATTTCAGAAAGATCCGGACCATCCTTGATGACTTCCATAAAAGGCAGGAGGAACTGCCTTCAAATACATTACTTAAGAGCCTATAAGAGCTTCCTTTACAACCACAGAAAGGGGAGTGGTGCCGTGGCCTATCAATTCTGATAGTTGATGGTTGTCGTCATAAAGTGCACCATCTGCAATATTCCTATCGATTGAGGCAAAAGCAGCGGCCATCTGGTCAGGTAAGCCTGCCTTTTTGAGCACTTCAATTAATTCTTCTTCACTAAGGTTGTTGAAAGAAATTGACTTACCTGTCTGCTTTGATATCTCTGCTGCAAGATCATTCATTGTAAACCAATCATCACCTGCCAGCTCGTATATTTTGAATTCATGTCGCTCGCTGGTCAATACAATTGCGGCAGCTTCAGCAAAGTCCTTTCTTGCAGCGGCAGATATTCTCCCTTGTCCTGCACAACCAAGTAAAGCTCCATTTGCAATTGTTTGTCCGATACTTCTAGTGTAATTCTCAGTGTACCAGCCATTGCGTAAAATTGCATAAGTAATACCTGATGCTCTCAGGTTTTTTTCTGTTGCTAAATGCTCATTGGCCAGGAAAATGGGAGAGCGGTCTGCATGAAGCAGACTGGTATAGGCAAGCAACTTGACACCTGCCGCTTTTGCAGCATTGATAACATTTTCGTGTTGTTGAACTCTTTTGCCAATTTCACTTCCCGAAATAAGCAATAGGCGATCTATTCCTTTTAGTTGGGCTTCAAGTGTTTCAGGCTTGTTGTAATCGAATGCCCTTACTTCAACGTCTAATTCTTTTGCCTTCTCAGGATCTCTTACAAGAGCAACAATATTTGAAACCGAAGTGCTCTTCTTGACGTAATCGACAACTAGACGGCCCAGCTGACCAGTTGCCCCAGTTATTCCTATTTTCATTTGCTTCTCTGTTTTCATGTTATCCCAAACAGAATATATAGCGATATTGTTTTCCAGTTTATGAAATATGAATTTACATAGGTAGATTTAAGGAGATGAATGCAAGAGCCGGAGTAATGTTGACTTTGTCTATCAAATAGTATGATTGAGAGAAAAATAAACATAAGGGGATTATAGTGGTGTGTCGCGAATATTTGTGGATTAAATAGAGTTACAGTGTCATCTTATTGTAAAAATAAAGAGGGTGACCCTACAGGATCACCCTCTTTATTTATGGGGCCGCACCAGCCAGGAACTATATAAACTCCTATAAACAGGAATTTGAGTGCACCCGCTTCGCGAAGATCCTCCGTATCCTAAGATAACCCCGAAGGGTGAGGCCTGTCCTT
>CAYNFX010000142.1:0-3953 GCA_964396555.1 uncultured Alkaliflexus sp.
AGTTTTTCTCCGCTTCGTCTAATCAGGTCAATGTGATACTTTTGAGTATCAGTAAGATCTTCCTGCTCCAGCAATTCAATAAAACCAAGAATACCGTTCATTGGAGTACGCACCTCGTGCGACAGGTTGGACAGGAAGCCGGATTTAAGTCTGTTACTATTATCGGCAAGACTACTAGTACGATCAAGCATATCTTCATAAGCCCTGCGTAGCGTATTGTCATGAGTAACACCCATCACATGATCTACCACTCCATTCTCATTACGTACAGGGTAAAGGACAAAACTGTACCAATGCCCGCTTCTGGCCGGGAAACGAAAGTCGGGTGATGCCACGATATCACCACTAAAGGCCTCCTCAATCAGGGTCTCGAAATCTGTTTCCAGCGGCTCTGACAAGACTTCACTTATGCTGGCCGGAAGACTAACCGGACGGCGATTGCCAAGCATCTGAAATAAGGAGGGATTGCAGTAAAAACACTTGTAATTACTATCTACAAGTACTACTCCGGCATTGACTGCACCAAGCATATTATATACCCTGACATCATCCTCAGAGGAAGTCACGGTTCTTGTAAAGAGTCTTGTAATAGTGTATATCACAAAAGATGCAGATCCTGAGCTAATATATTCAGTCCTTACAATTACCCTGACGTGCCCTTCAGGGAACGTCAGTAATCCTTCAATAATAGTTGGCCTACTTATATCCGGTCTCCTTCCGGTAAGCAGTTCTTTTTCCTCAGGTTTCTCAGGCATAAACCTGTTCCATAATCCATCGGCAGAAAACTTCTCCTTGTTGAGACCCAAAAAGCTGATTGCAGCATCATTTATATATTCAATAATCCCAGGCTTTCCTGTAGGGTCAGTTTGCCTTATCACTACGCCTTCGTGGAGATTATCTGCAAGAACCCTGAATCTGGCCTGATATATTCGAAGCATTGTACTTTCATTACTAAGCTTTTGCCTCAGCAATGACACCTGATTTCGCTCAGCAGCAACCTGATCTATCAACTGCTTTTTGAGGGTCAAATCCTCAACTATAAGCAAGCGCAGTCTTCCTTTACTGTTTTCTGATGGATATGAAATCAGTCTGAATCGTAAGAACTTCCCATCAACCAGCAGATCCTCCTGATATATCTTCTTGCCTGCTCCATTTTTAAGAAAGGCTTGAATTTTCTTCCTTGACTCTGGATCTTCCACCCACTCTAGTTCATTCTCACCGGCACTTTCTCTCAGCTCCTTCTTCCTTTGAATAATCCACCGCCCCAAACCTAGCAACACCTTATTGCGCTTATCTAACAGAAAGATATTTAGTTCATTCTGCTGGGCAAGGCCGAAACGCATCACCTTGTTGTTCTTTTTGAGAAGACGGATAAGATTGTATTGACGGCTAACCTGTCTGTGGATAAGCAGAAAAAGAAATACAGCAGTCAAAAGAACATATAGAAGTCCCTTAACGGTCTGAAAGACCTGCATATCGGCATCATTTTTGACAGAGGGAAAACTAATGCGATCAGATATCAATATCCAACCGGCTCCGACAACGAAATAGATCAACGATATCCTAAGCGCAGGTCTAATTGGTGATCTGTTAATGCCGAATTTCATAAGCTCCTATGACAGAATATTGAACAAAATACAACTTTAGTAATAAAATTAAGTAAAAAAGAAAGGTAACAAAACAATTAACTGAAATTTGCGTAAATTGAAAAATACAATAGGGGATGATTGATGAACGAAAAGCGTATTTTGATAATTGACAACAACTCCGGAGATATAGAGGAGGCTTCTTCAATACTTTCAGGAGATGGCTACCAAGTAATACCGGTAATGGACTTCACGACAGCCGGAGGCCGTCTTGAAGACGGTGGTTTTGACCTGATTCTGATTGACGTTACCGATAGTAACGCAGATAGTTTCGAACTTTGCCGGGTATTAAAGGAAGATTCCCGATTCAGGGAGATTCCTCTGATATTCACCACTTCGCGCCCTGACTGCAAGGAACTTGCCATGGGATTCGAGGTTGGGGGTGATGATTATGTTACAAAGCCTTATTCCTCAAAGGAACTACTAAAAAAGGTAAGGAATCATCTGGATCTGAAATCATATCGTACTCTACTTGGCAATACAGACAAGACGCTTGACCTGGCGAAAGTAAACAAGGAACTTGAGTTATCTGTTAATGAGCTGAAAAGGACAAACGAGGAACTTAGTCGTCTGGAAAAGTCCAAGCAACAGTTTCTCGATATACTTGGTAGCGAGCTGTCGGGTGCTCTCAATGAGATTACTGCTATGCTTCAGGTTATCAAGTACAAGGTGGATTCCAAGAAAGTGGCCCAGCTTGTTGACCACATTGACCACTCAATGTCCAAGATTGAGATTTTTGTAAATGCTGCACTGAGAATATCAGAACTGCAAAGCCTGGGATCCGTGCTTAAGCCGGAACGTGTTGATGCAGGCAAGCTGATTGGCTTTGCCATGTTTAGCCTTGATGAGAAGATACGTCGCAAGATGATTCATATAAATAATCAGACTAGCTCGAGGTCGGTATTCATTACAGGTGAAAGCCAACTTCTCAAAGCTGCTATGGTTATAATTCTAGACTTCTTTATGGAAAGAAACCTGCCTGATGCATCAATCGATATTGACGTGAGAAGCAACACCAGAGGAATATCAATCATATTCAAGGACAATGGTGCAAGTGTTTCAGAACAAGAGATAAGTTCGTACCTGGACAACTTCTACCCCGGGCAATCACTCAACTTTGCTGCAATGATAGCCGAGTCCCATCTTGGAAAACTGTCAGTTGCCAACAGAGATGATTCTCAGGGAATAGTAATAGGTTTTTCATTATATATTGAATAAGAGGCTGATTGCCCAAATAGGTAAAACAAACACCTTAGGTTATGAGAGAGATTTTAAAAGTATGTCTGCTGGCTGTAATAATTTTTGCAGGATTGGCTGTAGCAACAAATGCTGCCGCACAGCAAAGCGGCCAGACAGAGGTAATTGAGTATTATGCAATTCCATCTCCGGATGAAATACTTAGTTACATACACAACAACGAAATAAGTTATACCCCATCATTGCTAACCAACCCTGACAATAGCAGTCATTATCAGACCTCTACAGATCAGATGCTTGCTTTTGGCATCTACCTGGCCGATATGGCATATGCAGTAAGTTTTGAACAGAGTGGTACAGCCCTACGCTTCTTCGAGGTAACTGAGTCCATGGGTAAAAGCATGAATATCTTTCCTCCAGAATTATTGAATATAGGTGAAAGATTATTACGTAGTCTGGATAATCTGGACTCAATTAATGCCCTTTACGATGAGATGTATCTCGTAGTAATCTCAAGCCTGCATGATGCAGGTCGTTTTGGAGAATATGCAACGATTTCAGCAGGTGGTGTTGTTGAAGCCCTATACCTGGCCCTTAATTCAAGGGATTCTAAGATTAAGGAAGACGCTTTCAGGATGAGAGTATGGGAACAAAAGATGATTCTTGAGCAGCTTGAAACAATGAGCAACAAATACCTCAATGAATCCCAAAAGAAGAAAATATTGGGAGATATGAAGGACCTCTATGCTGCTTTTGACGAAATACCCACATTGGACACAACTACAAGTGCAGAGAAAAGAAATGATGGTGCAGTAGTGCTTGGTAGTACAAAACCTACTCTGAAGCCGGCATCAATTGACATAATACACAAGGCAGTCAATGACCTTAGAGCCAAATGGGTTAAATAGCCATAAAGAAAAAGACTTAATAAGATGAAAGCACCAGTTATCAAATTACTACTAATATTCACCTTAACAGCCTTTTTTGTGCCTGTCCATGGTCAACGATGCACAGGCTTTGACAAGCGCTGTGCATCTGCCCCTGCACAGTTTGAAGCCAGTTCATTGTCGCGCTCCGTATCCATGCGAAAAGGCAGAAAGGTTGTAATCA
>CAYNFX010000143.1:0-3855 GCA_964396555.1 uncultured Alkaliflexus sp.
GTAAGGAAAGGATGTGGGGTGTGTTTCCAAAACCCGGGGTTAGTGATGAAGATATAGCCAAAGCAACAGAACCAGGCAGGATAGTACTTAATTATGCAGAAAGGGGGGAGTATACCGGACTGCAGGAAGATATTGCTGAGGCAGGTTTTATATCTGTACCCACAGATATCCTTTTTATTGAGAAAAGAGCTAAGCGTCTCTTTAGGATATGGGCAGGTATCATTAAGCGTTTGGGCAAGACATCGCGTTCCCGTAAACTATGGATAAGCATTTATAAATATTACCTGATTATTGCCTTGTTTATTGTTGCTCCTATTGTGCTGTTGTTGTACTATATTTTGGTACTTCCATTTGTGTACAAGCGTGTTGCAGTGGAGAAGGAGAGAGTGAAACTGAATTTATTTGAGAAGCTGTTAACTAAATAACAAAAGAAGATACAACTGAAGATTATGGCCGACGTCTACATTAACCGGATATCATCCTTCTTTCCCAATGAGGTGGTGCAGAATGAAGAGATGGAGGAGTACCTGGGGTATATTGGTGGTGAGAAATCAAAATCAAAGCGTATTGTACTTAGAAGTAACGGTATTGAGCAGCGATACTATGCGGTGGATAAGAATGGCAAGGTTACTCATACCAATGCCGAATTGACCGCTCAGGCCGTTAAGAAGTTATTTGACGATGCTGATGAGCTTAAGAAAGTTGATATTCTGGCATGTGGTACAACAAGTCCGGATGTGCTGCTTCCGTCTCATGCAGTGATGGTACATGGCTTGCTTCCTGAATCATCAAATATTGAAGTAATATCAAATGCAGGTGCTTGTTGTTCAGGCATGCAGGCTTTTAAGCATGCATGGCTTTCAGTAAAGGCTGGTGATAAACAACATGCTGTTTGTGCTGGGTCAGAGCGTATTTCTCCCCAAATGAGGGCTTCGGCTTTTGAGGAGGAAATCAAGCATCTTGAACGCATTGAAGCAAACCCTTTTGTTGCTTTTGAAAAGGACTTTCTCCGATGGATGTTGTCAGATGGTGCAGGTGCCTTCCTGCTTGAGCCAGAACCACGGCAGGGCGAACTTTCACTCAAGGTTGAGTGGGTATATTTGTGCTCTTTTGCCAATGAGCTCGAAACCTGCATGTATATGGGTGGAGAGAAGGATGAGAATGGAAAGATGATTGGCTATAATGACATGCGTCAGGATGATTTACTGAAAAACTCAGTACTGAGTCTTAAACAGGATGTTAAGACCCTCAGCAAGTATATTGTTGAAAAGGGCTTTACTTTTTTGAAGGAACTGCTTGATAGGAAAAACGTGGAAGTAGACTCCATTGATTATTTTCTTCCTCATATGTCAAGTTATTTCTTCAGGGATAAGATATTTGATATGTTACAGGCTAATGGCATTGGCATTCCTTACGAAAAGTGGTTTTTCAACCTTAAGACTAAGGGCAATGTTGGTGCCGGTTCGATATACATAATGCTGGATGAATTGTTTCATAGCGGAAGACTTAAGGAGGGAGACAGAATCCTGCTTGCCGTTCCGGAAAGTGCAAGATTTTCTTATGCTTTCTCACTGCTGACTGTAGTTAAGGGAAACTAATAGTATTCGCTTATAGTTGGACGTTAGTAGAGTGCGATTTGAAAAGATTAATAGTTTGACAGGACTATGAAGTTGGAAGAAGTACCACAGGATAAGAGCGCTCTGGTAGGCTACACCCGGGAATTGTACTATGGAAAGGACAAGGACGGCAAATTTCGCACTGGTCTCAGTACCGGTTGGGAAGTGAAGGCCTCTGCCCTCGATGTGGCTTGGGATGAGGTGAAGGAGAGAATTATGGAAGCTGAAGATTTGGTCAGGTCCGGTAAGAGAAGTCCTGTTTACTATCTGATGGTCAAAAAGCTAATGAACATATCGATACTCAGCGGCTATACTGGTATGAGCCGCCTCAGGATATGGTGGCACTTTAGGCCAGCGGTGTACAGGCGGTTGAGAGCTAAGGTACTGGCAAGATACGCGGAGGTATTTGATATGAGTATTGAAGAAATCAGGAATCTGAAATTGTAATGGACAACAACTATCAGCATATTCAGACAGCGCATTGTGAGAACGGTGTAGTGGTAAGACTGCTAAAAACTGTAGGAATCGAGCATATTGACGAACCTATGGCCTTTGGCATAGGTTCGGGATTATTTTATATTCATATCCCTTTTCTGAGACTTAACAACGCTCCTGCGTTGGCTTTCAGGACTATGCCCGGAAGGATATTCAAGCAGAGCTGTAATTTACTTGGGGTTGAATATAAATCAAGGAGGTTTTCAAGACCTCAGAATGCAGAGGCACATCTTGATAAGCTTATTGAACAGGGTTATGATGTGGGCTGTCAGGTTGGTGTTTTCAACCTTTCCTACCTGCCCGTGGAGTATCGCTTTCACTTCAATGCCCACAATCTGGTGGTTTATGGCAAGGAAGGAGATGAGTACCTTATAAGCGACACCACAATGGAGCAGCCTACAAGGCTTAGCGCGGGTGAGTTATTAAAGGCAAGGTACGCACATGGTCTATATGCACCAAAGGGACACTTATACTATATTAAGAAGAGGGGACCCGTTAGTGTAAGTGATGATAGGCTAAGGGAGGCTGTGCTGAAGGGTATAAAGAGAAATGTACGTGACATGCTACATGTTCCTGGTAGTTTTGCCGGGGTCAGTGGGATAAAATATACAGGAGATAAGATACGTAAATGGCGTGACCAACTTGGAGTAAGAAAAGCAGGCCGTTATCTCGGCCATATAGTCAGAATGCAGGAAGAAATCGGCACGGGTGGTGGCGGATTTCGCTTTCTGTATGCAGCGTTCCTTGAAAAGTCTGCTGAGCTCTTCCATGACGAAGATATGTTGTCGGTATCTGAAGACTTTGGAAAAGCAGGCGATATGTGGCGTGCATCAGCAGTTAAAATGGCTGGTGTTTTCAGAGGCCGTACCACTGAGCAGGAGCACTTTAATGAAATAGGCGATCTCTTTTATGAGATATCAGGTATAGAAAGTCAGGCTTTCAAGCGACTTTCGCAAATAGTGAAGAGGTATGACTGATATGCTGATTGACATAGAGAATGTTAGCAAGAAGTACTCAGGTGCTGATCGTTACAGTCTGAAGTCTTTAAATCTAAAGATATACGAAGGGGAGAAATTTGGCTTTTTCGGCCCCAACGGTGCTGGCAAAACAACCCTGATATCAATACTTTGCCAGATTCTTCCCTTTAGTGAAGGGCGGGTGACTTATTGTTTAGGTGGTAAATCTATAGAGTTTAATAATATCAGGCAGAAGATAGGGTTTGTACCTCAGGATCTGGCGCTGTACGAAGATCTTACAGCTCGTCAGAATGTTAGCTACTTTGGTGCAATGTACAATATGAAGTCAAATGCCGTGCGCAGGCGTTCAGCAGAATTATTTGAACTGCTGGGTCTGTCCGCGGTAGCGGATAGAAAGGTGAGAACCTTTTCTGGTGGAATGAAACGAAGGCTTAACCTGATAGCCGGTCTTATACATGAACCTGCTGTAGTTTTTCTCGATGAACCGACAGTTGGAGTTGACATTCAAAGCCGAAATGCAATGCTTTCGTTCTTGAAAGAAATTAACGATAAAGGCACATCTTTGATTTATACGTCTCACCATCTGGATGAGGCAGAGAGGATATGTGACAGGGTTGCCATTATTGACCATGGAGAATTAATAGCTTCGGGCAGCATACCTCAACTACTTGGTGAGAATGGTGTAGCAGACCTGACAGGTTTGCTTATCAAACTCACAGGCAAAGAGTTTAGAGACAATGTATAAGTTTTGGGAATCCATAAAGAAG
>CAYNFX010000144.1:0-1103 GCA_964396555.1 uncultured Alkaliflexus sp.
AAGAGTGGTGCAGAAACTCAATTCAATGCATCTGAATATGATGAATCAGCTCCCGGTATCTTTGTAACTGAACGCTTCGGAGGTAAAATGCTTAGAGGTGTAAAGAACGGTGACTGGACTGCTTATCAGGGTATTGATATAACTGATCTTGATTCTATTACCTTCAATGCAAGCATTTCACTTAGCGGAGGTACTGTTGAGGTAAGGGTAAACTCTCCATCTGGAAATATTCTGGCTGCGCAGAAACTTGAAGCTGCTGGTCAGGGAGGGTTTTTCGGACAAAGGGCTACTGTCACAGCTAAGCTTAATACTCTTGGAATCGCCGGTCCTCAGGATTTGTACTTTGTTTACAGGGAACCGGAAAGTGAACTGGATCCTGCTGCTATCGAAACAGCTGCAAATGCTGATGTAGCATTGATCTTTGTTGGAACTGACCAAAATACAGGCCGTGAGGAGGCTGACCGCTTCTCAATTGCTCTACCTGGAAATCAGTTGCAGCTTATTAAGGAAGTCGCAGCTGTTAATCCTAATACCATTGTGATTATGCAAACAATGGGGATGGTTGAAGTTGAAGACTTTAAGGATGATCCAAATATTCCTGCAATAATATACACCGGTTACAACGGCCAGGCACAGGGTGCTGCAATGGCAAAAATCCTGTTTGGCGATGTCAACCCAGGCGGTAAAACTGCAGTTACCTGGTACAAGTCAGTCAATGATCTTCCAGACTTCAATGACTATAGTCTGAGAGGCCAAAACGGTAGTAACGGCCGTACATATTGGTATTTTGACAAGGAAGTATCATATGAATTTGGTTTTGGATTGTCATATACAACCTTTGCATATGACAATTTTAAAATCAGCAGCGACAAGATTACTCCTAACGGTAAGGTTGTTGTAAGTGTCGACGTCACAAATACCGGTAAGGTTGATGGTGATGAGATTGTTCAGGTTTACGTCAAGACTCCTGATAGCAAATCAGAACTTCAAAGACCTATCAAGCGTCTTAAAGGATTTGAGAGAGTAACTGTTCCTGCAGGACAAACAAAGACTGTAGACATAATTATTGATTGTGCTGATCTGTGGTTCTGGGATGAAGCTGC
>CAYNFX010000144.1:1203-3816 GCA_964396555.1 uncultured Alkaliflexus sp.
AGACTGTAGACATAATTATTGATTGTGCTGATCTGTGGTTCTGGGATGAAGCTGCCGGAAGCCTTACCTTTGATAAGGGCCGCTATATGTTTGAAGTAGGAGCTTCCTCAAAGGACATTAGGGGAACTGTTGAGGCCATAATGGAAGGTGAATTCAAGGCAGAGCTCAAAACTGTAGTTGCCAGACCTGATCGTTTCATTTTTAGGCCGGGACAAACAGTTGTTACCAATTTCAGCGTATGTCTGAATAATGACAGTTTCCTGAGCAATAATGAGGTAAGTGTTACTTACAAGAGCAATGACCCATCTGTCATTAAGGTTGATGAGAAAGGTAATATTACAGCATTAAGGCCGGGTATTGCAACTGTAACGGTATCTGTTAGTCATAACGGAAAAACTGTATCTGACAGTTTTGCTCTCAAAGTACGTCCTGATCTTGCAGCTGCAAGCATCAAGGTAAACGGAAAAGTCCTCAAAGGTTTCAGCAATAGTACTAAGGCATATAGCTTCCTCATGAAGAAGAATGCCAAGGTTCCACAAGTGGAAGCAAGCGCGAAAAGCAAGGATGTAAGTGTTGAGGTAGAACAGGCTCGTGCAATTCCGGGAACTGCCGTTGTACGATTCATAGATTACAACACCTACGAGGAAGATGTTTATCTGATTAGCTTTGATTATGAATCTGTAAGCGATGAGTTTAACGGTTCTGCTCCTGGAAGTCAATGGCAATGGCTGCGAGAGAATGCAAGCAACAATAGCATTGGATCGGGAAGCCTGACCATTACAACTGAAAATGGAGATATCTCTGAAGGTAGCAATAGTGCAAAGAACCTGTTGCTTCAAAGCGCTAATAACGACTGGACTATTGATACCAAACTGGTAGGTTCAAGAGCTCCTTCACAACCTGAAAATGCTGCTATAATTGCATATCAGGATGATAACAACTTCGTCAAACTGATGTTTAGGTCTGTAATAAAGACCTCAAGGCAAAGGGGCCCTCAGCCTGGAACAGTTGACCTTTTGTTTGAAGAGAACGGAATTGCCAGATCGGTTGCTTCTATTGACCTCAAGCAGGAGGTAGTAGGTGAAAATCCTTTGTACCTCAGATTGACCAAGAAAGGAAGCACCTATACTGCATGGTTTTCTAGAGACGGGCAGAACTATGAACTACTTGGCAGTTCGGATATTCTGCTGAAGGATATTAAGGCCGGACTTATGGCTTGCGATGGTGTTATTACCCAAAGCATGACAAGTACCTACTGGTTCGATTCAGATACAACCAAACCCGATACCCCATTTGATGTGTCATTTGACTACTTCCGCATTAAGAACAGCGGAATGTAGGAAGCATTAGTATTAAAGGACTAAATAAGATTATGTATGAAAATGCTAACAAAAGTTGCTGTATTGTTTTCAATGGTCGGGTTGGTATCCGTAGCTGACGCTAATGGGCAAAACCCAGTTATTAGAGACCAGTATACTGCCGACCCTACAGCAAGGGTTTTCAATGGCAAGGTCTATCTCTATCCTTCCCACGACATCCTTGCCCCAGAGGGCAAGGGTCTTCGTCCGGACTGGTTTTGTATGGAAGACTATCACGTGTTTTCATCAAGCGACATGATTAAATGGGAAGATCACGGAGTAATAGTTAGTCAGTATAGTGCTCCCTGGGTAGAGCCAACTTCCTACAGCATGTGGGCTCCTGATTGTGTTGAGAGGGATGGTAAGTACTATTTCTATTTTCCGGCAAACAGAAAACCGGTTGAAGGCTCTCCAAGAAGAGGTGGTTTTGGTATAGGTGTAGCGATTGCTGATGCTCCGGAAGGCCCCTATGTGCCTCAAGAGAATCCCATCGAAGGGATATTCGGTATTGACCCCTCTGTGTTAATTGATAAGTATGGACAAGCCTATATCTACTATTCAATGGGACAGATCTTTGTTGCAAAGCTTAAGGATAACATGGTTGAACTGGCTAGTCAGCCTGTGGCAATAGAAAACCTCCCTGATAAAGGTCTTAAAGAAGGTCCTTTTGTGTTTGAAAGGAACGGTCTGTATTATCTGACCTTCCCTCACGTTGAGAATGTTACCGAACGCCTTGAATATGCAATTGGAGAGAGTCCTGAAGGCCCCTTCCGCATGGCAGGTGTTATCATGGATGAGTCTCCGACAGGATGCTGGACTAACCACCATTCTATTATGGAATTTGAAGGTCAGTGGTATCTGTTCTACCATCACAATGATTACTCACCCAATTTTGACAAGAACCGTTCTACAAGGATAGACAGTCTGTTCTTCAATGCTGATGGTACTATCCAAAAGATTGAGCCAACATTGCGTGGAGTGGGTATCAGCAGTGCTTTTGACAAAATTGAAATTGACAGGTACAGCGCAATGAGTGGTTCGGGTGCTGAAATCGCCTATCATGATACTACCAACTATTTCATGGGATGGAAAACTATCCTGAATGAGCCAGGAGCATGGATTAAGTACAACAAGGTAAGCTTTGGCGAGACTGCTCCAAAGAGCGTAAAACTGAATGGCAAGGCAAAGGGTGCTTCAGTAGTTGAACTAAGGGAAGGCACAGCAGACGGTACTCTGATTGCCAAGGTAAAGGTAG
>CAYNFX010000145.1:0-3813 GCA_964396555.1 uncultured Alkaliflexus sp.
TATAGTTCACCGCTAATATTATACCTAAGCCACCTGCCTATATACAGGCTTTGTAAAACCCTATGCCTGACGGGCATAGGGCGCTGCATCCTGAGAAGCAAAATCCCCTTTTAGAAACTTGTGATACCCTACCATTGCTATCATTGCTGCATTATCGGTAGTATAGGATAGTTTTGGAATATAAGTTTTCCACTTATACTTCCTACCTGCAGCCTGTACAGCTTCTCTCAATCCACTATTTGCAGACACACCTCCTGCCAGAGAGATTTCTCTGATACCTCTTGTCTTAGCAGCTTTAATAAGCTTATCCATCAGAATCTCAACAATAGTCCTTTGAAGCGAAGCGCATAGGTCCTCCTTGTGCTTATCAATAAAATCAGGATCTTCCTTTATCCTGTCACGCAGGAAATAAAGAAAGGAGGTTTTCAGTCCGCTAAAACTGTAGTCAAACCCTTCTATTCTTGGTTTGCTAAATGCAAACGCATTGCTGTCACCTTCCTGTGCCAGCTTATCAATAAGCGGTCCACCTGGATAAGGCAGACCCATGATCTTGGCGCACTTGTCAAAGGCCTCACCTGCTGCATCATCAATTGTCTGACCAATAATCTCCATCTCGAGTGGACTGCGAACCTCTATAATCTGACTGTTACCTCCCGATACCAGTAAGCACAAAAACGGAAAGGATGGAACATCCTTCCTTTCACCTGGCTCCTGAATAAAGGAAGCTAGCACATGGGCATGCAGGTGATCAGTTTCGATTAGTGGTAATCCAAGCGATAAGGCCATCCCCTTGGCAAAGGATGTACCAACTAACAGCGAACCCAAAAGCCCTGGACCTCGCGTAAATGCCACAGCATCCAGTTCACCGGGCCTCACCCCTGCATCCTTAAGAGCCTTGTCAACCACAGGAATGATATTCTGTTGATGAGCCCGCGATGCCAGCTCCGGCACAACTCCTCCATACTCCTCATGCACCTTCTGCCCTGCTATCACGTTGCTTAGTATGGTATCATTTTTGATAACAGCTGCAGAGGTATCATCACATGATGATTCTATTCCCAAAATAATTACTGACATAAGTTTGTTTTAACTTATACACTAGGTATAAAGCCGATATTCGGTTAAGTTACTTATTTTTGTCCGGACAGCCGGTCCCGGACCTTGGTCGTTAAACGTTTAAACTGGCAAAATTATCAAAAAAACTCAGAAAATATTGCTTGCCACCGCTCTGGTGCTGGTAGGATTACCGGTACTTAGTTCCCTCGTTTTGATGATCCCGGCAGTACAGACCTCTATTGTCAGGATTGTAACCAACCGCTTGTCAGAGGATCTTAATAGCACAATTTCCATTCGTAAGGTAAGCATATTACCCTTTGCTGGAATCAGACTAAACGGCTTTCTGGTTCTTGACCAACAGCAGGACACCCTCTTTTACACAGAAAAGGTAAAAGCAGGTGTAGACAGGTTTTCGATTAGACACAAACACTTATACCTGAGAGAAGTGGATTTTGTCGAGCCGGTTATCAACCTGTATCAGCACCAGGACCGAATGAATTTCTCCTTTCTGCTTGATTCATTGGGTGGGGAAAAGAAGGACAGTGCCATATGGAAATATTCCATCGGCGCCGTGACTATAACTAATGGGGAAGTAGATATTTCTCACAGTATTTTTAGTAATCCTGAGCTATCTATAGATAAACTGTCTTTTAGCGGTCTCAACCTAAAAATCAAACGCACTTCTGGACCTGACGAGCCACCGGCATTCAATGTATCTCACTTCTCTCTCCACGAAGCTTCCGGACTGGATCTCGAGGCCTTTGAAAGTAAAGGTTATATCAAGGAGGACAGAATTGTAATAGACAACCTGGCTTTTCGTACTGCGGCTTCGATATTCGACTTTGAGGCTATCGAACTTCCTTTCGGGAACACAGAGGTCTCAGGTTATGATGTCCCTTTTAGTGGAAAAATCAATAATGTCACAATCTCCCCGGAAGAAATACATACATACTATCCTAAATTTCCTCTGATAGAAAGTCCCCTGTCACTGTCAGGAACCATTTTCGGTTCTCTCGACAATCTTAAGGGACGAAATATCACTGCTTCATTCGGAAATAACACAACATTCAGTACTTCATTCGACATCACAGGTCTGTCCAACTTCAATGAGGTGTTTATCTACATGGACATAGAGGCATTCGACACAACCATACCTGACCTGGAGCTGCTTATTAAGGGGAGTGAACCGACACTGCCCGAGTCTTTCAGGCAATTGGAAACCATCCATTACTCAGGTAATATTACTGGCTTTATCAACAACCTTGTTGCCTATGGATCCTTCACATCCAACCTGGGTGAGCTGAGCACCGACCTTGGAATTAAACTGGACAAAGATGGCAATGTATTATTTGGAGGACTGTTAAGCACAAAAGACTTCGAACTGGGCCGGATGCTTAATGCAGATCCTGCCCTGGGCAAGATATCACTTGACATGGAGGTAAGTGGATCTCGTTCTTCGGAAACCGACTACTTTGTTATACTTGACGGCACAGTAGAAGAGCTGGAGCTTAACGACTATCATTATCAAAATATAGCAGTACAGGGCCTGTTGACACATCAGAAGTTTGATGGAAATATCAGACTATCCGACCCCAACGGTTCGTTAAATTTTATGGGTAAAGTGGATATGTCAGGTAAGGTCCCCCACTTTGATTTTATGGCACTGATTGCAAATGCTCAGCTCGACAGGCTCAATCTGGCTCCAAATCTGGAAGGCAGTGTATTGTCTGTATTAATTGAGACAAACTTCAGTGGTGACAACCTTGACGATCTCATCGGTGAAATATCTATATCAGATGGACTGCTTTACACCCCAAACTCATCAATCGACTTCGACTCAATACATATAAGAGCAGAAAGATTCGGAGAATCAAAACATTTAAGTCTCCGGTCTGTCTTTGCTGATGCTGATATAGTCGGGCATTATATGTTCAGAAACCTCAAGGGGACAATTACCGGTTTTATTGACAACTACCTTCCATCTTTTATCGACAACAATACCAGGAAGAAAGGCTCAACAAACGACTTCGGTTTTGATATAAGACTGAAGCAGGTAAGTAACCTTGCTGCCATATTTGTTCCTGAGCTCAGCATTTCGGATCAGGGATACATAAAGGGACACTTCAGCACCTCACCTCCAAATCTAGATCTTGAGGTGGGCCTAGGTCACATTAACTACAAGAATATAAGCACCTACGGTTTTGAAGCAAAAGGACAGGCCAACGGCGACAATGTTTTGTCAATGACAAGCAATGCCGAGTTGGTTAGCATTGGCAAGTTAATAGAACTACCCAACTTTTCAGTGTACCAGACTGCCGCTTCAGACACCCTTACCACAAATATATTCTGGAACAACTGGGATAAGGTAAACAATAGCGGGGCACTTTACACAGTTACCGAGTTTGGCACTGACGAACATGGGCATCTTGCTGTCACTGTTGGCCTTGAACCATCTTCAGTAATGATAGCAGACAGTGTATGGAATATCAATAAGGCCAGTGTACGTTTTCACGACAACGGCCTCATTGTAGAAGGTCTCAAGATAGAAAATAGCAGCGAGCATATTGCAGTAAACGGCACCCTTGACAAGGAGGAAGCTGACGGGCTCTATCTTGAGTTTAGCAACCTCAGGATGGACCGACTCTTTGGCAGGGGCAAACAGGGTCGAATCACCTTCGGAGGAGAAATTGACGGACATATCAGAGTCAGTGAATACTACCGTGATCCATTGCTGTCGGCCAACGTCACAGTCAATGA
>CAYNFX010000146.1:0-3812 GCA_964396555.1 uncultured Alkaliflexus sp.
GGACAATAAAAAAGGCTGCCCTTCGTTGGCAGCCTTGTACTCAAATCATTTATTCCTTTATACAGTTTTGTACACCAATAATGCTGAATAGGTGTTGATGCCACCACTTGAATGAGCAGCATATGCAATTTTGATGATTTGCTCAGGCTTAATACTGTTTTCTGAGAGAAAGTCATTCATCTGCTCATCCAATGATCTGTCATAGTCGTCCAATCCTGTGTATTGGAAGTGTTTAGTAACAACTTTATCCATCTCTATAATATTTAAGTTATGATACATATCCACCTATCATTATATACGAATGATAGAGCAAATAGGTTCACAAACTCCGAGTATTTTCGGAGTTTATGAACATAAGATTTTAACCAGGTGCTAAGATAAGTGCAACAGTATGTCACTCAGATACTTGGTGAATTTATCGACGCTGTGAATGTGAATTCTTTCATCAGGTGAATGTGCACCCCTGACAGTGGGACCAATTGAGATCATGTCGAGGTACGGATACTTCTTGAGGAACAGACCACATTCAAGTCCGGCATGGATAGCCTTAACTTTGGGCTCATTGCCAAAAAGCCTCTTGTATGATTCGATGGCTACTGCTAGCATAGGGCTTTTCCTGTTGGGTGCCCAGCCCGGGTAACCGTCCGAATGAACTGTTCTGGCTCCGGCCATGTCGAAGATCGCTTCCACCATGGCAGCAATGTCGTCGCGTGCGCTTTCTATCGAACTTCTCTGGCTGGTTGAGATAACCACTTCACCGTTAATCAGTTTTACAGAAGCCATGTTGGTTGAAGTCTCAACTAGACCCTCTATCTGACGACTCATTGCCATAACGCCGTGTGGCAATGCATAGAGTGTGTTGATCAGAGTCTTTGCAAAGTCAGCAGTAAAGACCTTTTCAGGCATATCTGCAGATTCAAGTTGACAATTGATACCGGGCTCAACTGCCTTGTATTCAGCTTCAAGATCGGCAGCAATACAGTTGAATAGTACCCTTAGATCTTCCTTGTATTTTGCGGGAGCCACACCCCATGTGAAAGCCTCGCGAGCAATAGCATTACGCAGGTTCCCACCGGTGATTGACGCAGGTCTGAACTCATATTTCATAGAAGCTTCTCGCAGGAAGCGGGTAAGGAACTTGATAGCATTGCCCAGTCCTCTGTTGATATCCTCTCCAGAGTGACCACCCTTCAGTCCGGTAACGCTTGCCTTGAAAGCAAAGCTTCCGGCAGCAGGCGCCTCATAAGCCGGGGTGAAATAACCCAACGAGTCGATACCACCAGCACAGCCGATAAAGATCTCACCTTCGTCCTCCGAGTCAAGGTTGATCAGGTACTTGCCTGTCAGCAGGTCGGACTCAAGAGCAAAAGCTCCGGTCAGCCCGGTCTCCTCGTCAACTGTAAAGAGACATTCGATAGGTCCATGCTGCATATCGTTTGAAGCAAGCAGTGCAAGTTGGGCAGCCATACCAATGCCGTCGTCAGCACCTAGTGTAGTACCTGTTGCCTTAACCCATTCTCCGTCAATCACGGGGCGAATCGGGTCTGTAAGAAAATCGTGAACAGTATCGCTGTTCTTTTCGCATACCATGTCGACGTGCGACTGCAGAACGACAGTCGGTAGTTTCTCAAAGCCGGCAGTAGCCGGCTTTGTTATAAGCACGTTGCCGGTCTTATCCTGTTTTACAGGCAGGTTGTGATCCGCTGCAAATTTAAGCAGATATGCCAGTATTTTTTCTTCCTTCTTCGAAGGACGTGGTATTTGGCATATCTCATCGAAATAGTGCCATATTGCAGTTGGTTTTAGATCTTTAAGCTGGCTCATATTACATGTTTATTTCCCTGTCTCTGAAGCCCAGCAGATATAGGATTGCATCCAATCCGATGGTAGAGATGGAGTGTTTGGCAGATGCTTTAACTTTGGGTTTAGCGTGGAAGGCAATGCCAAGTCCGGCAAGTTTGAGCATGGGCAGGTCGTTGGATCCGTCACCGACGGCAATCACCTGTTCGAGGTGGATATCCTCCTTGAAGGCAATAAGTCTGAGCAGTTCGGCTTTCTTTTCACCGTCTATTATCTCACCTACATGCCTTCCTGTGAGTTTGCCATCCTTAATCTCAAGTTCGTTGGCAAAGACATAGTCAATATCCAGCTTGTTCTTGAGGTAATTGCCGAAATAGGTGAATCCCCCGGATAAGATTGCAGTGCGGTAACCGTATTTCTTGAGGGTACGAAACAGTCGCTCGGCACCTTCGGTAAGAGGCAGTACTTCAGCAACTTCTTTCAGGATCGATTCGTCAAGTCCGGCAAGCAGGCTTACCCTTTGTCTGAAACTTTCTTGAAAGTCAATATCACCACGCATAGCAGACTCGGTGATGGCACTGACCTTTTCGTATACTCCGGCCCTTCTGGCCAGTTCGTCGATAACCTCAGTCTGGATCAGGGTAGAGTCCATATCGAAGCATACAAGGCGGCGGTTGCGTCTGTAGATATTGTCTTCCTGGAAGGCAATATCTACGCCTGTCTCACCTGAGATTGCAATAAAGTCACGCTTCATAGTCTCTATGTCGTGAGGAGTCCCTCTGAGCGAAAATTCGACTACACTCTTGGCCTCAGACTTATCCGAAGCATAGAGAGGAATACGACCACTTAGACGGCTTATCACATCAATATTAAGTCCCTGATCACAGATCAGACGGGTGACCTTTGAAAGCTGTAATGCAGTCAGCTTTCTTGATATAAGGGTAATTATAAAACGTTCCTTGCCTTGGTTGTCGACCCATTCCTGATAACGTTTCTCAGAGATAGGGGTGAACTTGACATTCAGTCCCATCTCATGAGCCTTGAAAAGAATATCCTTCAGAATAGGCGAAGAGCCTGATTGATCCGGCACTTCTACCAGGATCCCCAGGCTCAGGTCTTCGTGAATTACGGCTTGGCCGATATCCAGAATATTTACCTTATGTTCGGCAAGAATTTCAGTTAAGGTCGCTGTAACGCCGGGCTTATCCTCGCCCAATACGTTCAGTAGCACTATCTCTTTCTGTTTGGACATGGTGATGTTTACTCAGGCTTTAAGATTACTGTATAGGGTTTTCTGCAAGGAATCTTTCTGCATCGATTGCAGCCATACAGCCTGTTCCTGCTGCCGTGATCGCCTGACGATATACCCTGTCCTGAACGTCCCCACAGGCAAATACACCAGGTACGTTAGTCTTAGAACTACCAGGATTGGTCTTGATATAGCCGGTTTCGTCAGTCTCAATGTAAGGCTGGAATACTCCCGAGTTGGGTGTATGTCCTATTGCAAGGAAGAAACCATCAATCTTGACCTTAACTTCCTCTTCTTCGGGAGTCCCCTTTTTCTTAACGAGAACAGCCCCTTCTACAACACCATCACCGAATAGACCCTTGGTCTGGTGTTCCCAGAGTATCTCAATATTCTTAGCTTCAAATACACGTTCCTGCATTACTTTTGATGCACGCAGTTCGTTACGGCGAACTATCAGATATACCTTTTTGCAAAGACCTGCAAGGTAAAGAGCTTCTTCAGCAGCAGTATCTCCACCACCAACAACAGCCACATCCTTGCCGCGATAGAAGAAACCGTCGCAAGTAGCACAAGCAGAAACACCGCCACCGGCATACTTTTGCTCATCTTCCAAGCCAAGATACTTAGCAGTTGCACCAGTTGCAATGATCAGTGCTTCAGCTTCAATTTGTTTCTTATCGTCGATAGTAACCTTGAAAGGTCTTGAGGACAGGTCAGTCTTGGTAGCCAGTCCCCAACGTATAGAAGTTCCAAATCTTTCAGC
>CAYNFX010000147.1:0-3799 GCA_964396555.1 uncultured Alkaliflexus sp.
CCTACAAAGTCTATCCTGTTCATAAGGGGAGAATGGCGTGGAATTAGTGTGTTTAGTGCTAGACCTGCCATAAATGCTCCGATAATACCTTCTATACCGGCCCACTGGGACAAGATTGCTCCAAGGAAAACGATGACAAGTACGAAAATATACTGGGATACGCTGTCGCGGTACCTTTTAAAGAACCATCTGGCAATCAGAGGGAATACAAGTAGTATTATTAGGGTAGATGCAGTGAATGATAGCAGAAGCCTTATCCAGAACAAACTGCTAAGGGAGCCGTTGCTCATCCCTACAATTATTGCAAGTACCAGCAGTGCCAGTATGTTGGTTATCAGTGTGCTGCCTACAGATATATTAACCGCTCTGTTCTTTGCGAGTCCAAGTTTACTTACAATCGGATATGTAATCAGAGTGTGAGAGGCAAACATACTAGCCAGAAGTATTGATGTTGCTGTAGACAGTTTGAGCAAATATATACTAGCTAAGGTTCCTATAAGCATAGGAATACAAAATCCAAGAATGCCAAGTGTGCTACTCTTCCAAATGTTTTTACGGAAGTCATTCATGTCAATTTCCAGACCTGACAGAAACATAATATATAGAAGGCCTGCCGTTCCTGATAAGATTATACTGCTGTCACGTTCCAGCAGGTTAAGTCCGTAAGGACCTATCAATACTCCGGCCAGAATCATTCCCAGAAGGTGAGGCAGACGAATTCTGTCTGATAAAATTGGAACGCTCAGAATGATGATCAGAATGATCAGGAACTTTAAGATCGGATCAGTTATTGGAAAGCTATATTGAAAAAGGCCAAAATCCATATAAGTCTGCTTCTCCTCAAATTTACTATTTTTCCGATTAATACCACACCGTTTCCGGAATTTGTTACCACCCTGCCTCTTGTTTGATGTACCTTTGTACCGTGTTTAAAACGAATTAATTAACTAAAAAATTATAAGTCATGGAAAAAGCAAAATGGATTTTAGACCCGGCACATAGTGAACTTACTTTCAAGGTAAAACACCTTATGATTAGTAATGTTAAGGGTGAGTTTAAAATATTCAATGCCTCTATTGATAGCGAGGATTTTGAAAAAGGAAAAGTAATAGTAAGAGTTGATGCGTCATCAATCTTTACAAACAATGACGACAGGGATAATCATTTGAAAAGCGCTGATTTCTTTGATGTTGAGAAATTTCCCGGCATTATCTTCGAAAGCACTAAGTTTGAGAAGCTAAGTGATGAAGAGTATAAGCTTAAGGGTAGACTTACGATTAAGGATGTTACCAAAGAGCTTACGTTGAATGTGGAATATGGTGGATCAAACAAGGATCCCTGGGGTAATACCAAGGCCGGCTTCTCTCTAAGTGGAAAGATTAACCGCAAGGACTGGGGACTTAACTGGAATGCTGCACTTGAGGCGGGTGGTGTATTAGTTGGTGATGACATCAGCATTTCTGGTGAGGTTCAGTTTGCAAAGCAGGCTTAATACCATATGACCAGGCCAATGCCTGGTCACTTTTTTTTAATCAAGGAGACTGGAATGAGTTTGAATGTACTGAACGAAATAGCGGACAAGTTTCCATGTAGTCCAAGGATGCCTGTCCTGTTTTTGGGTCATGGCAGTCCTATGAATGCCATTGAGGAAAATGAGTTTGTTGCAGGTTTTCGCAGGATAGCCGCGAGGCTTCCACGTCCTGTTGCAATTCTTTGTATCTCCGCTCACTGGGAGACGAGGGGGACACAACTTACTGCAACGGAAATACCCGAAACTATTCACGACTTTGGTGGTTTCCCCCGTGAACTATATGAGGTGAAGTATCCTGCGCCGGGTTCGCCCGCACTGGCTATGCTTGCACGTGAGACAGTCAGTTCTCATGAACTGACATTTGATCATTCGTGGGGGCTAGACCATGGGGCATGGTGCGTGCTACGGCACCTATACCCGGAAGCTGATATCCCTGTTGTGCAAATGAGTCTTGATTATTTGCAAAATCCAGATTATCACTATGAACTGGCCCGTCAGCTTCAACCCTTGCGTGAGCGAGGGGTGTTGATAGTAGGTAGCGGGAATATGGTACATAATCTTAGGATGCTTGACTGGAATAAGATGGATCAGGTTTATGCTTATGACTGGGCTATTGAAGCTGCCGATAAGATGAGACGGTACATCCTCGAAGGGGATCATAAAAGTCTCATTAAATTCCGTTGCCATGGAAAGGCTTTTGACTATGCCATACCTACGCCGGAGCACTATCTGCCTCTTTTGTATGCCGTAGGATTACAGTATAGTGGTGAAGGGATAGAACTTTTTAATGATATGTCACTTGGAGGAAGTCTGACAATGACTTCCCTAAAGATTGGGTAGTTAGGGAGCAGAAGCACGATCCAGTTTCCCACGGGAATAGGAAAAGTAGATTCCTGCCATGGCTGCTAGTCCGAATATCATAAAGGCTCTGTTTATTATCATAACAAAAACTCCCTCACTAGCTTCCTCAATCGGAATCTTTCCCATAAATAGTGCAAAGAAGAAGGTTGCAATTGTCATAGAAACTATCTGCCCAACTACTCTCATAGTGCCAGCTGTTCCTGATGCCTGTGCGTAACTGCTGCGGTCAACTGAACTCATTATCGTGTTCATGTTGGGTGAGGAGAACAGAGCAAAACCTAATCCCATCCATATCAATATTCCGACTATAAACCATAGAGAGGTATCACTGCTTAGTGATGAGAATGCTATTAGTCCGGTGGCACACAGGGCCATTCCTGCCGAGGCCAGATAACGGGGCTGAATCTTTTCGGAGAGCCTTCCTGCCAGTGGAGAGAATAAAGCCATGACTAAAGGCTGGGAAATTAGCACCGTCCCTGCCATATGAGCAGGCATCCCCTTAATCTTTTGCAGATAGAGGCTGAGCAGAAATACGATAGCGTAGGTTGAGCTATAGTTGATCAATGCTGCCAGATTGGAATAGGCGAAGAGTCTGTTGTGCGTGAAAAGTCTGGTGTGGAAGACGGGATACTCTGATCTTGACTCACTTCGCCAGAAGATAACAAAACTTGCCAGACCTATTATCATCAACAACCATCCTAATGGATCGGGTATTCGTGAGGAACCGAAAACAAGAGTTCCAAGACCAGCTATGTAAAATAGACTTCCTTTAAACTTTAGCTGTTTGATTGCCTTGAGGCTGCCACTCTCATCTTTCCCAAGGAACATTTGAGTAACAATAATCACGACTATTCCGAGGATAAATGACAAAACAAAAACTGATCTCCATCCAAGGGTTTCAGTCATCACTCCACCTATAAAGGGCCCGGTGGCTAGTCCCAGGTATACTGAGGCAACTGACATTCCAAGGACCCGTCCCCTCTGATTGGGAGGATAGGTTGCCACCAGTATCGCAGTTCCCGTTGTACTGGTTAATGCAGCTCCTATACCCTGTAATAGACGGAATGCAATCAACATGGTACCTGAATTTGCAAAAATGCAGAGGAGAGAAGATATAGTGAAAAAGTACATTCCGATTTTGAATATCCTCTTTACACCGCTAAGGTCAGCTATTCTTCCCATTGGCAACAGGAAGGTTGCCATGGTTAGCAGGAAGCCTGTAATCACCCAGCTCAAGGCAACAGCGTGCATAGAGAACTCCTTTTCTATTGCCGGGAGAGCGATATTGATAGATGATATAAGGAAGGTGCCAAGGAATGATGTAATGGCCACTATGGCCAGAATAGGTGATTTTTGCTGATTGTGCTGCATCTCATAAAGATTGGTGGCAGCAAATATAACACTTGC
>CAYNFX010000148.1:0-3788 GCA_964396555.1 uncultured Alkaliflexus sp.
CGTTATGAAGGAGGAAGGGCTAACGTAGTGGTTTACAACTGGAGTAGGGCTGAGAATATGATGGTTGACCTATCTACAGTATTGAGCACAAATTCTCGGTTTAGCATCTACGACGCCATGAATTTGGGGGCTGGGCCGGTAGTTAGCGGCACCTACTCGGGTGGAGCTATACGGATACCACTAAATCTAAATAGCATTGAACAGCCAATCAGGGCAGACAGTAACAGGGGGGATCTGGAGCACACACTGCCTGAGTTTGGAGTATTCATTGTGACCTCAGTAGGTTCAATGCCTAATGGCATTGAGACGCCTGTTTTCGAGGATCTTCCGCTCAAGATTAAGAAGTGTAGTCCCAATCCGACTGTCGATTTACTTGCCATTGAGGCGTATTCTCCGACTCAGACCAGACTTCTTGTAAATGTTTTTGATGAGGTCGGACGTATGGTATATAACGAAGGGTTCAATTCTCACATTGGCGACAATAAGCTTGTTATCAACATGGCAACACTTGCCGGAGGTTTGTATATAGTGACCATTACTGATGGAGCATATACTGATACATGTAAAATCCTGAAGAGAGACTTTGCATTAAACTCCGAGAAAGAAAAAGAAAAAGAGCTACCTCTGCACTAGATCTCAACAAGGTGGTTACGGATGGCGAACACAACAAGGCTCGCTGTATTCTTGCATCCTGATTTAAGCAAAATATTGGCTCTGTGTTTTTCAACTGTACGTTTGCTGATAAACAGCTTATCAGCTATTTCGTTATTGGACAAGCCCTGGCAGATTTCGATAAGGACTTCCAATTCCCTGTCTGAAAGTGCATCATCCTTATTGGCTTCAATACTAGTCCCCTTTCTTGCAACTACAAGTCCTCTCAGAAGCTGTTCTGAGAAGTAGTTACCACCTTCGCACACTGCGCAAATAGCTTTATCAACCTCCTGCAATTCACTATCCTTAAGGACAAAACCTCTAACGCCAAGCTCTACCATCTTCGTGTAGTATTCCTGGTCTCCATACATGGACAAGGTGATAATCTTTAGTTCGGGTGTATTTTTAAGAGCCCTTTTTGAAGCCTCAATACCATCCATCTTTGGCATTGAGATATCCATAAGGACCACGTCAGGAGCAGCACTTTCATATAGTTCAAGGAACTCCATCCCATTATAAGCCTCTCCTACAATCTCATAATATGGTAGTTGACTAAGCAGAGACTTAAGACCATTCAGAAACAGGTTGTGGTCATCAACAAGAAACAGTCTAATCTTATTTATGCTTTCCATCGTCAGATAAAGGAATAGTTATACTTACATTAACACCCTGGTTATAACCTGATTTCACTTCAAGTTTGCCCTTCATGGAATTGACCCGGTTGAGCATATTGTAATACCCTGCACCTACATCCAGGGTGCCGGAAAACAGGTTGGAAGTATCAAAGCCGATACCGTCATCGAAATAGATTACCCTGACATTGTCATTGTCAGCATATAGTTCAATCACAGCCTTCTTAGCACTTGAATGTTTTATTGTGTTATTAATCAATTCACACACCGACCTGTATACAACAACTTCAAGAACAGGACTGTAGCGTATTTCATCTACATTGGTTACAAAATCCACCCTTAGTCCCCTACTCTGATTTACCTTCTTAATAAAGTTACGTATTGCTTTTGCAACACCAAAATTCGTAAGGATATGTGGACTAAGATTGTTTGAAATATCCTGAATACTTTTGATTGCCTCACTTATAGCAACATTCATATTACTTATAACAGCCCTGGAGTTGATAGGCACGTCGGTTGACGAAAGGCTGGATACTGACATCTTGATAGTCGAGAGTAGCGGTCCCAGGCCGTCATGGAGTTCCGCAGCAAAACGCCTACGCTCACGCTCCTCTGCCTGGATCACCGCATTAAGAAGGGCTTTCTCCTGATAACGGGTCCTGGCTTCTGTCTCCTTAATATATTTGAATATCTTTTGAATAAGAAATACCCCCATAGCAAAGAAAAGACTTGTAATGGCCCCAAGCCAGTTGTAGAAAAGGCGGAAGTACTGAGGCTTAAAGTCAGTAACAAAGGGCAGAAACTCAAGAAGCCTCTGAACCGCCATTATTACAAATCCAAGAGAAATAAGTATCCATGAAAGGTTGTATTTAGTAACCTTTGTAAGCTTCACTGCAACGGCGGCTGCAAAAAATTGCAGAATAATGGTAATGCCGAGAGTTATTATTAAAAGCGTTGGCTGTTGTTCCATGGCAATCTATGTTTCACAAGCGGAAGCGATCAGCAAATATATCTTATTCGCCTGAAACCCGAAATGGGTATTTTACGTTATACAGACAATTACTTAGCCCATATTTTTATTAAAAAGCATTGTATTAGCAATTGATTTACACTATTTTTGATTACAAAACAAAGACATTATGAAGAGATTGGTTACAGCATTGGTTCTCCTCCTACTTGTTACCCTTACATTCTCATCATGCAAGAGCTATGAAGATTGCCCTGCATACGGACAAGTTGAGACAAGTGTGGAAATGCCAACACAGGCATAAGGTTATAAGCAAAAAGCATTTCAGATCTTCTGATAAAAAAGGAAATCGATGATTTCCTTTTTTATTTGTCATTTCCGAGAGGGAAAACCTCCAATTTGAAAGGAAACACCCATCAGACAAATATAATTAACTTCATTTCACATTTGAGGAAGAAATGAAATTAATCATTATTTGATGGTTTGCTTATGATTTCATATTTTTGTACGGCGAAATCAAAACCAACTGTTTTTTGCTTCGCCAACCATATCAAAAACAGTAATTTAAAACAAATAAACATGTCAAAGATTAAAATTGGTATCAACGGTTTTGGTCGTATCGGCCGCTTGGTATTCCGCGCAGCTCAAAACTTCAGCGATGTTGAAGTTGTAGCTATCAATGACCTTGTAGAAGTAGATTACATGGCTTACATGCTAAAGTATGACTCTACTCACGGTCTCTTCAAAGGTACTGTTGAAGTAAAGGATGGCCAGCTTGTAGTTAACGGAAAATCAATCCGTGTTACAGCTGAAAAGGATCCAGCAAACCTTAAGTGGAATGAAGTTGGCGCAGAATACGTCGTTGAGTCAACAGGTCTTTTCCTTGACAAACAATCAGCCAAGGGACACATTGAAGCGGGTGCAAAGAAAGTTGTAATGTCAGCTCCATCAAAGGACGACACTCCGATGTTTGTTTGCGGTGTTAACCTAGACAAATATACTAAGGACATGCAGTTTGTATCTAACGCTTCTTGTACAACTAACTGTCTTGCTCCTATCGCTAAGGTACTTAATGACAATTGGGGTATCGTAGAAGGTCTTATGACTACAGTTCACGCTACAACAGCTACTCAAAAGACTGTTGACGGTCCTTCTAAGAAAGACTGGAGAGGTGGTCGTGGCGCTGGTCAAAATATCATTCCTTCATCAACAGGTGCTGCTAAGGCTGTAGGTAAAGTTATTCCTGAGCTGAATGGCAAATTGACTGGTATGGCATTCCGTGTTCCAACTCCTGACGTATCAGTAGTTGACCTGACTTGCCGTCTGGCTAAGCCTGCTAAGTATGAAGAAATTTGCAAGGCTATGAAAGCCGCTTCTGAAGGTGCTCTTAAGGGAGTACTTGGTTACACTCAAGATGCAGTTGTTTCTAACGACTTCCTTGGTGATACAAGAACTTCTATCTTCGATGCTGATGCTGGTATCTCTCTTAACGAAAACTTCGTTAAGGTTGTATCTTGGTATGACAACGAAATGGGTTA
>CAYNFX010000149.1:0-3702 GCA_964396555.1 uncultured Alkaliflexus sp.
GCACCCTTGTATTCAACAGAATACGCCGGCTTCCCTTCATCCAACACCACCTTTACAACCAGTTCCCCGTCAGGGCTGCTCACTGTTCCAATCTGTGTTGCAAACATGCCAACACTGGAAAGCGACATAAATAACGCAATCAGTTTCAATCCTTTAAGATTCATAATAGTACCTGTATTTAAATTGGAATATTTATTTCTAAAAACAATTTACCACTTTTTCATTGATTTGGAAGTTATGATACTTCCATCAGACCTATACTGTCTCAACAAGACAACTCCATCATAAGCAGAAGGATCAGTAAGCCGCTGGCCATAGACGTTGTAATACTCTTCTTTGACCACCACAGGTGCAGCAGCATCTGGATTCCTTACCGAAGTCGATCCTTCAACTAATCCTTTGAGGCTTATCTGTCTTGGATATGCACCCTGAGAAGTGATATCCAGTATTCCGTTTACCTGCCCCTTTGTAAGACCCGCCTTTATTCTGATAAAGATACTGGTCTCTTCAACTTGTCCATTTGTTGGTATCAGTTGTAAAGTCTGAACATATTCCCCATCCTCTGTCAGAGCTATCTCATAACCTGCAGGGGCCTGAATCCGGATATTCTCACTCAACACAACACCAGAAATTTTTACTTCCTTAACTAGGGACGTAGCATCCTGAAGATTATATACAAAACCCGTAAGCTCAGGCACCTCTCTTTCTGTGGCACCATCAATTCTAATCTCAGTTATGTCATACTCAGGTGAATTTGTCAGGAAAATATCCTCTATCACAAAGGGGATGTTGCCAAAAGACCAGAAACCGGCAATGTAGATGGTTTTCGGATTTAGATAAGCTCCGTCATCCTTTTTGGCATATCTCAACCTCACCACTACTTCACGATTGCTGTCAAAGGCAAAAACAGCAGGTGACGACCAGTAATTTGGCTCATCATATAACCTGAAATCAGCATTTGCATTATTTGGACCACCAAGACGAACAACCAGATACTTGTAATCAGAGATGTCCAATCCGTCATATTGCCATCCTCCAAAGCCCCACTGCCCTGTGGTCATAGTTCGGGTCTCTTCATCAAAACTCCCTGTTTCCCAAATATTTGGATTAACATAGTCCTCAAGCAAGGGGAAAGTACTTGCCTTCAGACTTTTGACAATCTCCTTATTTCCACCAAGCGGTCCTGTATAACCGATACTCATGGCAGATACGCCTTCCGAGAAACTTCTGATAATACCATTATAAATACTGAACATAGCAGGATTATCAATAACATATTGAGCTTCACTACTCACATCTTTGCTACTTCCATCAGCAAAGACAGCAACAACCCTTAGTTTCTTTGTCCCCTTAGTTTGAACAATAATCTCATCACCTTCCTCAATATAAAGGTCTGTCAGGGTCAGCGACTCTTCAGTGTACTGGTCAAAGTCTGCCGGATAGTACATGTCTTCTAAGAATTCGGGTTCGGTAGAAAACCAGTCAATATCTGCAAAACCACCGGTCTGTTCTGTTGACTTGAAAAAAAGACCGTAGCGCAGTCCCTCTCCGTTATCAACAAGTGTGCTGCCCGCAGATACAGGATAGTATACATTGTTATCAAGACTATAATAAAACATGGCATTCTCATATTCTGTCAATACCACTTTCAGAAATACCACATCAGAAGCCAATGGCAACATTTCTTGCCTTGTACCTCCTATATATGTTACCAGCATTTTACCGCTTTCACCAGCCTCAATACCAATACAATTGTTTACTGCTCCAGTCAATGCAAGCCCGGTAAAATCACCATTCTTCATACCTGATATTTCAAATCCTGCTGCGGCATACGCCATTCCGTCTCCACCAGGATAGAGCATCACCCTCTGCGTTAGCATCTCTTCCGGGAATGAGATACCTGAGACAGCTTCACTGTGTAGTCTGAGATATCCTGCCCTCTCAAGTAAGGAATAAGACTCATCAGAGCCACTGGTCAGGCTCCATTGAGAAGCCAGCGCCCAATTGCGGAAATTGTCATTGGTCGGCAATACATAGCGGGCAGAACTCCTTGGTGTATTAGGTTTCACAATGCTTTCTGCCATACGGGCACCTATATTAACCTCGAACTGTCCATTACTGTACTCAACGGGCAGCAATTGCGGAAGTCGGCCAAGTGTTCCATAATCATCGCTTATAATGGCCCACCACTCACCTGAAACTGACTCTATCAGGCACCCGGCTCCCGGGTTATCCTCATCAATCCACCTGACCTCATCCAAAGACAGGTCATTGGTCTTAATATCGCTATACTTCCAGTTTACCAGGTCGTTTGATTCCAGAACGGTAACGGTAGGTTGATAATCCAGGTTGCCTGAAACAATGTAGAAGGTTCCATCTTTTTGAACAATTGCAGGAGCAGGAAAATCACCCCTGATTACCGGGTTTGAAAACGTTCCGTTGCCATTATCTGCCATGGCCCTGAACCCAAACTCGGGTTTGGGTTCATATTCTTCCGCATATTCTTTAAACCAGTGATAAACCGGCCATGGACAGGCTTCCGGATCCGTCAGAAAGGTATAGGGTTGCCCGGGAGCAGGTGCTTCATCCTTAAACTGTGCCAACAGATGGGCATCAGTAAACAAAAGCCAGCCTACATTGCCGGTGTCGTCAACAATCTTCTTGAAGTTTGCACCAAAACCATCACCACCGGCTGTTCCGGTTATTGCCTTTCCCCATGAGGAGTTATACTTCGCAGGTGCCCAGTCCATCTCTGTCACAAGGATTGGTGCAAAATTGGCAACAGGTGTGATCTGTTCATCCCATTCACGCTTAAACACTTCATAGCCATCGGCACTACCAAACCAGCCGGGATATACGTGAATAGCATAACCTATATTTTCACCCTCTATAGGGTTTACTGCATATCCCTTGTACTGGGCCTGATAACCAGATCCGGGTACCCATAATACATTCTGAAATCCGTTTTCACGAATCTTGTTCACTACAGGCTGGAAGATTTCCTTCAAAACATCGAAGTGAGCCTGGGTGTTTGACCCCACACTCCCGTCAGCAAGACGTATCCTGACAGGCTCATTTGCAAGCTCAAACATAATCTCATCCCTATACTTAATCTTTGGGTGAGCTGATACTATATCCCAAACTTTAAGCAGATAGGCTGCATAGTTGTAGTCATCCTCGACACCAATAACCTCAGGGCTGACACCCGGAGGACGCATAACAACGTATAGGCCCTTGGAGATTGCATATTCAGCCATTGGAATAAACACTTCATCAAGGTATTTCCTGAATCTCGTTTCATCAAAGCAATTGGGCAGCTCATGACCATCAGGCTGGCATCCCGGAGCATTGCTCCAATATGGATCCATGTGAAGGCGAATGAAATTAACCTTCCATCCGGCTGCCATCATCTTATCTATAATCCCCTTATTATAAGTCAAACAAGCGTTTACATCATAATTATTCCACTTCGAACCCTGCTCATTAAACCATGGACTGTATGTCTGTACAAAACCGTGAAGATTGATTATGTTGCCATGAGGGTCTTTTAAGTATCTGCCTTCAACCTTAAGCTGAGGCATGGCCATTCCTTCCCAGGCTTTAAGTTCAGGCTGAATCGAAAACAACAGAATAACTAAAGACAAAATAGGTAAAAATCGGATCATAGATTTGAGGTTTTGATTTGTGTTGTTTTAGGCTTTT
>CAYNFX010000150.1:0-3614 GCA_964396555.1 uncultured Alkaliflexus sp.
GGCAGTATTCCGTGCAATAAGGGATTATAAGGATAGATTTGAGGCAAGGAGCAAAGGCAATGTGAATGGGGTGGCTAAGCCCGCAACTACAACTGCAACTACAACCGGGACTCCGACAGGGGCTGAGTCACCGGTCACAGAAAAAATAGAATTCAGGATTCAGGTTGCAGCATCAACCACCCGCATTAAGGAAGGTACCGGACCATACAAACTTTTCAGGGATGTATGGGAATACAAGGAAGGTAATACATTTAAGTACACAACGGGGTACGCCACCTCTTATGATCAGATAGCTGTGCAGTTGCCCGAGGTACGCAGGGTCGTTTCCGACAGTTTTATAATTGGCTTCAAAAATGGCGAGAAGGTGCCGGTTTCGTCCCTTCGCAAGTAATCTTTTTATCATCTTAATTCTTAGATATGCAGATCAATATTAGACGTGAATTCAAGATTGCCATACTTGTAATGATAGCAGGTTTCATTCTTATATGGGGGATCAACTTCCTGAGAGGAACCGCTATATTCACCAGCGGTAAGATCTATTCGGGAGTATTTCCGAGTGTTGAGGATATTAATGCAGGTGGCCCTGTCAACTACAAGGGCTTCAAGGTTGGTAATATCAAGTCTATCAGCCTTTACAAGGATGAGCCGGGCAAGTTTCTTGTCACCTTTATTATCACCCAGGATCTGCCTATAACTGAAGGTACTGTTGCCGAACTCTATACTGTTGATTTACTTGGAGCCAAAGCCATCAGGATACTGCAGGGAGATAGCGAAACCATTCTTCCCTCTGGTTCCATCCTTCAGACCGCTATTTCGAGTTCGCTTACCGAACAAGTATCCGTCGAGATCGTTCCGCTGAAAAACAAGGCAGAAAACATGATCGTGAGGCTCGATACCCTTCTTAGAAATCTTAATGATGTGTTTTCCGAGGAAAATAAAGTAGGCATCAGCAGTGCCATAAAAGACCTTTATCAGACAATGGACAACCTTAACAGCACAAGCATGGCACTCAACCGTGCCATGCAGGATGGAGGATCCATTGGTACTTCGCTAAGCAACCTTGAAAACTTTACAGGTGCGCTCAACAGCCAGTCTCAAAACCTTGCCGGAGCTATCGAGAATATACATGGAATGACCGGGGAAATTGCTGAAGCTGATTTAGCAGGTATGCTTGCAAGACTCGATTCATCACTGCTCAGTATTTCAGCAATCCTTGCTCAGTTGGAACAGGGAGAGGGTTCTATGGGCCTTTTGCTCAAGGACGAGACTCTGTATCTCAACCTTACCGATGCTACTGCAAATCTTGACCGTTTGCTTGCCGATGTAAGGCAGAATCCGGGACGCTACGTAAAAATATCAGCAATCGACCTTGGTCGTAATATCTATATCACCGATGACGAAAATATTGCCCGTGAAAAAGGCATCGTCTTCAAGGTTAAAATTGCTGAATCCAAAGATCCACTATCAATAAGAAACCAGCTTGTCCTTGACGGAGTTGCTGTGTCCGAAACTCTCGATGGTAAAACGTTTGTTTATACGGCAGGAGAGACCTCTTCATACAGAGATGCACTAAGTATTCTTGACCAAATAAGGGCGCAATATCCTGATGCTGAGATATATGCGCTTGAGAATGATAAACCCGTAAGTCTTAAGAAGGCCCTTCGTAAACTGGAAATTAAGGACTGACTTTGCTGTCATATTGACAGTCTTTAGTTGTCAGAATTTATTTGACGAAAGGATTAATTTTTTTTAAAGCAGGTAGCAATCCTCTTGCCTACAAGGGGTTTCGACGTTTGACTGAAAGTTTTACTTTGTCCGTAAGCATCTGTCAATCAGTGCATTGGTTCCAATAAATTTAATTCTTTGACTAACAGGGAACTAAGGATTTTTAGGAAAATGCAAGCCTAAAATGATTTTTTTATCAAGATATTTTTCGCAAATTTTGTCTTAAAGCAACACTGAAATAGTGACTTTTCCACTCGGAATGCTCTATAGGTCAGCTTATTAACTCAAAATTTTTAACGGAAGGCCGAATAAAATGAAATTGGATCACAAAGGAGTCTGGAGCTCGTGTCTTGAATCAATAAAGCAGTCGATCGACCCCGTGGCTTTTCAAACCTGGTTTGAACCTATTGTGCCATTAAAGTTAAAGAACGACGTACTCACCATCCAGGTGCCCAGTTTGTATTTCTATGAGATCATAGAAGAACAGTATATCAGTCACCTGCGCAGTGCTCTGCGCAATCACATTGGTGATAGCGCCAAGCTTGAGTACAGTGTTGTTATGGCCAAAGGTCATAAGAAAGAGGCCGGAGTAACTTTGAGTTTTCCTACATCCAATAAAACAGATGTTCGCAACAAGGCTGTTGATCCTGTTCAGAATCATCAACCATCCATTAAGAATCCTTTTGTAATACCCGGAATCAAGAAGCTGGATGTAGATCCACAATTGAATTCACAATATACTTTTGAGAACTTTGTTGAAGGTGACTGTAACCGTCTGGCTCGTGCAGCAAGTCTGACAGTGGCCAAGAACCCCGGCAAAACCGCTTTCAACCCCTTGTTTCTTTACGGTTCATCAGGCATCGGTAAGACCCACCTGGCTCAGGCCATTGGTATCGAGGTCAAGGAAAGATCGCCCGAGAAGACTGTTCTCTATGTTAGCGCAAACAAATTTCAAACTCAATATACTGATTCTATCAGAAGCAACTCGCTCAATGATTTTTTGAATTTCTATCAGATGATCGATGTTCTGATACTTGACGATATTCAGGAGTTTGCCGGAAAGACAGGTACCCAAAACACATTCTTTCATATCTTCAACCACCTGCATCAGAGCGGAAAGCAGCTTGTGCTGACCTCTGACCAGGCTCCGGCCGACCTGCAGGGAATGGAAGACAGGCTTCTGTCCCGTTTTAAGTGGGGATTGTCTGCCGATATCAAGGCACCTGACTTCGAGACCAGGATCGACATACTGACTCACAAGACCAGGAAGGACGGAATCAAGGTAACTCAGGATGTTATCCACTACCTTGCCAGCCATATCAACACCAATGTACGCGAGCTGGAAGGAGCACTTATCTCCTTGCTCTTCCTTTCGACAGTCAACAAGGATGAAATCACACTTGAGACTGCCCGCAACGTGGTTGAGAAACTGGTTCGCACGCAGCAAAGGGAAATGTCTGTCGACTTTATCAAACAGACAGTATGCAACTATTACGGCCTTGACGTTGAGTCGCTACAGTCCAAGACCCGTAAGCGCGAGATTGTTCAGGCCCGTCAGGTTGCAATGTATTTCTCAAAGAGTCTAACAAACAACTCTCTGTCGGCCATCGGTTCCAAGATTGGTAAAAAAGACCATGCCACTGTATTGCATGCCTGCAAGACAATATCCAACCTGATTGAGACCGACAAGGAGTTTAAGAGTCAGATCAGGGAAATTGAAGCACAACTGAAACAATAATTTTCCTGCCAGGTACAGGATAGCAATAATAAACAGGCGGCCGGGATTGCTAAATCCCAGCCGTTTTTGCTTTGCCTCATTTATACAACATCGGTCATTTGTATATATTTACTATCTTTGGTACCTAATTTGCGATGTATTATCAAAAAGG
>CAYNFX010000151.1:0-3507 GCA_964396555.1 uncultured Alkaliflexus sp.
TTAAGCCTGCATTTTGAAGATAGAAAGTTTTATTTATATTTGCACCGCGTTTTGCTAAGGTACCATAGCTCAGTTGGTAGAGCAACGGATTGAAAATCCGTGTGTCCCTGGTTCGATTCCAGGTGGTACCACATCGAGATTGTTTTCTTTTATTGTTTTTGGTACCATAGCTCAGTTGGTAGAGCAACGGATTGAAAATCCGTGTGTCCCTGGTTCGATTCCAGGTGGTACCACGCAGAATACTAAAGAATCCTTGAAAACTACGGTTTTCAAGGATTTTTTTATGGTTTGGAAAATAAGGGAAAATGCGACTGAAGCAGTTTTTTGACAGTAGGTATGCCTGTGATTTAAGATGATTTTGTCATTTTGTGAAGTCCAAGAAAAAATCCGGGTATATTTGGACATTATAATGCGGTGGTGTTTATGTCAAGTTATAAATATTATGAATGAACTGGTAAAGATACTGATAGAGGGGGGGCACTCGGGTGTGCTGAAGAATGGTGATAAACTGCTGACCTTTACCCGTCCCGGCGTGGCAGACCTGTATGATATTTATATGTCAACTCCTGAAGTTTTAAAGGGAGCTATGTTAGCCGATAAGGTTATAGGAAAGGCTGCAGCCTCAGTTGCAATTGCTGGTGGAGTAAGCAGGATATATGCGCTACTTATTAGCCAGCATGCAGTAAATCTGTTGGCGAAATATAATATACACTTCGAGTACGAGAAGCTGGTTCCTTATATTCAGAACCGAACGAAAGACGGATTATGCCCGATGGAAGCTCTGTGTCTTGATGTGGAAGCTCCATTGGAGGCTGTAAAGCAGATTGGTGAGTTTATCCAAAGAATGAGGCAGAAAGCTTCCTGATTGGGCAAGATATAGAGAAGGGGATGAGAGGTCTGCTTAGATTTGCCAGAAGCCAGTGAGAATATTTATTAATCAAATAGAATCGCGGTTTGTGAGATCATTACAACTTACCCTATTGTTGCTGCTAATGCCAGTCTTTCTATTGGCTCAGGCTGTTGTGGATTCTGCACATTATGACAATCAGGCTTCTGCCCGGTTAATTCTTGAGGAGATCCAGGTGCTTGGTACCTCTGTCAGTACCACTGTTCGTAATCTCAATCTTGCTTATACTACAATAGATAGCTTTGCTATACGTAGCCGTTATGAGCAATCACTGATGCCCGCGATTAATGAGGAGGTGGCAGGTCTCTTTGTTACCTCAAGGGGTGTGATGGGCTATGGAGTGTCTACAGGCGCAGCGGGAGGAATAAAAATAAGAGGCATAGGAGGTAGTCCGACAGGAGGTGTACTGGTGTTAATTGACGGTCATCCGCAATATATGGGACTGATGGGACACTCAGTTGCTGATTCCTATCTTTCAATTATGGCAGGAAAAGTAGAGGTTAGCAATAGTCCTGCTTCTGTGTTGTATGGCTCAAATGCAATGGGAGGGGTAATTAATATTATTAGCAGTGACTACAAAGGGGATGGATTGATTACTACTTTAAGGTCTTCATGGGGCAGTTATAACAGTTTAAGAACCGAGCTATCTTCCCGCTATCACAAGGGAGCCTTTGGAAGTATGTTTAACCTGTCATATGATCGTACCGACGGCCATCGCAAAAATCTTGACTTTGAACAGTTGGGTTTGTACTCTCGCTTTAGCTATGAGTTAAACAGGCACTGGAGTGCATCAGCAGACCTGTCTTTAAGTGGATTTGATGCCTCCAATCCCGGCACTTTGAATTCTCCGCTGGAGGATAATGATGCAGGTATTACAAGGGGGGCAGGAGCCATGTCTCTTACCAACAGTTATGGCATAAGCACAGGAGCCATCAGACTGTTTTACAACTTTGGTATTCACGAAATCAATGATGGATATGCTCCGGGAGCTGCTCCTAAAGACTACCTGTTCAATTCCAGGGATCATATGTTTGGCGTGCAGTTGTACCAGAGCCTGTCTCCCGTTAAAGGCAATACCATTAACGCTGGAATTGATTTTCAAGGCTTTGGAGGAGAGGCCTGGAGCCGTTTTAATGATGGTCGCGAAGTTGATATTATTGACAAGAGGGTCAGTAATTATGCAGCTTACCTAACGGTCAGTCAACGACTAACTTCACTGCTGTCAATAAGCGGGGGCATCAGGGCCGACCAGCATTCTGTAACAGGAACTGAATGGGTTCCCCAGGGAGGACTTACACTTATGTTACCCGGTTCGTCAGAACTGAAGGCATATGTGAGTAAGGGATTCCGTAATCCTTCGATAAGGGAGATGTATATGTTTCCTCCACAGAATCCCGATTTGAGGCCTGAACGAATTGTGAGCAGCGAACTCACATATAGCTCTACTGCTGCCGACAGGAAGTTGCACTATAGCATTGCCCTCTATTACATTGAAGGAAAAGACCTAATCAGTACAGTTGTACGCCAGGGCAGACCGCTAAATGTAAATGCCGACAGGGTTGAAAACAGTGGGTTTGAACTTAATGTAAAGTACAGTCATAGCGATGTGCTTAGTTTTCGAGGTAATTACAGTTACCTGCATATGAAATATCCCGTTTTGTCAGCACCTGAGAATAAGTTGTTTGCCGGAATGGATTTTAGCCCTGGAAAGTTTACAGGCAGTTTGGGAATTCAGTATATTAGCGGCTTATACAAGGATGTAAACAATGGCCTCAAAGAAGAGTATCTGTTGTTGAATCTGAGGCTGACCTACAGGGCCAGCCGGATGTTTTCGCTTTTTGTCAGGGGCGGGAACCTGCTTGACATAGATTATGAGATTATTTCCGGCTATACCATGCCAGGGAGTACGTTTGATGGCGGATTAAGCCTGACATTTTAAACGAAAAAAAACTTGAAAGTATGGAATCAAGAGCAATTCAGCTTTACTCGTTTGGCTTCGCAAGCCTGAAGACATATCTGCTGGGCTTTGCCTTTGCAGTGGGCAACATCATATTGCCCCAGTTGTGCCACCTTATTCCTAACGGAGGTCATATCTTCCTGCCAATTTATTTTTTCACTCTGGTAGCTGCCTTCAAATACGGTCCCAAAGTAGGATTTCTTACAGCAGTACTTTCGCCCGTGGTCAATAGTCTGCTTTTTGGAATGCCTGTGGCTGCCTTGCTTCCTGTAATACTTGTAAAATCAGTACTGCTGGCAGTATTTGCTGCTTATGCTGCAGCAAATTTCAAACGATTATCAGTGTTGATATTACTTGCTGTGGTGCTTGCATATCAGGTAGTAGGTTCGATAGCTGAATGGGCAATAGTGGGAAGTCTGGATGCTGCTCTTGCAGATTTCAGGATGGGAATAGTGGGAATGCTGCTGCAGATCTTCGGTGGTTATGCAGTGATAAAATATATGCTTCGAAACTAATTACGAAAGGGCCTCGAGGCCCTTTCGTATTTTTTGTCAAGTTGCTCTTCTGATGTAGTTTACTTTTAGCTTCTTTGGATAGATTAACATTAATTGATTGTCCATTAAGGAATTTTGGGTAATTTTGC
>CAYNFX010000152.1:0-1316 GCA_964396555.1 uncultured Alkaliflexus sp.
CTTTCGGGCTCCTTGTTTAGTGTTATAAACAGCCATGCCTCATCACAATCGCCTTCGACATCACAAACCCTGTAGAGAATTGAGTCAGTCTCAAGTCCGTACTTACGTAGGTCTGGAACTATCAGAAGGTCGCTGCTTACCTGACTGGAACCCTTGTTAAGGTCACGTAGTATCTCAAGCGTGATTGGCTTGTCGTAAAGGAACTCGTCATTCTTTAATACATCCAGTTTTATATTCTTTGTCTGAAACAGGATCAAAGTGTCATTTTGTGCAATCGGGGCAAAGTCATAATCCTCAACAACCACCCTTATCATGGCTCTTCCACATTCGTTGTAGTTGTTACAAATCTGGTATATAAGGGAATCGCTGCCAATAAAGTTGTCACCAGGGGTATAAATGATTGTATGTGATGAGGTTACTATAGCTTTTCCGCGTTTTGGCCCGTCAATTAATTCTATTTTGGAGATTCCCAGACTGATGCCATAGTCATTCTTAGAAATGTTAATTTCGACAGGGGTCATCTCAAAAGTACGGGCAAAGTCGTTGTTGGCAATAACAGGGGTATTTGCTTGAATATCACCCACGGAAATACCCTCAACTGATACATTTGACAAATTTTGTCCGTACGTCGAAGCTATTGATATGAGTAAAAGTATAGTATATAGAGTTCTTTTCATCTGGTACCTTAACGAAGATTATTCCTGATAATTGCCCAAAAATAGCAATTAGGGAAATTAACGTTTAAAAAGGCCTCCTTTTTTCCTGTATTTCACGTCGGGATTTACGATTGGATCTCGTTCGGAACATGGAAGAGAACGAGTCTTTTTGTCGTGGCAGAAATTATAGCCAAACACTAGCAGGTAGGCACTTCCATAATGTGTTTGAGCGCCGGTCAGTCCGAGCTGGTGTTCAAGTCCCACATTAATCCCCTTGTAATTGATACCTCCGGTAACGGCGAGTCCCAGACTTTTACCGAATTTGGAGTCCACATTCCGTCTGTAAGCAATAACACCCCAAAATGAAAAGTCTTGATTAAAGGTTGGAATATCCAGTTTCATATTAAGATCAAGCCTGGTATCCTGTAGCGAGTTGCGCCTGTAATATATTTGCGGTTCAAACCAAATGTCGCGGGTTGGATATTTGAAATAGGTACCGGCATGCACGTGCAAGTCAAGCGGCAGTTCAGGCTCATACTCTGAGTCGTAAAGAGGGTTGTTTTGTGGCAGAATATTGGTGGCAGCAGCTCCCACATGATACTTGCCTATACGTAGCAACAAACCTGTATTGGCATTGTAGCCAATACCGCTTTCCTTGTT
>CAYNFX010000152.1:1416-3489 GCA_964396555.1 uncultured Alkaliflexus sp.
GCAGCAAAAAGCTGAGTGGTAGGAGCAAGATCGGTTCCAAACCATTGACGCTGATAAAATCCGTTGACGCTTACGCATGTTCTGTTAAAGCCTGCCGCCGCTGGATTCATTAAGAACATATCATAGACATACTGGTTAGTGACAAAGTACCTTTGTGAAGATGCCATTGTAACTATTAGCAGGAGGCCTGTGACAAGTATGATTCTGAGTCTCGACATAATAACAATTCCGGTTAAGGGTTAGTGACCGGGAACCCTCTCGGGTTCCCGGATTTCTGGGTTTATTATCGTTTCAAGGTAACATTACCTTTCAGGTATTTATCAATTGGCAACAGATGAATTACGTACCAGTAGTCATCGGATGGCAAAGGACGATTCAGATATTCTCCGTCCCATGCAGGATCTGAAGCCTTGTACTTCCTCAATAGTTTTCCATATCGATCATAAATATAGATGATGGACTCTGGTAATTTTTCGATGCCTATAATCTCCCACCTGTCGTTAAAGCCGTCGTTGTTGGGTGTAAAGAAGTTGGGTACCTCCAGATTCAGAGTTGTCTCGAGAAGGAAGGCTTCACTGTCTTCGCAACCATTGGCGTCAATAACATATACAGTATAATTGCCGTTTGGTAGATTCTTGAATACGTTATCTGACTGCGGTGCATTATTGTTTAGGGCATATTGAAGAGGTGCAGTTCCGTTTTCGGCAAATACCACTATTTGACGGAACAGAGTCGAATCAAGGTAGGCAATTACAGGATTCGGGAACAGCTCTATATTAAATGTATCGGTATTCAACCAGCAACCATCAGATACTTCAACCATGTAACTTCCTGCTGCAGTAGCCATCAATATCTGCTGATCACCAACCTGATCACCTGTTTCCATATTAAACCATCTGTAGCCAGTAATCGGCACCTCTATTGGATCATCAGTAGTAGAATCAAAGTATATAACGAACTCTCCGGCATTCAGCTCTGCATTGAATGGCACTCCGTCCTGAGGTTCACATTCTGCCAAATCCTCACCAGCCTCAAAGAAGGTTGGCAGGGCCAGAAGTACAGACTGACTGGCAGTTGACCAGCAGTTGTCTGCATTTACTACTCTTATCACGTTTACAGTATCACTGAGGCTTGCAATACGCCTTCTCTGATTTCTGTATAGGTCGTCGTGCCAGATCATATCGGTCCAGTTTTCATAATCACCCTGAGCTTCAATCTCAACAGGAAGATTTACCGGACAAATATCGACCATGTTAGGACCAAAATATACTGTTGGGAAGTCCTTCCAGATAACCTCTGCCTGATCGCTGCCTTCGCAACCATATTCATTGTAAACAGATACACTGTAGGTACCTCTCAGAGCCTCAATAGAACTTTGGTTCCTGATGCTACGACCTGAAGGTAGAGTCCACAGTATTGTATAACCGTCAGCAGCTGAGTAAGGTACACTTAGTATTACCTGTGCATCAGGACATACAGTAACATCATCAATACTTACATTCGGAATAGTACCCAGACTAACCTGAGCTGTTTGTGAAGTAACACAACCGTTTCTGTCGGTTACTTCCAGAGTAAGCGTTTGTGCAGCATTTACTGTGTAGCTGTTAGTGCCGGCAACTCCATTCCATAGATAACTTATATAGCTCGGTCTTGATTCAATTGTAATTGTACCACCAGGGCACACAACTCCGTCAGTTAATGTAAACTTAGGCGCTTCCATAACTGTGACAGTTACATCATCGCTCGTTACACATCCGTCATTACTAGTAATTACAACTCTGAAGGTGTATGTGCCGGCTGCACGGTTACTGATCGCCAACGGGGCATTTGACAGCAGTTCAACCTCCATGCCGGGTATAACTTCATACCAGGTGTAGTTGGAAAGTCCTGCTAATCCGGCTGGTAATGCTAGAGTAAAGCTTTCATTGTCGCAAATTGTTACATCTTGCAGGTCAACATTGATCGCATTGAGTGATGTGGCATCAGCCCAAACAGAAGCAAAGCAACCGAAGCCGTTAAATGTAGTCAATCGATAAGAACCGCGGTTGTCTTCATCAACTGAGTAGGTGGCAG
>CAYNFX010000153.1:0-3469 GCA_964396555.1 uncultured Alkaliflexus sp.
GGTATGCCTGTAGAGATTAGCTTGAGGGAGAATTAATGTATTAAAACCTTGCTGGAACTATGAGTTTGTCTTCAGTCAGTATAAAGCGCCCCGTATTGGCGATAGTAATGAACCTATTTATTATCATCGTCGGGGTTATTGGTTTTTCTTATCTGGGAGTCCGTGACTACCCTAGCGTAGATCAGCCTATTATTACGGTATCAACATCATATCCGGGTGCGAATGCCGATGTTATAGAAACACAGATTACCGAGCCCCTTGAAGAGGCAGTCAACGGTATTCAAGGTATCAGGAGTATAAGCAGCAACAGTCGTGACGGTTCTAGTAGAATCACGGTTGAATTTGATTTGGAAACCGACCTTGAGACTGCTGCCAATGACGTTAGAGATAAGGTGTCTGGTGCATTGAGAAGGCTTCCTGCTGATGTGGATCCACCTGTAGTATCTAAGGCTGATGCTGATGCACAGCCGATTTTTGCTATTTCATTAAGTAGTAGCAGCCGTTCGCTTATTGACCTTACTGAATATGCAGAAGTAAACTTTAAGGAAAGACTTCAGACAATTCCTGGTGTTAGTGTGGTTAACACATGGGGTGCCAAACGATTTGCTATCCGACTCTGGATGGATCCAACGAAACTGGCTGCCTACAGACTAACACCTGCTGATGTTAGGGATGCACTAATGCGCGAGAATGTTGAGCTTCCATCAGGACGTATCGAAGGTGTCAATACAGAACTATCTGTTCGAACAATGGGTCGTTTTAGTTCTGTTGAAGACTTTAACAAGCTGGTAGTTTACCAGGATGGTGAAAGGGTTGTAAGGTTTGAAGATATAGGTCGGGCTGTAGTTGAGGCTGAGAATATGTACTCCATTCTGAAGCGGGACGGCGTACCTATGGTTAATAATATTATAGTACCACAGCCCGGAGCCAATTATATTTCAATAGTTGATGAGGCATTGAAGAGACTAGAGGAATTAAAGAAGGATCTTCCTGCTGATATCGTTGCTGAAGTTGGATTTGACAATACCGAGTATATCCGTGCCTCAATTGGGGAAGTACGTAATTCAATATTTGAAGCGCTTATTCTTGTAGTGCTTGTAATTTTCGTGTTCTTGCGTGAGTGGCGTACAACTCTGATTCCGGCTCTTGCGATCCCAGTTTCTATCGTTGGTGCTTTTTTTATAATGTATATTGCAGGGTTTTCCATCAATATACTTACCCTGCTTGCATTGGTACTGTCAATTGGATTGGTTGTTGATGATGCCATTGTAGTTATGGAGAATATATTCTCCAAAATTGAGGATGGGCTAGATCCGATTCAGGCCGGATTTGAAGGTTCAAAAGAGATATTCTTTGCAGTTATCTCAACTACTATTGCCCTCGTGGCAGTGTTTTTTCCAATTGTATTCCTACAGGGAGTAACCGGTCGTCTGTTTAGAGAGTTTAGTATAGTAATTACTGGAGCAGTAGTTATTTCTGCCTTTGTAGCACTTACTCTTACTCCTATGCTTTCAACCCGTATTTTGCATTCTCATAAGGGTAGCGGATCATGGATGTATCGGAAAACTGAGCCTTTCTTTCAATGGTTGAATAACAAGTACCGCAATTTGCTAAATTCTTATCTCAAAAAGCACAAGGTATTGACACCGCTGATAATGGGGTTGTCTGTAGTAATAATATTGGCTTTGTGGTTTATTGTTCCCTCTGAAATGGCTCCGATGGAGGATCGTAGTCAATTAAGGGTTAGTGTGACCGGGCCTGAGGGAACGACCTTTGATTATACTCTAAGATATACAGATGAATTGGGAGAATTCATTATGAATGATGTTCCTGAGCTTAAGTTTGTGTTTCAAATGGTAGGGATGGGAGGTAATAACTCAGGTTTCTTTAATGTCGTTTTGACAGATGCATCTGAAAGGCAAAGAAGCCAACAGGAAATTGCAGATGATCTCGGTGCAAAGGTTAGAAGCTTTACCGGTGCCAGGTCTTATGTGACACAGTCTCAGACATTCGGCAGCCGCCGTGGCGGTCTGCCCGTACAATATGTACTTCAGGCGCAGAATCTGGATAAGCTTAAGGAGTATCTTCCTGCCTTTATGGATGAGGTTGACAAAAGTCCGGTTTTTCAGAACTATGACTTGAATCTTAAGTTTACCAAGCCTGAACTAAAGGTCCATATTGATAGGGAAAAAGCATCTATGCTTGGAGTTTCAGTAAGGGATATAGCACAGACTCTGCAGCTTACCCTTAGTGGTAGCCGCTTGTCATATTACGTGATGAATGGTAAGCAGTACCAGATTCTTGGTGAGCTTGAAAGGGATAATCGCGATAAGCCAGGTGACATTGCATCGGTATATGTACGCAGCAGGGCAGGGGAGCTGATTCAGCTTGATAATCTTGTGACAATTGAGGAAAGTAGTACCCCACCACAGTTGTACCGTTACAATCGATTTGTCTCTGCAACTGTTTCTGCCGGATTAGGCAAAGGCTATACCATCAGCGATGGTATAGAGGAAATGGATCGTATTTCGGCAAAAGTGCTTGATGAAACTTTTAGCACTGCTCTTACCGGTGATTCAAGAGATTTTGTTGAGAGTACTTCCAGTCTTGCTTTTGCGTTTTTACTTGCTTTGGTAATGATTTACCTGGTACTGTCTGCGCAGTTTGAAAGTTTCCGTGATCCTCTAGTAATAATGTTTACAGTGCCTTTGGCTTTGCTTGGTGCATTATTTTCTATTTGGTACTTCGGACAAACCATGAATATATTTAGTCAGATTGGTATTATCATGCTTGTTGGTCTGGTTACCAAGAACGGTATTTTGATTGTCGAGTTTGCCAACCAGCGTAAACAAGCCGGATTAAGTAGAGCAGAAGCTATTAGGGATGCTGCTGTGCGACGTTTCAGACCTATTTTGATGACTAGTATTTCGACAATTCTTGGTATCATGCCTATGGCCCTTGCCACAGGTTCAGGTTCTGAAAGCCGTATAGCCATGGGTATTACTGTTGTGGGTGGTATGTTAATCGGAACCTTGTTTACCTTGTTTGTAATACCTTCTATGTACACTTTCATTTCATCTTCAGAAGCCAATATCAAGGTAACAGATTCCAGTGAAAATGCTGCATAAATAAACAGAAGAAACCAAAAACAGAGTAAAAAGACTATGTTAAGAATATATGTAATTAGTTTGTCGTTGTTTGTGTTTAGCTTTTTGAAATTAAGTGGACAGGAGGCTGAGAATATACCATTGTCAGGTATCATTGAGTTGGCAATTGAGCAGAACCCTTCGCTTAATTTAATGCGTAACAGGGTGACGCAGGCAGAGAACAGTCATTCTGCAAGGCCGTTTCTCCCTTCGCTAAATGCGAATGTTAGGGTAAACAACTCGACGACTGATTCAAAGCGAACATTTCAGGACAGGGAACAGGAATTCCCAAGTGCAAAGTCTGAGAATGTAAATGCCGGAGT
>CAYNFX010000154.1:0-3448 GCA_964396555.1 uncultured Alkaliflexus sp.
TCCAAGCAGCTGAGCTTGATCAAAAAGGTGATGCAAAGGGAAAGAACATAGGCAAATTTGCTAAAGAACTTAAACTTGCACTTACTTTCTTTATGCCTGACCTGCAAAATGCTGGTATAGATGCCTTTAATGAGGAAAACTTCGTAAATGCAGCTGATATTTTTGAAAAGGTAGTTCTTATCAACAAATTGCCTTTCTATGCTGATGATAATCTGCCTGAGGATTCTGTATTCATTTACTATACAGCCCTGGCTTCTTATAATTCTAAAGCTTACGAAAAGGCAGAAAACTATTTTAATAAAAGTATAGAACTAGGGTTCCAAGGTGGTGATGCAGTATTGCTGCTCAACGAATTGTACAAGGAATCAGGTCAAGATGAAAAGATTGTCGCGAATCTGAAGAAGGGTGTTGAACTGTTCCCAAATGATGACAGACAAGTTGTTGCCCTTATCAATCATTATCTTGAAACAGAACAGACTGAAGAAGCACTAACTTATCTTAATGCTGCTATTGAAAAAGCTCCTGATCTTTACAGCTATTACTATGTAAGAGGTATTTTGTACGACAAAAAGAAAGATTATGATTTGGCTGAGGCTGATTATAAGAAGGCTATCGAACTTAAACCTGATTTCTTTGATGCTACTTTGTACCTTGGATATGTTTACTACAACATCGGTGTAGACAAATTCAATGCAGCTAATGAGCTAAGAGACATGAGGGAATTCGAAAAGGCTCGTGAAGATGCTGAGGAATATTTCCGCAAAGCGCTTCCATATGTTGAAAAGGCCCACGAGCTAAAGCCGGATGATGTTTACGCAATGGAAACTCTTAAGACTCTGTACTATCGTTTCAATATGAACGATAAATATGATGAGATTGATGCTAAATTGAAAAGTTTAAATCAATAAATAGGGTATAAAAATATCCGGTCTAAATCGACCGGATATTTTTATTTATATGCTATTTAACATAATATCAATTATGGGACACGGAAGAAGAAAAATACAACATGTTTTTGTAGATATCACTTAAGCTAATTACAAGCGAGTATTCTCAGGTAAACAAATCTTTACAGTAGAAAATAATGCTTGTCACATTTCGACGCTTGATACAAGATCAAATTCATTCCACAGCGCAGTCTTTGAAATTCCTTTATGCATCATCCTACGGATGTCATTAGCCAGTTTAGGACCTTTCCATGTGCTGGAATTAAATAACACAACGTAGCAATATCCGTCAGGACGACTTACCATAAGTGCAGAAGTTCCAGCCAATGTGCCAGTTCGGTAAAGTTCCCCACGAATTACACCACGCCAACCAAAAGGCTGAAATCCTTCGTCAACCGGTGTTATCATTCGCATAACGCTCTCATATGACAATATGTCTGCTGGCTCAGGTTTGCCATCCAACGCAAGCATTAGCTTCATTAGATCCGTAGATGATGCTATCCAGCCCCCTGCAGCACCAAGTGTATAAATGTCATTTCCACCATAAGTACGTGGCACAGTATCATGCCCATTCATGAAATCTATTACAGGCTCACTGTCAGTTGGTTCGTAATACCTGACTTCCAGTTCATTCCTTTGTTCCGGATAGCTGTATCCAAGTTGCATGTCATAGATTTCTAGGGGATACAAAATCGCTGTTTTTATATACTCTTCATAGCTCTGGCCACTAGCAGCTTCAATTACTTTACCCAGTATTACGTAACCCAGATTTGAATATGACGATGATGTACCAGGCTTGAAATGCAGACTTTTATTAAGCATAAAACAAATTATGTCTGAATCGCTTACAGGCAGCTCTTTTCCAAGTTTTTCAGCCACTACAGTTGGCATAAACATTGGATCTCCCCACCTGTTAGTCCAACCGCCTGAGTGATTAAGAAGGTGCTTCACCTGAATATCCTCTACTCTTGCATCCTTGTATTTGTTATAGGGAGACATACTCAGTACTCCTTCAGGTCCAAATACCTTATCTTCAAGCGATAGTCGGCCTTCTTCGACCAGTTTCATTATGCCTGCTGCTGTTATAAGTTTCGAAACACTGGCTATTCTGAAAAGATGGTAAGGCTGAACTGATTCACCGCTTTCAAGATCAGAATAACCATAGCCGTTTGCATATACCAAGGTTCCGTTATGTGCAACAGCTAGTGAGGCTCCGGTAATGTCCCAGTAACGTAAAAACTTATCCATCTCTCTGTCTATAAGATGAAAGTCTGAGCCATTTGAATATTTACCTGAAATTCGGTGCGAGACAGTTTGCGGAACCGGAGGAATGAAATCTGTTCCTAATGTTTTGATGGATGGACCGTTAAGGTAGTTAAAAGCCAAACCTGATAAAAAACCAATACACAGTATTCCCAAGCTTTTTTTTACATTCATGATTGCTTGTGTTACAAGTATTCTGGGCAAAAGTACTTATTATACTTGTATATAAAACAAAAATGCAGCATGAAATTAATCATGCTGCATTTACTTTTAGATGGTTATTCCTTGAATTTTATCGTACAACCTACTGCTTTTGTTTCTGTTCTGGCAAGAGCCTTTCCTTCAAGCAGGGCATTTACAGCGTCTACTACATAGGTCTCTCCTACATCATTTGCATCCTGTGAATTATCATCGATTGCGCCAATATAGGCTACTTTAAAACTACCGCCTTCATTCTTCAACACAAATACATGTGGAGTCTTTGTTGCCCCATATTTCTTGAATAATTGCACGTTATCAAGCAGGTATGGGAAGTTGAACCCCTTGGTTGCAGCATTCGCTACCATATTTGAAAAACTGTCTGCTTCAACTATTGTAGAGTCATTTGGGTTAATCGCCACAACAGGAAATTGCTTCGCTCCAAATTTCTTTTGAAGGTCGATAATTCTGCTTTCATACAACTTTGCATATGGACAATGGTTGCATGTAAACACAAGTATTACCCCTTTCTGGTCCTTATAATCACTCAGGGATACCAACTTGTTGTCGACTCCTTTGAGCTTAAAATCAGGTGCATTATCTCCCGGTTTCAGCTGGGCATTCAGCATAACGGCTGCCAGCATAGCAAATACTGTACTTAAGATAATTCTTTTTTTCATAGTTTCTGCCTTTTAGGTTTTACAACAAACTCTCAATCCACTTAATAATGGTCTCATAATTGGTTTCTCCTTCATGAAAGAAGCGCTTTCCCTTATATAATATTATTGTAGCAGGAATCGCGCCGCTCCATGTCGGATCCATGGACTCAATCCAGTCTCCGCCTCTAGGTGTTATTGTCATTAAGACTTCATGCTTTACTTCGTTTGTGTCAAGAAATGGCAATACACGGCTTTCTTTCTGGTTTGGAAAATCCAGATTAGCCATAATAACCTTTACAGGTTTTCCATTGTAAATTGAAGGTATTTTGTTGAATTCAGGGATCTCCTTGACACAAGGCTGACACCAGGTTGCCCAGAAAT
>CAYNFX010000155.1:0-3427 GCA_964396555.1 uncultured Alkaliflexus sp.
GCTGGCATAGTTTTTGGTCTTTGTAAGGCTACGCCTTAGATGTCGGCAATTTTATAATATTGTATTCGTAATTCTGTTAATACTATGGTTATGCGTAAAGCCTCCGTTTTTATTTCCATCCTTGTACTTCTTGCCTTTCCAGGCTGCCAGTCACGCAATCTGGTAGTACAAAATACTGAAGTCCTCTGGCAACAGGTCGACTCATTAAGTAAGCTTAATTTGCCCCAATCCCAAATAGAAGTGCTGGATAATATCCGTGAAATCTCTATTGATAACAAGAACACTGTTGATTATATCAAAGTTGTTGTCGTACGTGCAGCGTTGGCTGATCAGATTGAAGAGGAAGCGCTTACCCGGCAGATTGAACAACTGGAAAAGGAAGTGGATGGACTTTGGTCGCCCGCAAAACAGATGGTGCACAGCATCCTGGGTGATCTGTACCAGACTTATTATAACCAGAATAGATGGCGCCTGCTTGAAAAAGGTGATATAAGCAGTGGAAGTGAAGATCTTAAGGAGATGGGAGCATCTGAGATCTCGGCCAGGGCAGTTGAGCATTATCTTTTATCTCTGGATGAAAAGGAATTACTGGCATCGGAAGCGTCAGAGAACTATCTGTCTTTGTTGCTAAATGGAGATAAAAAACTTAATCTGAGACCTACTTTGTACGACCTGCTTGTGGATCGTTGTACTGAGAAGTTGCTGAGCGGGCTTTTGTTCGAAAGCTCTGTTGACGATGAGGATTTCCTAAGGAATCCGGCTTTGCTGGGAAGCAGGGAACAGTTTACTTCCATACGGGTAGCCGGTGAAAAGGTCAGCCATAAACAACTCGCAATTTCTCTACTTGGTGAATGGCTAAACTATAGCGAGAATCGCAAAGATGCTGATGTACTATACGATGTAGACTTACAAAGGCTAAAGATGATGCACTTCATCTATGTTGGTGAGGACAATGATGTTTTGTATGAAAACGCATTACGTCGATTATTAAGCGAGACCGAAGGAACTCCAAATGAGGCGATGGTAATGTACGAGTATGCCAATTTCCTTATGTCTCAGATGGGAAGTATTGAACAGGAAGTAAGTGAGCGAAACTATGGTGCCGAAGCTTATGCAATGGCTGACAAGGCAATTGGAAAATGGCCTGAAAGCGATGGAGGCAGACTGGCAGCCGGACTTATACAACAACTTACTCATCCATCTCTGTACCTTAATACGGAAGAAACTTCTATTCCGGGACAACGGCTGAAATACGTTGTTACATACAATAATATCAAACAACTCCACACAGCAGTTTATCGACTGAAGTTTGTGGATAAGGATTATTACAGTTTAAATAGATATGATGAGGATTTTATCAGGGAACAATTAGATAGTAGCACTCAAGTATGGAAAGGTAGTACCGAACTTCCCGGTTACGGTGATTACTTAGCTCACAGCGCAGAGTTGGAAGTAAACAGAGAACTGCCCTATGGAACTTATATGCTCGTTGTTTCTGACAAAGAAGAGGGCGATGAGCTTTCAGAGGGCGCTTGCTATAGTTTATTTCAGGTTACCAATCTCGCCTTTCTATACCTGCCTTTGGAAGACGGGAATGTACGCCTTGCCGTTAAAAGCAGGGACAAAGGTCAGTCAGTGGAAGGTGTTTATTTTGATATCTATGCCCCGTATACGAAGGACTCCACCATACTTAATTTTGGACCTACTGGCAAGAATGGCGAGGTTACAGGTGTCTTTCATAAGAATAGAGGCAATACAATAGTATTGAGAAAGGGGGATGATATCTTTATTGCAGATAGGCTGTGGTACAGTCTAGTTTCAAATGATACCAAAGTGCCTACAGAGGAAATACGATCTTTTATTTTTAGTGACAGGAAGGTATACCGTCCAGGGCAAAAGGTGAGTTACAAGACTATCTTACTTAATCAAAAGGGCAATAAGACAAAGGTGGTAAGTGGCAGTAAGTTTAATGTTACACTTAGGGACACCAATGGCAGGGAAGTGTCCAGTCAAAGTGTAACGACCAATGAATATGGTTCTGTATCAGGTAGCTTTATCCTTCCATCAACTGCACTTTCCGGTTCGTTCAGTATCGTGACCCCCTATGGATCTTCAAGTATCCAGGTTGAGGAATACAAAAGACCCAGATTTGAAATAAGTTTCGAACCTTTCAGGGACCTGGCTGTAATTGGAGATTCAATAACAGTAAAGGCAAATGCAACAACACTTACAGGAATGCCACTTGCTGATGCCCGTGTTGAGTGGAAGGTGAAGTCCAGCAGTCTTATTTGGCGCAGTTACTTACCCTCAGGTGGAGACCTGATTGCCAGTGGCAGTGCAAAGACCTCGGCTGATGGTAAGGTTATGATAGTATTCCAGGCAAAGGGAAGTAACTATGTAAATAGAATTTTCAGCCTTACCAACTTCCTGGTCGAGGTTGATATTACTGATGCCTCGGGAGAGACAAGGTCAGAAAGCACTTCTATTGCATTGTCAGATAAGGCCTATAACCTGAATACAGAGGTTCAAACTCTGATAACCGGAGTCTCAATAAAAACAATTCCTGTAAACATTACGCTCAATAATATTCCTGGAGAACCTGTTGAAGGGGAGCTTAGGTACTACCTAGAAAAGGTAGAGACACCTAAGATCAGTACCCCGAGACCATGGGGTGATGTTGAGCATATCCTGTGGAAACAGGTTCCGGAGAATAAAGATCTGCAACCAGTGGTTGAGAGGTTAATAAGCAGCGGAACTTGGAAGATTAAGGGCCAGGAGGGGAAGAAAATAGACCTGAAAACAGCACTGGCTACCGGACACTACCGTGTCCGGAGCGAGATTACAGACATTACCGGTGACACCGTTAAGTCAGAGGCTGTTTTCAAAGTAGTTGATACTAAAGATACCCGTTATTTGCTTGGCGAAGCACTTACTTTAATTAATTCGGGTGGTACCGAACTTGTTGCCGGAAGCCATGCTGAGTTTATAGTTGGCTCAGCCTATAAGGATGTTGAGATACAATTGATGGCTGTAGCCGGTCAGAGTATATTGCTGGACAAGAGGATAGTCCCAGGTGATAAGTGGAACAGAATTGCTATCCCCACAAAGGATGTCGTTGGTTCAATCAGGTTTCAGGCTATACTGATCAGAGACAACAAGCTGGTGACAGAGGAGCAATACGTATCTATTAAAGAAGCAGGGAAGGAACTGATCCTGAAACCTGTAAATATTTCGGAAAAACTAAAGCCTGGTGAAAAGGAGAAATGGACGTTGAAAGTTACCGGTGCAGATGGTAAAGCAGTAGATGCCGAAGTACTTGTACTGATGTATGACGCTGCACTTGATGCATATAAACCTAATAGCCTAAGTCTTATTCTCAATAATTATTATGGGTCAACTGTACGTTCAATGTGGAATGTTGGTCCTT
>CAYNFX010000156.1:0-3419 GCA_964396555.1 uncultured Alkaliflexus sp.
AGGTCAAAATCTATCTCTTCCTGCTGAGCCTCCGACAATCTTGAATCCTCACACTTAACGGTACGTCCCGGATACTTCTTGATAAGGTTGTAATTGTGCGTAGCCATTATCACAGCCTTGCCATCATCATTCTTACAGATCTTATGAAGGAGCTGCATTAGTTCGTCCGATGTGTCGGGGTCAAGGTTACCCGTAGGCTCATCTGCAAGAATCAGGTCCGGTTTGTTGAGCAGAGCCCTGGCAATTGCGATACGCTGCTGCTCACCTCCCGAAAGTTGGTGGGGCATCTTGTATCCCTTGTGTACCATATCCACCTCTGAGAGCACCTCTCTGATGCGGTGGTCCATCTCCATCTTGTTCTTCCATCCAGTAGCTTTCAATACGAATAGAAGGTTGTCATACACATTCCTGTCGGAAAGAAGTTGAAAATCCTGAAATACGATACCCATCCTTCTGCGGAGGAAGGGGACCTGTCTGGTTTTAAGTTTCTTTAGGTCGAAACCGATGGCAAATCCCTCTCCTTCGCGGAGAGGGATTTCACCGTACAATGTTTTAAGAAGGCTTGACTTTCCACTACCGACGCGTCCAATAAGGTACATGAATTCGCCGGGTTTGAGTGCAAACTCTACATCTTTCAGGATTATATGTTCATCCTGCCTTACGAGAACGTTGCTCAGGCTTACAAGGTAACCTTGTTCATTGACGGCAGGGATCTTCTCCTTTGACATGTTGGGGATTAACTTTGATTTATTATTTCAGTTTTGCCAATGCTTCTTTCATCCTTGTGAGACCTTTCTTTAGGTTTTCGTCGGATGTAGCAAAGGAAATACGCAGACAGTTGGGTTCACCAAAAGCCACACCTGTAACCGTGGCTATAAGAGCATGTTCCAGCAGGTACATTGTAAGCTCGGTAGCATCCTTAACTGTAGTCTTTCCATCAGACTTGCCAAAATAGTAGCTAACGTCAGGGAAGAGGTAGAATGCTCCTTCGGGTACAAAGTACTTCAGTCCGGGAATGTCCTTTACCAGCTCAACCACGATGTCACGGCGACGTTTGAATGCTTCGCACATCTTAACGGACTCATCGAGCGGACCTTCATAGGCAGCAAGAGCAGCCCTTTGGGCTATACTTGATGCAGCTGAGGTCAATTGACCCTGGATCTTTACGCATGCTTCAGCTATATCAGCAGGAGCAGCTGTAAAGCCAATACGCCATCCGGTCATTGCATAACCTTTTGAGACTCCGTTGATTATTATTGTTCTTTCGAGCATTCCGGGGAAGGAGGCAATTGATACCGGTTTTCCGGAGAATGAGATAAGCTCGTATATCTCGTCTGAGATAACCTTGATCTGCGGGTGTTTCTTAATAACATTTGCCAGCTTTTCAAGTTCCTCAGCAGAGTAAACCGCACCTGTTGGATTCGAGGGTGAGTTTAGCATTACCAGCTTGGTTTTTGGGGTAATCGCCTTTTCAAGCTGTTCGGGAGTCATCTTGAATGACTGCTCGATGCTGGTTCTTACTATGACTGACTTTCCTTCCGACAGAGTTACGATATCCATGTAGGTAGCCCAGAAGGGGGAGGGTATGATTACCTCGTCGCCATGATCGATAACAGCAAACATGGCATTGAATAAAGCCTGCTTTGCTCCTGTGGAAATAATTACTTGTGACGGAGCATATGAGAGTCCGTTTTCTCTCAGCAACTTATCCGAAATAGCCTTTCTTAGATCCTGATATCCCGGGATTGGAGGGTAGTGGCTATAATTGTCATTGATTGCCTGAATGGCAGCCTCTTTGATATGCTGTGGCGTATCAAAGTCGGGTTCACCAATACTTAGACTAATTACATCTAATCCTTGTGCTTTTAGGTCTCTACTGCGTTGCGCCATCAGGAGGATCTCAGGTTCCGCCAGATTTCTTACTCTTTGTGCGATTGTTTCCATAAAAAGATTTCTTCTCTAGGCTGGTTTTAACATGGTTAAAGGGTAAAGCCGGAACTCTCTAGCATATCCAATCGTGATTATTATGACAGAATAAAACTAAAACCCGGCACAAAATTCAAAAATACAATTTTTTTTGTATGAACAGCACTAATCTGAAAATTTGACCTGCGTGCTGATCGGTTATGTTGTACAACAACCTTTTTTTGCGCTGGTTTTTATGGTTTTGGTGACTTTAAATCCCTACTTTTGTAAGCATTATTTGAAAAATTTAACTGAAATGAAGCCGACACATATTGAACACATTGGGATTGCAGTAAAAAGCCTCGATGAGGCAATACCTTATTATGAAAAGGTACTAGGGCTGGAGTGTTATGCTGTTGAAGAGGTAGCAGACCAGAGAGTTAAAACCGCCTTTTTTATGGTGGGTCAGACAAAAATCGAATTGCTTGAATCAACAGATCCTGAAGGTCCTATTGGAAAGTTTATTGAAAAGAAAGGTGAAGGAATTCACCACATTGCTTTTGCAGTAGAAAATCTGAAGGAAGCATTAACTGCAACAGCCGAAAAGGGAGTTAAACTCATTGACCAGGAACCACGTAAGGGTGCTGAAGGACTTAATATTGCCTTTTTACATCCCAAGTCCACTTTTGGTGTATTGACCGAGTTGTGTGAACATCCTGAGGAGTAATTACGTTTGTTGTCTGAAAATTAATAACTAACTAATTCTGTTTCATTATGTCAACGACTCAGGATAAGATTCAGAAACTGATCGATCAGCGTGCAAAGGCAAGGCTGGGAGGTGGTCAGGATAAGATCGATTCGCAACATGCTAAGGGCAAGTTTACCGCCCGTGAACGTATTGAGTTACTTTTGGACGAAGGAAGCTTCGAAGAGTTTGATATGTTTGTAACTCACCGAAGTACAAACTTCGGTATGGAAAAGAACAAGATTCTTGGTGACGGTGTAGTTACCGGACACGGTACTATTGACGGAAGAATCGTTTATGTATTCTCACAAGACTTTACTGTTTTTGGTGGATCTCTTTCAGAAACCTTTGCTCAGAAGATTTGCAAGGTGATGGATATGGCTATGAAGGCCGGTGCACCGGTTATCGGTATTAACGATAGCGGTGGTGCCCGTATTCAGGAAGGAGTTACTTCACTTGCCGGATATGCCGAAATTTTCCAGCGCAATATTATGGCTTCCGGAGTTATTCCACAGATCTCAGCAATCTTCGGACCCTGCGCCGGTGGTGCAGTGTATTCTCCAGCATTAACTGACTTTATTATGATGACTGAGGACAACAGTTATATGTTTGTTACTGGTCCTAAGGTCGTTAAGACAGTTACCGGAGAAGATGTAACAACTGAAAATCTTGGTGGTGCACAGGTACATGCTACACGTAGTGGTGTATCTCACTTCATGCTTGAGAATGAGGAAGAAGGTCTGTTGCTTATCCGTAAGCTGCTCTCTTA
>CAYNFX010000157.1:0-3392 GCA_964396555.1 uncultured Alkaliflexus sp.
AGGTGTGGCGCCAGTTTTGGGTGCCCTACAAGACTGAAAAAATGATCATTGAAGTGATCAGGCTCGATTGATGAGATCCTTACCCTGAAATCACCCTCCACCTCAAGTATCTTCTCGAGCAATCCTGAAAATCCCAGTCCCTCATGGTTGTACCTGCTTATATTTACACCAGTCAGCACTATTTCTTTTGCACCTTTGTCAACTACATCCCTCACATTCTGAAGTATCTTTTCCCCAGGCCTGCTTATCGCTCTGCCCCTTACAAAGGGGATTATGCAAAAGGTGCAGAAGTTATCACAGCCATCCTGTATCTTGACAAGACTGCGGGTATGAAACACTTCAGTAAATGACTGATAACTAAACAGGTCGAAGTCTTTGTCAGAAAGCACTACCGATCCCCCCTTTAACATGGAATCAACAGAATTGAATATGGCACTCTTGCCCTTGTTGTTGATTATTGTAGCTTCAGGAAACTTCTGCTGGAGCTGGCCTGCATGACTCTCAGTCATGCAGCCGGTTATTATCATCTTGGCCCCCGGATTTATGCGTGTTGCATGACTTATAACCTGCCTTGATTTCTGATTGCTCTGGTTGGTTACCGTACAGGTGTTTACAACAACTATATCTGCATCGTGCTCCTGCTCGGAAACTTCGTATCCGTTATCTTTAAACTGGGCCGCAAGTGCATCCATCTCATACTGGTTGAGCCTGCATCCCAAAGTTTTAAATGCTACTTTCATCATTCAGCTTTCCTTTTATACTTAACCTAGCAGATAAGCCTCCACTCCTACCAGTTCACCTTCTGAACTAAAGGGACGTACTGAGTCTATTCTGACATCGACAAACTTGCCAACAAGGCTCATATCATCAGACTGGAAGCGAACTATTATCTTACCTTCAGTGTGGCCACTAAGGTAGCCTTCCTTGCGGTCAGTACCACGAACAAGGACACGAACAGTCTTATCCTTCAAAGATCTTGTATATTCAATTGCTACTTTTTCAAGATCCCTGCTAAGTACTGCATAACGCTGCTTCTTGACGGCCAGGGGCACATCGTCAGCCCAAGCATAGGATGCAGCGCCTGGACGAGGGGAATACATGGCTATATAGGCCATATTATATTTAAACTCGTACATGGCCTTGCGGGTATTTTCAAACTGCTCGTCTGTTTCCCCTGTAAAACCAACTATAATATCTGTAAATAGAGTGGCCTGTGGAACTAATTCCCTGATCCAGCCAACAACCTCACGATAACGGTCTATACTATGCTTACGGTTCATCCTTATCAGAACCTTGTCATCACCCGACTGTACTGGCAGGTGAATCTGTTTTGCAAGGGATCGTCTTCTAGCAATGGCTTCAACCACATCACGCTTCATATCTCTTGGGTGCGGAGATGTGAAGTAAATCCAAACCTCCCTGCCTGAGTTATCAGCAATTTCTCCTAAACGGTCAATCAACTGAGCAAAGCTTAGTTCTTCGCCCTTCTTGTCCATACCATAGGAGTTAACATTCTGGCCAAGTAGGGTGATACTCTTGTACCCATGTGCTATAAGATGCCTTGCTTCTTCAAGAATATCTGCAGAAGACCTACTTACCTCACGACCACGGGTGTATGGGACTGCACAGAAAGCACAAAACTTGTTACAGCCGTTTTGTATTGGAATAAAGGCTTCGAAATTGCTATTGTAAATCGGAGTAACCTCCCATGTCTGTGGAGGCGCGGCTACTTTTGATACAGGCTTTAATCCTGCAAAATTCAGCTTTTCAGCCGAAGTGGCCGGACGGGCCACTTCCTTTATCTCTTCGGAGTTAACTAATGGATTGTTGGATAAAGGTGTTGTAACACCATATTGACTCAGCATTGCCGGGAAGGATGCAAGTTCCTTCATATCAAAGACCAGGTCAAACAGCTTCAGGAATTTCTGCTGGTCATCAGGCAGAATACAACCTGATACAAAAGTGACAAGATTCTTCTTATTCTTCCACTTGTTCCACTTGGTTATCTTTGAATATACCTTGTCAATGGCCTTCTGTCTGACAGAACAGGAGATAATACCAATAATATCAGCATCTTCCTCCTTTTCAGTCTGAACATAACCTAATTTTGCCATTATTGCCTGCACGCGTTCTGCGTCAGCATGGTTCATCTGACAACCCAATATCACTAAATGGTACCTCATAATCCTGATGCTAAATCATTTTGTCTCCTCTGCAGCACTACATAAACCCCATCAGTATTTCTGCACTATCCCTAATTCTGATCCAACTTATCTTATAAATATAACCTTTGCCTTATCTCCTAATGTCTCAATATCAAAGGAATGAAATATAAAATGCTAGAATCTGTTATACTTTAAAAATAAACTTCAGTAAATATTCTGTCTGAACTAACACCCTGCTTTTCAAGGACATCAAATGCGTCATGTATCATATCACAATTTCCGCAAAGATAACACAAAGTATCGGGACTTACGGGGTTTTCACTGAGGTACTCTGTTACCCTTCCATGAAAATCACCACTAGCATCTCTTGATGTACAGGCCAAATACCTGTCCTTTGCATAACTGTCTTTCTCGTAGGTTTCACTAGTGAACCTAACTCCATGTATTATCCTGTAATCAAGCGATTGATAAGACCTTACAAGACTATGAAATGGTGATATACCGGTTCCGCTTGCAATAAACAAATACTTAGAATTATCAATGTCTGCCTCATTAAGGGTAAAATAACCCACAGCATCATTTACAACCACACTGTCACCAACCTTTAGTCGTGCCAATGCAGGTGAAACCTTCCCCAGACTGATCTCCCTTACCAGAATCTCCAGAAAATCATCCTCTATTCCACTATAAATCGAATATTCCCTTGTATTTAATCCATTAGGTGGCCCAACCTGAATATGCTGACCAGGCACAAACTCCAGTCCGTTACGCTCAATCTTCAGCACAAAGGTTGATTCTGTTAAAATCCTCTTTTCTAATATCGTATGTAGGTTGAATATTCTTTTAAGCATCTTATTATTCAATTTAAGCGGTGCAAAAATCGCTATTTTTGGGATGAATTCAAAGCATATAAAGGTTTATGTATCCACTTATCCGAATTATCGCATGCTTTATAGAGAAATAATTATAATCAAGTGCAAAGCAGTGTTGATCAGGCAACAAAGAGAGCACTCTTTAGAGTCATATTAAATCCAAACCCAAAAGTTTGGTAGCATCCTTCCAGAAGGAATATCTTTGAGGTCCAAACAAGATAGAAATGAAAGGCAAGCTATATCTGATACCCAACACCCTAGGTTCTTCCGAAACCAATCATATACTTCCTGAGGCAGTCGCAGCGAAGGCAGTAGCGCTTAGACACTTTATTGTTGAAGATATCAGAAATGCAAG
>CAYNFX010000158.1:0-3365 GCA_964396555.1 uncultured Alkaliflexus sp.
GAACTTTCAACAACTTTGGGAGAAGTTGTTGCAGAGGTCAACAATCTGCATTTGTTTGAAGTAGTTCGTAATCCGCGACCCGTCAAACATGATCTCGGTATGTTTTCTGGCGTAATGTTCTCCTCAGCACTAAGCGTAAGCCATTTTTGTGAGCTATATGGAGGCTTTCCACAAAACATGGAGTATCGTTTTTCAGATACAGGGGCAAAGGAACTCTTTATTCAGTTGTCGGGAACATCCGAAAGCAATAGCGTCAGCGTTTGATCTCCGGATTTGCTTGATTAAGTTCTATATTCTTACTTTAATTATTCATTTACCTAAGGGGAATTCTAAGGAAGAGGTTTACCATAAGTATTGCATCCTGGTTAGGTATTCTCCCTATATAACCATCAGGCTGATGCTCCCTGATTTTGTTTCTGAAGTTTAGTGTTGAATATCCAATAGAAGCTCCGACTGAATTATCATTCGTTTCTTTATTCCATTTGAATTCCAAACCTAAGGCTACATTATAGCTTAAGATGGGTTCAGTAAAGCTTCTTTTTACATTGGGTTTTCCATTGTACTTGAAATCTCCGGACATCCAGCCAAATGATAATTCATTTTCGAGAAACAGATAGAACGGGTCATCTGAAAGAGTATTAAGAGCTAAGTACAGTTTAGGTACAAGGCCTATCTGCGGACTGGTTAATTTGTATTCAAGTCTTGCATAATCCCTTTTCGGGGGTATTGGGTATCCGTCCTTATCTGTACTCCAGCTTGTGCCGTCATCAAAAGTATAGTACCCATACCTGGTTCTAATACCAACACTAAAATACTCATAAGGTCTATAGTCCACTCCCAGCATTGCTCCAAAGCCTCCTACGTCTTCCATAAAGAAGGTCCCGTTATAAAATGCTCCCGGTGTTATCGAGAATTTTGATTGTGTTGTAGCCTCCTGTGAGCAAATAAAAAGTGCTGTAAGGAAAACAAAAATTTGACACTTCATTTAGGTTTGGCTATGCGTGAAACTTAAGTCCTGATTAATATTAATATAGTTTACAGTATTTCGATTATCCGTTCATTAATCTGAGTTGTTCCCTCAGCCACAACCTTCTTTGTTTCAATACTATAAATGACCCATCCTGATTCATGTATTCTTGATGCTGACCAGGTTTCATTCATATCCCAATATCCAATCACCTGAACGGTTGAGTCTTCAATATTGATTTGGCCAAATAGACCAGTAGTGAAAATCAGGGCAACTACTGTAGGAATAAGGTTTTTCATTCTGTTGAGTCGTTTTAGGTTGTAATAATCGTTGGTAACAATTGCATGGAAAATTAACGATATTCTCGAAGAATTTTAGACCAAGGTCTAAAATTCTGGGAACTTTATATTTTGACTTTCGTTCAAGGTATTTATTTATTGTAAAGTTATGTTCTAAAATTCTAATTAATTAACCAAAAGCCTTGTTTATGAGAAACTATCTACTAAGCCTTGTATTTCTTTTACTACCTCTGGGACTTAGTGCTCAGCTTATTGAAGGCGATGACTGTAGTAATCCCATCGACCTTTCTTCAATAAGTTCACCTTATATAGGTTCTACGATAAATGCTGCAGATGACTACACAGAGTATGGTATGTCAGGTAGCGATCTGATGTTTTTTTATGACTTAGAGCCGGGAACAGGTTTATGCGTTGAGGGTACAGACAGCAACTTCTCCTTGGTATTAGCTATGTATGTTGGTGGAGATTGCCCAGGTGGTACATTGATAGGCAATGGTTATTATATGAATAATCGAATGTGTTATGCCAATAATACTGAATCTATAGAGCGGGTATGGATAATTGTAGACAGCTATGGTGGTCCTGGAGGTGAATTTCAGCTTAATTGGCGATTGGATGAACATCCTGCGCCTTTGTTTGATGATAGTGATATAGAAGTTGGAGATGACTTTGCTATACTACGCTGGGGTTCACTTCCGGGAGTCGATGAATGGGAGGTCAGATATGCTAACGATGATGCAAAAGCTCCCCAATGGAAGGTACTAAAGACAACTACCAACGAAGTTGAACTTATCGAGGTGGAAAAGGGAACCTATTATACGGTAATGGTAAGGGCTTTGTATAATGATGGTAAAGCCGGTACCTGGACTGAAAAGGTGAATTTTGAGATTCCCGGCATAGATTCAGAAGAAGTTAGTATCCCTTTAAGTATAAATAACGTTGCCTATAATGCCATCTATACTTCTACTTCCTATCTCAGGGTTATGGGAGGGTATTATGCTATAGAAGCTGAAGAATATCGAAATAGCCTGGTTACTCCAAAGTTTTCCGAAGATCTTGAGGGGGCTTTGGTTACGTTGGAATGCAATTTGGAAGTCAGTAATGATGACGAAAATTATTACTTGTTTGTGGGTACCGTGAGCGAGCCATGGGACATGGATTCTTTTGAGGGGCAGTTGAGAATTAATAGTTTAGGTATCAGAAAATCCACATATCAAGTAATACTGAAGGATGTTCCTGAAGATCATAAGTATGTGGCAATCATGCTTTATAAGGAATTTGGCTTTGGTTCCGGATATTTACATGTATTTGATCTTAGGGTAGAGGAAGCTGTTAGTGGCTGTATTCCTCCTTCAGGGGTTCAGGTAAGTGCAGGCAGCAACTTCCTTTCTTTATTTTGGGGAGATGCCTATAAATATGATGGATGGCAGGTGAAGTACGGAAGAACAGGATTTGATGTGGATACAGAAGGGGAGTTAGTGACTACAGAGGATGTTTTTATTGATATAGAGGATCTTGAACCCAATACAAGTTATGACCTCTATCTTAGAACAATTTGCGAAGTCGGAAGTGAGAGTGAATGGTCAGATCCAATTACAATTAAGACCCACATATTGGGCGACTATTGTAATGATGCTGTAGATATATCTACTCTTACATCACCAGTCATCGAATCTACAGCTAACGCTTTTGCAAACGGATACTATAATGATCTGTATGGATATATTAACCTGAATCCGGGTGAGTCAATTGAAATGCAGATAGTTCAGGCGGATAGCTCAAGTGCTTTTTGTGATGTGTATGCCGGAGAAGATTGTGATGATGGGGAATGGTTAGGCTACTTTGATTATAGAGAAGGGGTTCCCTTTGAGTGGAAGAATAATTCGGAGGTGCCGGTGAAACTTTGGTTTGTATTCTCAGTTGGTCACAGGGATGGTGGCGCATTTGAGTTTAATTGGACGCTTAATCCATGCATGGATCCTGCAATACTAGGCCTGGATCCGATAGGAGGAGGTAAGGCTCTTCTATCCTTCATTGAAAATGGAGATGCCTCACTATGGGAAGTTGCCTACGGCCGTAAAGGATTTGTCCCGGGTAAG
>CAYNFX010000159.1:0-3312 GCA_964396555.1 uncultured Alkaliflexus sp.
AGTTTCTGCTCTTGGCGGAGTTACGGATCGTCTGATACGAATGGCGAATATGGCAAGCGAAGGAGACGAAGCCTGCATCAGTGAGTTACAATCTATAATAGCTACTCATGAGGAACTGATCACCAAACTATTTGACAAGGAAAAGCCAGAAGAGGTTAAAGCCTTGATTAGTGCGGAAGTTGAAGAGCTTGAAACGCTTGTAAAAGGGGTCTTTTTGATTCGTGAGCTCAGCAGGAAGAGCCTTGACAGGATTTCAGGCATGGGAGAGAGGCTGTCTTCCAGGATTATTGCCAGCTACCTTGGTGCCAACTGGTATGACAGCAGGAATTATATAAAGACTTCTTTTGAATTCGGGAGAAACCAGGTTATTTATGAAAAATCAGAGCAATTGCTTAGTAGCTTAAAGGGTTTGCTGGGTCAACTGTCTCTGTTTCCCGGTTTTATCAGCAGCAACTTAAAGGGTGAAAGTACAACCCTTGGCAGGGGAGGTTCGGATTATACAGCTTCTCTTTTAGCCGCAGCATTTGATGCGGATTTCCTTGAGATATGGACTGATGTGGACGGATTTATGACTGCGGATCCCAAGGTTATTAGTCGTGCCTATTGCATTAATCATCTGAGCTATTCCGAAGCGATGGAATTATCTCATTTTGGTGCTAAAGTTATCTATCCGCCAACTATTATTCCTGCCTATAGAAAGAAGATACCAATTAGGATAAAGAATACATTCAATCCTGTAGCAGAGGGTACCCTAATTAGCGAACAGTCAGAGAGCGGAGCAAGACAGATCAAGGGTATCTCTTCAATCAAGGATGTTTCTCTTATTACAGTTCAGGGAATAGGTATGGTCGGCGTTCCCGGAATTTCTATGCGTCTGTTTTCCTGCCTTGCAAGAGTTGAGGTCAATGTTGTCCTTATTTCACAGGCATCGTCAGAAAACAGCATTAGTATGGTGATTGACTCAAGTCGCTCGGATGTTGCAGTACGAGCCATCATGGAGGAATTCAAGCCCGAACTTGACAAGAAACAGATCAGTCGTATCATGCTTGAAGGTGAGATGTCTGTAATCGCAATAGTGGGAGAGAAGATGAAGCAAACTACCGGTATTGCCGGACAGTTATTCAATAGTGTTGGCAAGAACGGTGTTAATGTATATGCCATAGCACAGGGTGGGTCGGAGATCAACATTTCCTTTGTGATAAAGGAAAAGGATCTTCGCAAGGCTTTGAATGCAATTCACGAAGCCTTTTTCCTGTCTCAATATCAGAGACTGAATCTTTTCCTTGCAGGAAAGGGAACTGTAGGAAGTAAGGTGTTGGCCAAGATCAGCACACAGGCCCAGAAACTTATGGCTGATAACCGTCTTAGGATAAGGCTTGTGGGAATTGCTGGCAGCAGGTCAATGATTCTTAACCGTGAGGGACTGGATCCCGATACCGTTGTGCAGCAAATGGATCAGGAAGGCGTTCCCGGATGCATCAATGACTTCAAAACTAAGATGATTGAGATGAACGTTGCCAACAGTGTTTTTGTGGATTGTACTGCAAGTGAAGAGGTGGCAAACATTTACCTTCAATTACTTGAATCAAACATATCAGTGGTGACAGCAAATAAGATTGCAAGTTCCTCTTCCTATGAACTTTATGGCCGCCTTAAGCGAACAGCTGCTGAGAGGGGTGTAAAGTTTTACTTTGAAACAAATGTGGGAGCCGGCTTACCTGTAATATCCCCAATCAATGACCTTGTAAGGAGTGGTGATAGGATAGTAAGATTACAGGCAGTACTATCGGGTACTCTCAACTATATTGTAAATGAGATGTCGGAAATCAAGCCGCTGTCAGAGGTTATACTTGAGGCCAAGCAAAAGGGCTATAGCGAACCGGATCCAAGGATAGACCTGAGCGGTACTGATGTAGTGCGAAAGCTTTTAATCCTTGCCCGTGAGTCAGGCTATAAGCTTGAACAGGAAGATGTGGAAGTAGAACCCTTTGTCCCTGTTGAATACCTTAGCCAACCAAGCCTTGAAGATTTTATGGAAAAGGTAAAGGAGCTCGACGAGCTGTTTGAAGACAGAAGACAGAGACTGTATTTGGAAGGCAAGCGATTACGCTATGCCGCCAGTCTTGAAGATGGAAAGGCCAAGGTTGGAATGGTGGAAGTTGACAAAACACATCCTTTCTACGAACTTGAAGGCAGTAATAATATAATCCTGATATGGTCGGAAAATTACAACCTGCATCCCATGCAGATCAAGGGCTACGGAGCCGGAGCCGATGTAACGGCTTCGGGAGTCTTTGCCGACATCATCAAGGTAGCTAATGTGTAAGAAAAAAGCGGCTGCAAGGCCGCTTTTTTTATGATGACATGCTCTGTAAAAGTTGGTAGCTATCAGGAGATTTACTTTTTGAAAATAAAGTACACTGCCAAAACAAGGAAGAATAAGCCCACGAAGTGATTCCATCGGAGTGGTTCTGACTTGAATACAAGGATGGATATTATTGCAAAGACTGTCAGTGATATCACCTCCTGTATCACCTTTAGTTCAAGGAGATTAAAAGGCCCTCCGTTTTCACGGAAACCTATTCGATTGGCTGGTACCTGGAACATGTATTCGAACAAAGCAATTCCCCAACTTATCAGGATTATTGCCACCAGACCCAGGTTTTGCGACCATTTCATTTCGTGAAACTTCAAATGGCCGTACCAGGCAAAGGTCATAAAGGCATTTGAGATAATCAGAAAAAGTACTGTAAAGAACCCCTTTGCTAACATATTTGCAGTTTTAAAGGCGCAAATATATTACAAGGGCATGATATTAGGTGAGGCTTTTTGACGAAAGTAGGCGGAATATTTTAAGTGTCTTTTACTTTAGCTGTATAAGTTTGCCTGAAGCCTTCATCATATTGTTTTTGACCTGTTCAAAGTCGATTTCGGGATCGCCTTTGTAGTAAATGTTACCTGTAGAGTAGATTCTTGCGAGTAGTTTGTCTTCAGCACATAGGTAGATATCTCCGTAAGCTTTTTGAGTTACTTCACATGTTCCTGAGTGCAACTTATCAGCTATGATATCACAGCCTCCCTCAACATGGTAATATGCCATGTTGACCTGCCCACTGATATTGTGATGAGTCTTGTTGACTCCGCCATAGACTGAGAGTCTGAATTCTTCTCCCTTTAGAATCAGGTCTCCTGTTGTATAAAGTCCCTTACCATTTACAACAATGCTAAGTGAAGTTATATTCAGAGTATCTCCATCAGTAGTTATTTTGCAGGGTGAGTTTGTATCTATCCTTCTGAATGAAGGTGAATATA
>CAYNFX010000160.1:0-3263 GCA_964396555.1 uncultured Alkaliflexus sp.
CAGAGCTTTAAAGCTCTGGCGGAATCTATTGTGGACTATATTGTAGGAATTTCAAAATAATAGAGAAATGGCTTTTCCTGTAACAAGACTTCGCCGTTTAAGGCAAAATGAGATATTTCGCACCATGGTGCGTGAGACGGAAGTGGACTGCGATGACCTGATAATGCCGTATTTCGTATGTCCCGGCACCGGGGTTAAGAACCCGATTAACTCAATGCCGGGTAATTATCAGTGGTCGGTAGATTTACTGGTGGAAGAGGTAAAGGACCTTGTAGAAAGGGCCGGCATTAACAAGATTTTGCTCTTTGGTATCCCTGAAAAGAAGGATGAGACGGGCGAAGTAGCATGTCATGAGGATGCCATTGTGCCACGTGCCATAAGGGCACTAAAGAAGGAGATAAGCAACTTGTTGATCGTGGCTGATGTATGCAACTGCGAATACACTACCCACGGACATTGCGGTACCATAGTCGATAACGATGTGCACAACGACCTTACCCTTAAGACTTTAAGCGGGCAATCCCTTACTCTGGCATGCGCCGGGGCCGATATTATAGCGCCGAGCGATATGATGGACGGTAGGGTTGCTGCAATACGTGAAACCCTTGACAGTAACGGCTTTTCAAACACACCCATAATGGCCTATTCGGCTAAGTTTGCTTCAGCATTCTACGGCCCCTTTAGGGATGCAGCCGAGAGTGCGCCCAAGTTTGGCAACCGCAACACATATCAGATGGATCCAGCCAATGGTAATGAGGCATTGCGCGAGGTTGAGGAGGACATAATTGAAGGAGCAGACATGGTAATGGTCAAACCTGCTCTTAGTTATCTGGATGTGATACGCAGGGTGAAGGACAAGTACAATATGCCGCTTGTTGCCTACAACGTGAGCGGCGAGTTCTCCATGGTTAAGGCTGCAGCTGCGAATGGCTGGATTGACGAGAACAGGATTATAAACGAGATACTAACTTCAATAAAGAGGGCAGGGGCTGATGTCATTATCACCTACCATGCCAAGGAGTTTGGTTTGTTGAAAAGAACAAAGAAATGAACATTATAAGCAGGAGCATAGAAGCTTTTAGCAAGGCTAAGGAACTGATTCCCGGCGGGGTTAACTCACCGGTAAGGGCCTTTAAGAGTGTGGGGGGTAATCCCTTGTTTATAAAGGAAGCCAATGGCAGCAAGGTATGGGATATTGATGGAAACAGCTACATCGATTTTGTGGCCTCGTGGGGGCCAATGATACTGGGTCATGCCCGTGAGGAGATTGTTGAGGCTGTCAAGATGGCTGCTGAGAAGGGTACGAGCTACGGTGCTCCTACACTGTATGAAAACGAGATGGCTGAATTGATTATATCGATGGTGCCGTCGGTTGAAAAGGTGCGTATGGTCAACTCGGGCACAGAGGCGACGATGAGTGCGCTGAGGCTGGCAAGAGGCTATACAGGACGTAGTAAGGTGATCAAGTTTACCGGTTGCTTCCATGGTCATGCTGACAGCTTTCTTATTAAGGCAGGTTCGGGAGTATTGACCCTAGGCATACCCGGAAGTCCGGGAGTTACCGAGAGTGTTGCAAAGGACACCCTGACTGCCGAATACAATGACCTTGAGTCTGTCAGCAAACTGTTTGAAGCTTTCGGAGGAGATATAGCAGCCGTAATTGTAGAACCCATTCCGGGTAATATGGGAGTTATCCTGCCAAAGCCCGGTTTTCTTGAAGGCTTGAGGATGATTACTAGCAAGTATGGCGCCCTGCTGATCTTTGATGAGGTAATAAGCGGTTTCCGTGTTGCTCCCGGTGGTGCTCAGGAACTATATGACATAAAGCCCGATCTTACCACTATGGGTAAGATCATAGGTGGTGGTTTGCCAGTTGGAGCCTATGGAGGAAAGAAGGAAATAATGAATATGCTTGCACCTGAGGGCCCGGTTTACCAGGCAGGTACACTTAGCGGAAATCCCCTTGCTATGTCGGCAGGCATAGCTGCATTAAAGTTACTTAAGAATGAACCGGGTATTTACGATGAGCTGGATAGGAAGGCTGCAAGGTTGGAAGCCGGACTAACAATGAAGTTGGCTGAAACTGGCACACCAGGAGTTATCAACCGTGTCGGTTCGATGCTTACTCTGTTCTTTACCTCAGCCCCGGAAGTAAGTTCCTTTACTGATGCCATGACATCCGACACTGAGAGGTATGCAAGGCATTTCAACAATGCACTGCAATCAGGAGTCTATTTTGCTCCATCACAGTTTGAGGCAACCTTTATATCTACCGCACACTCAGATGAGGATATTGATATGGCTGTCAATTGTTTCAAAGCCTGACTACAGGCCAAATATTTAAGAAGTGAACTCCATACTACTCGATACAATACAAGGAAAAGCTCACAAGCGTCCACCAATGTGGTTTATGCGCCAGGCAGGTCGTGTGCTGCCCAACTACAATGAGCTGAGGGTACAGCACTCTTTCAGGGAAATGATGGCTGACAGGTCACTTGGTGCTAAGGTTACCCTGATGCCTGTCTATGACCTGGGTGTGGATGCTGCAATCCTGTTTTCTGATATCCTTGTGATTCCAGTAGCTATGGGGATGGAACTCAAATGGACTGACAAGGGACCTGTGTTTCCCTCACCTTTGAGTAATTCTGCGTCACCAGTGAGCAGCCTGCAACCAAATGTTGGTAAACTCGAGTATATCTACGATGTGATTGATGAGGTTGTCAAGCAGAGGCCTGTTGATATTCCATTGATTGGCTTTTGTGGGGCTCCGCTTACAACACTTTGTTATATGATCCAGGGGATTAGCAGCAACGGCAACTTTCCTGACGCGATGAAGTTTTTATATAGGAGTAAAGTCGAGGCACAGAAGCTGATAGATGCAGTTACCGAACTTTCAATCCACTATGCCCGCAAACAGATAGAGCACGGAGTAGAGGTCTTTCAATTGTTTGAGACTCATGCCGGACTTGTTCCCTTAGAAATGTATATGGAACTGTTTATGCCAGCCGTTCGCAGGATTGCCGATGCCATCAGGGCTGAAGGCATTCCTTTTATCTTTTTCCCTAAGGGATATGCTAGTGGGTTACAGTACATCACTCCAGAATTGTGCGATATGGTTAGCATAGACTGGCAGATGCCATTGGCTCATGCCAGGAAGCTGGTCCACCCTGAGGTGGGCCTGCAAGGCAATATAGATCCAAGACTGCTTTATGCTGATCAGGATACTATTAGTGGGGAACTTGAAAAACTAAAGCCTTTCTTTG
>CAYNFX010000161.1:0-3225 GCA_964396555.1 uncultured Alkaliflexus sp.
GATCATAGATGGATCTTGTCATAGCTCCGTAATAGTTGCCCTGGAGATTAATTGCCGACAGGTATTTATATTTAAATCCGTAGTTGATATTGACATTACCGCTATGTTTACGGTTTCCTGTCAACTGCCTGTCGATCTTCTGGTCGTGTGAATGGGTAAAGCCATAGCCTCCCCTGACTACCATTCGGTCAACTGGCTTCCAGAGAAATGCAAGTTCAACACCTTTAATCTCAGTATCTTCAATATTCTGGTAGAAATAGACCATTTCAGGTGATTGTGAAGGATCATAGGGCTCCATCACTTCTATTATCATATCTTTGACAGCATTGCGGTATAAGTTGACCGAAAAGTTGAGGTCCGTGAAGCTGAATTCTGCCGATAATGAGGTGTAGAGGCTTGTCTCAGGCTTCAGATCGGGATTGCCATAGACGAAGATAGGGAAGGAGGTTGGAGCCTGGTATTCCATATGGCGGTCCTTGAGTGTTGGAGCCCTGTAGCCAGTACCCACGTTTCCTCTGAGAGTTAATACCCCTGCCTTGTACATAGCTGCGCTCTGCCATGTCGTGTGAGTACCGTAGTCGGAGTTGTAGTTGACCCGAAAACCCCCAGTCAGAGTTATCACCGGACTAATTGTTAGCTCTTCTTGGAGATATGCTACCCAGTCATGGTTGTACATCCTGTCATATATCTTGTTACGTGGAGCAGATAGTGCTTCCTTCTGGTATTCAGCTCCTGCAGTCAGGCTTGAATGATCTGCTATCTTAATATTGCTCGTTAGCCTGGCATTCTGGTAGCGATTATCATATTGCAGTGTTAGATCCTGATCTTCCTTCTCGAAAATACGGTAGTTGTCATGGTGCCATACGGCTTCCACTGTACTGTTGTAATTAACATGGTATTTTGCGCTTACAACCATGTCGATATCATCATTAAGTTTATTGTTCCTTAATGGAAGAGAAGCATCCACATGACTTTTAAAGACGGAACCCGATGCTTCCATTTCCAGCTTGTGATCGGGAGTCCACCTGAACTGCTGAGCCAGTCGATGAGTGGTTGTCTTTTCCATGGTTCGACCGTCGTACGCCAGGTCGTTGAGATCATAACCATCTGAATGATTGTATTTGTAGCTGGTACGTGACACTAGTTCACCAGCTTTTACTCCAGCTGTCACCTCTGTTAGGTTGGTGTTATAATTGCTTTGCCTTGAAAACAGTTCCACGCTTACTGGTGTTATCTGAGGTTCACTGATAATGTTGACGACCCCGGCCATGGCGTTAGAACCATAGAGTACCGAACTGGCTCCGCGGACTATCTCTATGCGGTCGGTATTTAACATGCTCAGTCTGCCGTAATCTATATTCCCATTATTCTCCCCAACAAGCCTGTTCCCATCTCTGAGGAATAGCACATAGTTGCCTGATAATCCAAACATATTTATATTACTGCCATAGGCCCCATAGGAAAATTCAATACCGGGAATAGTATTTTCCAAAGCAGCCGTCAGATCTGGAAGACCTGCAGCCTCGAGGCTGTAGGTTGTAAGTACCTGGGTCAGTATCGGCGAGTCTTTGAGAGGTTTGGGATTTCTAGTGCCAGTTACCACTATCTGATTGATGTTATAAACAGACGGTTTAAGTTTGAGTATAACAGGTTCGTCTGAAGGAACCTGAACCTTGACATGTTCGGTGGTATAACCTGCGAAACTGGTGTTGAGAGTATAAGTGCCTGAAGGTATATTGACTATCACAAAACTCCCGTCAGGTCCGCTGGCAACACCTATTGAGGTGCCACTAACAAGGATATGAGCACCGGGCATTGGGAGGTTATCATTATCTGTTACTAGTCCTTTTATTGAATATGCTTCGTTGGAAAAGAGCCCCAATGGCCATAGGAGTGCCAGTATTAGTAAAGTTAGCCTATACATGGTTTTAAAATGTATCCCTTTATCAAGGGAATATTGATATTACCAAATGCTTTTTGAAATGCCGAATCCTACATGATCCGGCAAAATGTATAATAAGGGAAGTTTCGTACAGGTCTTATTTCCTGTTCTTTAAAGTAATAGGAGGAGCTCTGTGGGGTTTTTCGCTGTAAACAGTAAATCGTTTTAGTTTGCTGTAGTCTCGTATTATGGCTGAATCTGATGTCTTTTCCGCTATTCTGTTGTTGATCACAGACTGTTCCTGTTGCTCTTCATTGGTTTGGCGAACATTGACTTTTTTGGTGGCAACAATTTTAATCTCTCTTTGTGCCTGAGCATAAACCTGAACGGGCATACCCTTCACCTCTTTATCTGCCTTGCCCTGATGAACAAAGCACACGAGCATTGTCATTGAGAGCAGCAGATAGGGGATGAAATGTGCTGATGCGCCTATGAAGAACATTCTGTTTCTTATTTTAATTCAGACTAAATTGTCTGCAAATTAAATTATTTTTAGCCACATATCAAAATATTAGGCAGAAGTGCTTTGGGTGATAGACAGTAAGTCCTATGGTTAAATACAGTTACGTGGATCAGGATCCCAATGTCTTAATCATGTATAACTATTGTATCTTTTGGGTATATATACAACAATGGGCACATCACTTATGAGGTGCCCATTGTTTGATTGGGGGTTAGATGGTAGGATTAAGGTTAGAAGGGGCTGTGAAGCATTTAATTGCAAATCACGTGAATAAACTGGCACCATCCAAGCCATTATTGATAAATTATTAATCGAGGCTGACGAAAGATTTAAACTGTTTGACAAAAAAATCAATTGTGTTATCAAGGACTTTATTTATGCATAAATATGCATAAATTATTCAGGCGGGAACATATTCTTAAAAAAGAGTATATTTGTAGATTAATTTTTAACAGATGAGTGTGAGCAAGAAGCGTGTAGTTGTAGGTTTGTCCGGAGGGGTTGATTCCAGTGTTGCTGCATATGTATTGAAGCAGCAGGGCTATGATGTTGTTGCTTTGTTTATGAGGAACTGGCATGATACAACAGGCGTGCTGAAGGCTGATTGTCCCTGGCTTGACGATAAGTTTGACGCTGAAGCTGTGGCCCGTAAGCTGGATATTCCTTTTCACTTTGTAGACCTGAGTGAGCAATACAGGGCCAAAGTGGTTGACTATATGTTTGCCGAGTATCAACGTGGTCGTACTCCCAACCCTGATGTTCTATGCAACAGGGAGATCAAGTTTGATATCTTTATGGATGAAGCCATGAAGCTTGGTGC
>CAYNFX010000162.1:0-3171 GCA_964396555.1 uncultured Alkaliflexus sp.
GCTGGGCCTGCACTATCCTTGATGCAGCCAGGGAGGCCCCTCCCCTTGCATCACTCCTGTTAATATGAACTACGCGCATTTCTATTATTGATTTAAAAGGCCAATTGCCTCCTTAAGGCCCAATTCTACTATTATGGAATAAGCCCGTTTGAAGCGTTAAGATAGCATTTTTATCCTTTCCGTCAGCCATGATTAACACTCCAAGCCGGGCAGACTATTTGATATTTTATAGTTACATTTGTTGGTTATGTAATGAAGCACTAAAAATGTCAGATTCCGTAATAAACTTTGGTATAGTTGGCTGCGGCAGAATAGCCCAGAGACACGCACAGCACATTAACAACAATGGCAGGCTTGTAGCTACCTACGATATTAACTCCGAAAAGTCTGAAGCTCTGGCTTCAGAATACCGTGCAAAAGCTTTTCCTAGCTTTGAGAGCTTTCTTGAAGAAAACAAAGGTAAGATGCAGGTGGTATCGGTCTGCTCTCCCAATGGAATGCATGCCACTCATACTATTGCTGCACTTAGAGCCGGTTACCATGTGCTTTGTGAAAAGCCCATGGCAATCAATGTGGAAGACTGTCGCCGTATGGTTGACGAAGCGTCAAAGGCCAACCGCCTTTTATTTATCGTCAAGCAGAACCGCTTCAACCCTCCGGTAAAGGCACTTAAGCAGGTTATTGAAAAGGGACTCCTTGGCAAAATCTTCTCTGTTCAACTAAGTTGCTTCTGGAATAGAAACGAGAAATACTATGCTGAATCAGACTGGAAGGGAAGCCGTGATATGGACGGAGGTACTCTCTTTACCCAGTTCAGCCACTTTATCGACCTGCTCTACTGGCTTATAGGCGATATCAAAACGGCTCTTCCTCTAACAAGAAACTATGACCACCAAGGCATTATCGATTTCGAAGATACCGGTGTTGTTGCCGTTGAGTTTTACAATGGTGCAATAGGAACCATCAACTATACGGTCAATAGCTACAAGAAAAACATGGAAGGTTCTCTTACTGTTTTTGCAGAAAACGGAACTGTAAAGATTGGAGGACAGTATCTTAACGAACTCGAATACCAGAATATCAAGGACTACAGAATTGAAAACCTTGAAGAAAGCAAGAAGCCAAATGACTACGGTGAGTATCAAGGTTCTATGTCCAACCACGACAAGGTTTACGAGAACCTTGTCGCAGTTCTCAACAACAAGGGAGTTATAGCCACAAGCGGATACGAAGGACTTAAGACTGTCGAGATAATCGACAAGATTTATTCTTCAGCAAAATAAACCAACATGAAGTCTGCCAGAACCTTCAACATAGGAATTAGGGACGTAAACTTCGGTCCGGGAGTAACTGTAGCCGATTGCGTCAACCTTTACGAATGCGCAATTGGTGAAGGCTGTTTTGTTGGGCCTTTTGTTGAAATTCAGAAGGGGGTTGTTATAGGCAAAGACACCAAGGTGCAATCACATAGCTTTATCTGTGAATTGGTAAGCATCGGAGACAATTGCTTTATCGGCCATGGCGTAATGTTTATAAATGATTTGTTTTCCGATGGCAAACCGGCCGGAGGGGATAAATCAAAATGGAAGAACACAACAATAGGTAACAATGTATTAATAGGGTCAAATGCAACCATCCTTCCGGTCAGCATCTGTGATGGGGCAGTGATTGGAGCCGGAGCAGTTGTTACCCGTAATATTGAAAAACCGGGAATCTATGCAGGTAATCCGGCCCGTTTGATTAAAAGCCTCTGAGAACATAACACAAGAAATAGCAGAGATGAGAATTCCATTGACAGACCTTTATAGGCAATACGTAAACATAAAGAGTGAGATAGACGCTGCTATTGAGAATGTTATACGGGATAGCGCCTATATAAAGGGCTCCTATGTAAGCAGTTTCGAGGAGAACCTAGCCCACACAATTGGTGTAAGAAAGGCTCTTGGTCTGGGAAATGGAACAGATGCTTTGTTTATTGCCCTTAAAGCACTTGGTGTTAAAGAGGGGGATGAAGTAATAACAGCAGCAAACTCATTTATAGCATCTTCGGAAGCAATCACGCTGTGCGGGGCTAAACCAGTATTTGCAGACTGTGATGAATACTATGTAATGGATACTGCTGATCTGGCCAGAAAAATTACAAAAGCAACAAAAGCCATTATTCCGGTTCATCTTTACGGGCAGTCCGCTAAAATGGATGAAATAATGAAGATCGCCCAAGAGAACGGACTAAAGGTAGTCGAAGACACAGCCCAGGCAGTGATGGCTGAGTATAAAGGCAAAAAGTGCGGTAGTTTTGGAGACTGTGCCACCTTTAGTTTTTATCCGGGTAAGAATCTGGGAGCCTATGGTGATGGAGGCGCACTGGTAACCGACAACACCGACTTGTATAACTGGGCCGTTATGTTTGCCAACCATGGTAGAGTTGATAAGTACGATCATAGATTTGAAGGTATAAATAGCAGATTAGATGGTATTCAGGGTGCAATACTTGATGTAAAACTAAAGCATCTTGCATTGTGGACTGAACAAAGAAGGCAGGTCGCCGCCTGGTACAATGAAAGGCTGTCAGGTTTTGATGGCCTTATCCTTCCAAAGGAAAGGGAAGGCGCCAAACATGTTTACCATATATATGCCATAAGGACTGAAGCTGATCTGCGAGACAGCTTGCTTGACTATCTCAGGAAAGAAGGTATTGGTGCACTGGTACACTATCCGATAGCCCTACCAAATCTGACTGCATACAAGTATCTGGGTTATAAGGAGTCAGATTTTCCTAATGCAAGTAAATTTTCAAAAGAGCTGATCTCTCTTCCTATCTTCCCGGAACTGATGGAAGAAGAAGCAGATTACGTTGCAGAAAAAGTAAAAGCCTTTTTTAAGTCCCTTTAGTGATGCGATTTCTGAAAGTCTCAACATATTACCGTGACTTTTTAGCTGACTACTACACTCGTAACCCCAATGTAGGTAATCAGTCCTATGATGAGCAGTACGCTCATTTAATGGGACAGTGTTTTGCATGGTCCGACAATTATGGACGCCTGCTCTGCGAAAAAGGATTTGACACGATGGAAATCGTGGCAAATGCTCAGCCTCTTCAAAGAAAATGGGCAGAAGAAGCAGGACTTCCGGTAAACCTTTCATTGACAGATATCCTGTTAAAACAGATTG
>CAYNFX010000163.1:0-3032 GCA_964396555.1 uncultured Alkaliflexus sp.
TTAGCTTCAACCTCTTCAGCCAGCTCTATATTGTCCTTTAGCAAATCCTTAACAGCTTCCCGGCCCTGTCCAAGTTTTGTATCACCATAGCTGAACCAGCTACCGCTCTTTTTGATTATGCCAAGTTCCACCCCCATATCCACAATCTCACCCGCCCTGGAGATACCCTCTCCATACATAATATCAAATTCAGCCTTACGGAATGGAGGAGCTACCTTATTCTTGACAACACGTACGCGGGTCTGGCTTCCCACAACTTCATCACCATTCTTGAGTTGTGAAATTTTACGGATATCTAGACGGATGGAGGCATAAAACTTAAGTGCGTTACCACCGGTTGTGGTTTCAGGGTTACCAAACATCACACCGATCTTTTCGCGCAACTGGTTGATAAAGACACAGCAGGTATTGGTCTTTGAAATATTTGAGGTCAGCTTACGCAAAGCCTGTGACATAAGTCGGGCCTGAAGACCAACCTTGTTGTCGCCCATCTCGCCTTCAATTTCTGCCTTAGGCGTAAGTGCTGCAACTGAGTCAATAACGATCATGTCAACTGCAGAAGAACGAATAAGCTGATCGGCAATTTCAAGTGCCTGCTCACCATTATCAGGCTGTGATATCAGAAGTTCCTCAATATTTACACCAAGCTTCTCTGCATAAAAACGGTCAAAGGCATGCTCAGCGTCAATTATAGCTGCAATGCCACCCATCTTCTGAACTTCAGCTATAGCATGAATAGCAAGTGTGGTCTTACCTGAGGATTCAGGACCATAAATCTCTATAACCCTGCCACGGGGATAACCTCCAACTCCAAGAGCCAGATTCAGGGAAACCGAACCTGAAGGTATTACCGGAATATTTTCATAGGCTGTATCGCCCATTCGCATAATAGCACCTTTACCGTACGATTTCTCTATTTTATCCATTGTCAGTTGAAGCGCCTTAAGCTTCTCCGGACTAACTTTCGATTCCTTAACATCCTTCCGTTCAGACATAACTATATTTTTTACCTTAAATTTTTTCTTTGTGAAGTTATGAAAAAAGTTCTTGTCAAACAATCAATCCAACTACTCGAATCCAAAGTGCCTGAACAACAGATCATCAAGCCAAAATCTGGTCTGTATGATTTTTCGTATCCACCTTTTCAATAATCTTTTCAATAAGGCCCTTCTCATTTATTATAAAGGTAGTCCTCAGCACTCCCATATATGCCTTACCATACATCTTCTTTTCACCCCACACCCCGTAATTTTCAAGTATGCTCTTGTCTGGATCACTGATTAAGTTAAAACGCAAACCGTATTTTTCGGCAAAATTCTGATGTGACTTTTGGCTGTCAGGGCTGACGCCTACGACTTCATATCCCTTTGCCAGAAAGGCCTCATAATTATCATTCAGGTTGCAAGCTTCAGCCGTGCAACCCGGAGTATTATCCTTAGGATAAAAATACAAAACCAGCTTTTTACCAATGAAATCAGCCAGGGAAATTTCCTTACCAAACTGATTCTTGCCTGAAAAATCAGGAGCCTGAATACCTTCTATTAATTTTACCATGGTCAGATGTTTTTATTGCTGTCAAACATTGGCTATCTTTCACTAAATTTGATGCCGTATTGTACATAAAACTGCAAGTTAATGAGAAAAATCCTATACTTCATCTTTTCCTTTATTGCTATTGCCGGGATTAATGCCCAGCAGCCTGATCAAACCGAAGCCCTTAAACTTTTCAATGAGGGAAAATATGCTGAGGCCCTGCCCAAATACAAGAAGCTTCTTGAAAAGAACAACCGCGACTATAACTACAATTATTACTACGGAGTGGCCCTCTGCAAGCTCAATCAAAACAGAAGCGAAGCCCTTCAACGCTTGAAACTTGCTGCAACGCGCCCACCAAGCCAGGATGTCAACTACTACCTTGGCTATCTGTACCAGCGTGAATATGAAGTGCAACTGGCTATAGAGCATTATAATAAATACCTAAAGGCCCAGAAGACTGAAAATGAACTAACCAAGGCAGCCAAAAAGGCTATTGCGGAATGCAATAGCGCAGAACAGCTTATCAATAAGCACTTTGCAGTCAGGGCTATCGCAAAGGACACAGTAAGTATAGATGAGATTTCTTCACTCTATTCCCTCTCTATAGATGCCGGTCAGCTGTTAAGGGCCGGAGACTTTTTCAGGGTTGGTGTTTCAGCCGAACAAGTAGTGTTCCGCACCGAAAGAGGCAACGAGGTTTACTTCCCCCTGATGAGCAGCCCTGGCAATTATGATCTTTACAAAATTGTAAAACTGCTTGATTCATGGGCAGATGCCGAAAAACTTGCCGGGGAAGTCAATAGTGATTATAACGAACTATATCCCTTCCTACTGACTGATGGTACTACATTCTATTTCAGTTCCGACCGACCGGGAGGAATGGGTGGACTTGATATCTATCAGTCCTACTTCGATCCTTCGACAGGAACCTTTTCAGAGCCGGCCAACCTGGGTCCGCCATTCAACTCGCCCGATGATGACTTTTTCCTTGTACCAGATATCTATTCCGGTAAGGCCTGGTTTACTACCAATAGAGGTGTGGAACAGGGTAAATATGTTGTCGTCGAACTGTTATGGGATAACTCTGTGGTTAGAAACCTAAGCAGGGATCTCAACGAAGTCAAAAAGGCAGCCTTACTACCTTTGGATGAAGCTGCAGGCAGGAAAACGGGAACAACAATTCAGACTTCAAGAGCGTACCAGAATGAGGATCAATTCAATTTTTTCGTGAATGACTCACTGGTTTACTCACGCTTTGAGCATTTCCAAAGCCGGGAGGCTTTGGAAATATTCCGTACTGGGTACAAGATAAGCATAAGACAAGACAGCCTCCAGCAACTGATGAGTCAGAAGAGAAGGCTTTACAGTCAAAGCTATGACAAAAACGAACTGGAACAGCTTGTTCAGGCTATCGTCGAACTTGAGAAAGAAACCTACGGATTGGAGGATGAAATTAACGGCTATTACCTAAGAGCCAGAAAAATAGAAAATGACTA
>CAYNFX010000164.1:0-3000 GCA_964396555.1 uncultured Alkaliflexus sp.
ATTTTCATAATCGCACAAAAATAGTGATAAAAGAACTGCATTTTACTCTGTGATACTTCCAACTACCCTATTTACACTAATTCTAAATTATCGTACCTGCCTGAGTCTGCCCCAGACTATTATCACTGTCCTTGCCGGCTTCAGGGGAAGCCAATTCTCATTGCTGAAACTCTCTGCCACATTCTACTACTGCTATCCACCATTAATAACACTAGTTCCTGTCCTTATTAGCTTAAGTAAACTATAGCAGGTCACATTTGTGCTTACAACTACATAATATTTTCGTTGCCATAAATAGCGTTTTATTATTTTTGAGCCTTCAGGAGTTAAGTAGTAACCCCAAAAGCAGCTAAACTGACATGTCGAAGAAGAATAGTAAAGGCGGAATAATCTTCAGCACCAACCCAGACTTCAGCTATAAAGAGGAGCAGGATGATGTAGTGACGCCTCCTCCGTCACAGCAGAACCTGAAGGTGTGGCTGGACAAAAAAAACCGTAATGGAAAGGTCGTAACACTGGTAACTGACTATATCGGTAGCGGGAGCGACCTCAAGGAACTTGAAAAGAAACTGAAAAACCTCTGCGGTACCGGAGGCAGTTCAAAAGACGGCGAAATACTCATACAGGGTGATCACCGTGAAAAGATACTGAACTGGCTCACAGCAAACGGCTACAGGGCTAAAAAGGCAGGTGGGTGAATAATTTGAAGCATCAGTTATGATGCTTCAAATCAAATTTTATTGTCTTTAGCTCATCCAGATCATATAAAGGTCTTTCAAGTTCGGCAGGTATTGGCCTTTTCGAGAAAGTCTGGAAGTATAGCACACAAGCATCCCTCCACCAAATCGCCTCTTTGGTTTGCTGCTTAAACTTATACCTGATGGCCTCGAATCTTTCCTGATCTATCGTACCTTCAAGCTTATCCCATTCTTTCTGGAATAACCGGGCTGCCTCAACTCCTTCGTAATATTTGTACACCAGCGCATCCCAAAGGGTCTTTCCGCTTGCCAGTCTGTAGTCCCATGGCAGGTGGTGAAACCAAAGCAATAGATTCTCGGGACAGGTAGATGGATTGTCGTACATCTCCTTCAAAGGACTATAATACTGGCTTACAGCATTGCTGCCTTTCGAGCTACGGTCAAAGCCAATACCATCTTCGCCAGCACGGTGGTAATATTTGGGCAACCAGTCGGCTCTGGCCCAGCTAAGATCAGTCCATGGTTCCGGACCATAATGGTGATCCCATCCCATTAGGTGATGCAGTCCCATTGGCGTCATATAGTTTACAACTGCCTCACGCGAACGCATCATAACTTCTTTAAGAGTTGAAACAAAGTTATCATCATTGGTAAAGGTCATCTTGATCCATTCATCGGCAATCTGTTCGCTGCTCAATTGATGATCCCATGCCAGCCTTCCGAATGCATACCAGTTGCTTTGCAGCAAATCATGTCCGCACCAGTTGATATCCCTTCCAATATTGGCGACCCCTGCTATGGCAGTATGCTCATTGCCGAAAAGGCTGCCATCGGTGGCTCTGGCCACCGATGATCCTGCGCCTAAGGCCCAGGTATCGGCATCAAGAACTTCCTTCCACATTGTTGCCAGATAGGCAAGCTGATTTGAGTGACCTAAATATTCCAGTGTGATCTGAAACTCAACCATCATTGGAGTCTTCTGCATTGCACCAAAGAGAGGACTAAATGGCTCACGGGGCTGAAAATCGACAGGGCCGTTTTTCACCTGAACTATAACATTGTCGGCAAACTTACCGTCAAAGGGCATAAACTCATTGTATGCCTGCATAGCCCTGTCATTATTGGTGGGTTCGTACACAAAAGCCCTCCACATGACCACGCCGTTGTAAGGCTTGAGCACCGCTGCAAGCATATTGGCGCCATCCTGATGTGTACGGCCAAAGTCCATCGGACCTGGCTGACCTTCGGAATTGGCCTTTACAAGAAAACCTCCAAAATCAGGTATCATATTGTAAATCTCAGCGGCTTTGTCCTTCCACCATTGCTGTACATTCTCATCAAGTGGATCGGCTGTGTCAAGTCCTCCAAGAACTGCAGGTGATGCAAAGTTTACCGCCAGGTAAACTTTAATATTGTATGGACGGAACAGATCTGCCAGTTGCTTTACCCTTTCCAGATTCTCAGTATTCAACACTTCAGGACTTGCATTTACATTGTTAAGTACAGTTCCGTTAATACCAACTGAAGCGTTGGCACGGGCATAAATAAGATACTGACTCTTAAGCTCTTCAAAATTCTCTTCACGGTTCCAGAATATTGAGTGTCCGGCATAACCACGTTCCACTGTGCCATTCAGATTGTCCCAGTGATTGAGCAGTCGAAGGTTGTAGGCTGGTCGTTCATTTATATCAAGATTGCTGATATCTTCTCCGTTATGAATCCTGCGAAGCAGGTCATAAGTACCGTAAAGAACTCCGGCCGAGGTACGGCCGGCAATAAGGATGGCCTTGCCCTTTTTCAGGCTTACTGTTCTGATCACATAAGCCTCATCATTTGAAAGCTCAAGTCCGCCCGGGATCAAATCCTTTATTATCTTGTCAGAGCTTGTTGCAAGAACTATGCTTCCATCAGCAATACTCTTGCTTATAACAGGTTCTGCTCCCAACAACCCCTTCAAAGCCATACGGATCTCTCCCGCAGCAGCCTGTTGTGTTGCATCATTACCTGTAACCACCAGACTCTTAGCCTCCTTCCTATACCCGGTTGCCATAGACTCAGGCAGCTTACTGTATCGAAGCCACAGGTCAGCACCTGTCTCGGCTCCAACCAACACAGGCAAAAACATCAGGGCAGCTACAACTGCCATCAATCTTCCGTACTTCATCTTCATAATACTATAGTAATCTATAACCGCAAAAACTCAATTCCGTTTAATTTGGGGTGCGGAAGATATAACATCCCTGCCAGAATAACAAATAAAAGGAGGCCGTCCAATCTAATCCGAACAGCCTCCTTTCCCTGT
>CAYNFX010000165.1:0-2950 GCA_964396555.1 uncultured Alkaliflexus sp.
ATCCTGACCTCATTGCGGATTACATCACCGTCAGCCACTACTATCATTCGGGTAGATACACTCTCTCGTTTGATATCAGAAGGATCTATATCAACCCCGGGTGGTACAGGTCTGTTGGTATACAGCGAAGGAAATACTCCTTCCATAGCAACTGCAGTAGGGATATAACTCTGATTGAACTCCTCCCTGTTGGGCTGCTCGTTGACCATTGCCAGAGAAACATATACAGGTACTGGCATTCGCCGTGAGTACTGTCCGGTTTGTAAAAGTATGTCTCTCCTCATCAGGCCAAAAGAGCCTACTGTATCTATACTGCTCACAAACTCACCCTTTACAAGGTTGACGCCCCTTGTTACGGGATGTGAAGTATTGGTGCCCATCAGTGGGTTAAACATCCATGGCATCGGAACCATCCTGGATTGCTCGACCTGAGGTGAAACATTGACAGGAATAAGTGCAGATTGCACATCCTGTAGCAACTCCATATTGACCCTGACACCATAGCGAAACAGCAAATCCTCGATTCCTAGTTCGGTAGCTACTCCCGGAGTCTGTGCAGCCCCCTTCAAGCTGTCAAGAGTAATATAAACTGCATCAATAAGCCAAAGTATCTTACCTCCCCGCATCACATACTGGTCAAGAATAAACTTATCCCTCTCAGCAAATTTCTCCTTGGGCTTGGCTACAATCAGAACCTTGTATGAATCAAGGATATATGGATTCGAAATCAAAGAGCCCCTGTCAACCTGGTAATAATGCGAAAGCTCTTCGCTAATATCATAGACATCCATCTCATCCAACTCTCCATGGCCCTCCAGGAAGGCCACAGCCTGTACCTCATCAGTAAGCATATTGCGGATGGAACTGCTAATCTTGTATTCAAGGCCTTCCATCGAGAGGTTCAGATTAGCTGTCGCATTTAGTCCGGGTATGTTCTCAAGCAGATTGACTGCCATCTCATACTCCCCTACCCTAAAATGAGCAAAGGGATATACATTGGACTGTATACGACGACCATCGGCAGTGGCTTCGAAAACGGGAACCGGAGAAACACCCAGTTCATTTAATTCGTTCTTAATCTCAGGATTATCTGTAGGGTCAACAAACTCATACTTAACCTTGCCATGAGAAATTATCCTGAACTCCTCCATCGTCTCGCGAGTAGAACGTGCCAGCTTCCTGAATCCGGCATTAAGTTCCCCCTCTAGATAAACCCTTATAAACACATCTGTTTCAAGATTACTTAAAAAATGCTTTGTTACAGGGGCCAGCGTATAACGCTTCTCCTCGGTCAGGTCAACACGAAAGAACCTGCCCGAAAAGACTATGTTGATCAAAACTATCACTATGATGCCTATCACAGGCCAGATGCTTCTCTTGTTTAGTCTTGAAGCCATAATGCGATATTGATTAATTTCAGCTTACCTTCTGTTTAATACTGTCCTTGTTAGCCAAAGGAAGATCACTGAGACCGAAACAAAATACAAGAGGTCACGTGAATCAAGCACTCCTCGACTAATTGAATCATAGTGTTCAGCTATTCCCATGTATGAGAGAAAACTGCCGGCGCCTTCAAGGCCCGGCAGTGAGGCCGCGGCAGCAAAGCCGTCATAAAAGAAGTAACATAGTACAACAGCCAGCACAAAGGCTATTATCTGATTTTTACCCAGTGCTGAAGTAAAAACCCCAATTGCAACGTAGATAGCAGCAAGCAACACCAGCCCAAAATAAGAGCCCCATATTGCACCGTGATCCAGATTACCGACAGGACTTGCAAGTTGATTTACAGAATAGTAAAATACAAGTGTCGGTAAAAGGGATATAATAACAAGGGTTAACCCTGCAAAATACTTTGAAAATACAATGCGCCACTCGGAAACGGGATGAGTCAACAGCAATTCTATGGTCCTGTTGCGCTTCTCTTCAGCAAACAGCCTCATTGTGGTAGCAGGAACCAAAAAAAGATATATCCATGGGGCTATCCAGAATAATGGCTCAAGCGTTGCATAGCCTCCCATTGGAATATTCATGTTACCAGGGATAAACCATAGGAAAAGTGCGGTCGCAACAAGAAAGACGCCAGCAACCAGATAGCCGGTCATCGATCCGAAATAGCTCATTATTTCCTTTTTCCAAAGTGCAAGCATATTCTATTCTTATTTCGTTTCATTCAATGTCTGCCACATCTCACCGGCTGTACGATCGCTGCTACCGGCTTTCCCAACTATTAACGCCAGTTCTTCATATCCTTCAAGCATACGGGTTCTGTAATGGTCATCATAACAAAGCAGTGAAAGCTCATTCTGAAGAGCCTCACGTGAGAAAGTACTCTGAAACAATTCCTTCACAACCTCCCTGTTCATTATCAGGTTGACCAGGGAGATATAGGGTACCTTCATTATCACATTTTTGGCCATAAAATTGGTGAAGCCTCCACCCCACATTTTATAGCACACAACCTGTGGACATCTGAGCAGAGCCGTCTCCAAGGTCGCTGTACCTGAAGTTACCATTGCCGCATGGGCACACTCAACTAGTGCATAAGTCTCTCCAAAAACAACAGATACTGATTTATGTCCATCAAGATACTTACTGTAATCGTCAATTGAGAATGATGGAGCACCGGCTATTACAAACTGAAAATAGGGAAAGTACTGCTCCATTTCCAGCATATCAGGAAGTATCCTGCTGATCTCTTGCTGGCGGCTGCCTGCAAGAAGTGCAATTATGGGCTTATTGCCTAATCCGTTACGTTGTACAAAACTTTCAAAACCCTCACCCTTGTGCGGCCGATTCTCGATTGCATCCATTAAGGGGGAACCGGAGTAAATAACAGGCACGTCATATTTTGCATAAAAATCCGATTCAAAAGGCATTATTGAAAATACCTTATCCACGTATTTCTTGATTTTCTTGACACGACCGGTATTCCATGCCCATATCTTTGGCG
>CAYNFX010000166.1:0-2939 GCA_964396555.1 uncultured Alkaliflexus sp.
GAACTGCAGTTGATGCTTGCTATTACCTTGATGCCTAGACGTGATTTGACGTCCCTGATAAGTGCCGCGCACTTGGTCAGCATATCATGCTTCAATTCATAATCAAAGTAATCCAGGAAGTCAAGATTGCTGTCCTGATCAGCAAGGCCTTTGGATACCGTATGACGATACTCCATCCTGATCTCTTCCTCAAAGAGAGATTTGATAACAACAGCAGCTGCACCATTGGCAGCCAGGCGCTCTATTGATTCGAAGTTGCCGGTAAGACCTGAACTTCCTACTATAATGGGGTTCTTCAGTTCAAGGCCCAGATATTTTGTTTTAAGATCGACCATGTCTCTTTGTTTTATTATTTGTTTTGCAGGTACTCATGCATGGATGCTGCTGCCTTGCGGCCATCACCCATGGCAAGGATTACAGTTGCTCCACCACGTACTATATCACCTCCGGCAAAGATATCCGGGATGGATGACTGAAGAGTGTCTGGATCAACGTCAAGGGTCTTCCACTTGGTTACCTTCAGATTTGGCAGTGACTGGGGAATAAGTGGATTGGGTGAAACGCCGATACTGACAACTACTGTGTCGGCATCGATCAGAAACTCAGAACCCTCCACTACAACAGGGGAACGACGCCCGTCGGCGTCGGGCTCGCCAAGTTCCATCTTTTGCAGACGAACCTGTTTTACCCTTCCGTTTTCATTACCAATATATTCAAGGGGATTGCACAGGGTAAGGAATTCCACGCCCTCTTCCAAGGCGTGCTTTACCTCCTCCACCCTTGCCGGCATTTCTTCGAGTGAACGACGGTAAACGATGGTGGCTTTTTCAGCACCAAGGCGCAGGGCTGTACGCACTGAATCCATTGCTGTGTTACCACCCCCAACAACTACTACTCTCTTGCCTTTAACTACCGGAGTGTCCATTCCTGAGCGGGATGCTCCCATCAGGTTGACGCGGGTCAGATACTCATTACTGCTGAGGATACCCACAAGGTTTTCGCCGGGGATATTCATAAAACGGGGCAAGCCGGCACCGCTGGCAACGAAAAAGCCTTCAAAACCTTCTTCGCGCAGGTCGTCGATAGTTGCAGTCTTGCCCACGATGAAGTTTGTTTCAAACTGAACTCCCATCTTGCGAAGGTTTTCTATCTCTACATCCACTACCTTGTTGGGAAGACGAAACTCAGGGATACCGTATTTCAACACACCGCCAATCTCGTGAAGTGCTTCGATAATGTGAACCTCATAACCCAACTTGGCCATGTCTCCGGCAAAAGCCAGACCGGCAGGACCTGAACCAATAACGGCAACCTTGCGACCGTTTGAGGGCGCAACTTCGGGTACAGAAATCTTACCGCTATTCTGTTCATAGTCGGCGGCAAATCTTTCAAGGTAACCGATAGCCACGGGCTCGCGATTCATCTTTATTTTGTAAAAACAGTTGGATTCACATTGCTTTTCCTGGGGACAAACGCGACCGCAAACTGCAGGTAGGGTATTGGTTTCCTTGAGGGTTTTGGCGGCTTCAAGGTACTCGCCTCTCTCAATATTTTTTATGAACTTGGGGATGTTGACTCCTACCGGACAACCCTGTACGCATGTGGGATCCGGACAGTCGATACATCTTGAAGCTTCAACTACAGCCTGATCAACACTAAGTCCCACATTGACTTCAACATAGGAACGGGCTCTTTCCAAAGCAGGGGCTGTGGGCATCTCAACACGGTGAATATCAGTGCGCTCTTTGTTCTTTTTGCTCTTTCTGAGCTCCTCGCGCCATGAAGCATTTCTTTCCTCCTTCAGATATTCTGTCCTGTCTGTATTTATATTGGCCATAATCTACTTGTTATCTACTTTACATAAATATTCCTCTGCTGCCTTTTGTTCCTCGGCTTTGTAACCATTAAGGCGCATCAGCATCTCGTCAAAGTCAACCTCAGCTGCGTCAAACTCAGGACCATCAACGCAGACAAACCTGGTGCGACCGCCAACCGTTACACGGCAGGCCCCGCACATGCCTGTGCCGTCTACCATGATTGTATTGAGACTTGCTATGGAGGGGATGTTGTGCTTCCTGGTAACCAGGGAGGCAAACTTCATCATAATGCCGGGACCGATAATTACAGCATGATCTATCTTTTCACGGGCAATGACTTCTTCCATTCCCTGAGTGATTAGACCTTTGCGGCCATAGGAACCATCATCGGTCAATACTATAACCTCATCGGAAAATTCCCGGATCTGATCCTCGAGGATCAGAAGCTCTTTGTTACGTGCGGCAATAACTGAGATAACTCTGTTGCCGGCATTTTTCAAAGCCTCAACAATAGGAAGCAAAGGTGCAACCCCTACTCCACCACCACAGGCCAGAACTGTACCAAAGTTCTCAACATGAGTGGCCTGACCAAGGGGTCCGACTATGTCAAGTATGGTGTCACCAGGCTCAAGGGAAGTCAGCTTGCGAGAGCTGACGCCTACCTTCTGAATAACCAGGGTAATGGTGCCCTTAGCGGCATCTGCTGAAGAAATGGTAAGTGGAATGCGTTCTCCTTTTTCATCCACGCGGATAATAACGAAGTGGCCTGCCTTGCGGGCCTTTGCAATACGCGGTGCCTCAATATCAAGGCCTACCACATTCTCAGAGAAAATCTTCTTTCCAACAATTTTGTTCATTATAACTCTTGTTTGCTGAGATTACTATGTGTGCTTACTTCAACTGTTGACAAGCTTTACTCCAATACGGAAAACCCCACAATACCAATCCATTCACCAGCGATTGCCTGGCTCGAAACATGCTCCGTAATCAATGAGTAGCCATTCAAATTATTACAATTATCGGTCTCTCGCTGTCATGTAATAAGCAAAAGCGAAAAATCAATGACAATTTTCATAATCGCACAAAAATAGTGATAAAAGAACTGCATTTTACTCTGTGATA
>CAYNFX010000167.1:0-2931 GCA_964396555.1 uncultured Alkaliflexus sp.
GGGGTTAAGTTTTTCTTCGGAACCAAGGGTAATTTCTCAAATGCCACATCATTTGCTGCAAGGGTTGAATATAGCGTATTCCGTGATGAGCACTTCTTTGTTAACCGCACCTTTACCAGGTATCAGGAACCAACGATGAATGACTTTATCAATCAGTTTGATGTTGAGTATGATGACGGTAACCTGTTGACTGTTTCGGGTGTCTTCAACGCACGCTTTACTCCGGACCTTGAAATGACACTGAAAGGTGCTTATTATGGCTGGACACTTGATTCCTTGTCACATGCATGGCAAAGACCCGATATGGAAGCCGGAATTCGTTTGACATATCGTTATGACGAAAGCCTTACCCTTTACAGTTCATTCAATGTAATTGGTTCACGGAATGCTGCAATACCTGACTTACTGCTTCCCCAACAGGCAGTAGTTTCTCTTGATCCCGTCTATGATTTTAATCTAGGGGCAAACTATAGCCTAAACAAGAGGTGGCACTTCTTTGGTGAAGTAAGGAACATGTTTGCCTCCAGATACAATCGCTGGTTTGGATACCCTAGTCATGGTATTAATGCAATAGTAGGGCTCGGCTATTCCTTCTAGTTGTAGAAATAACAGTAAACGCAACAACAGGCACCTTTCAGGTGGCGAAAGTATGCGGTCAATATATGGCAGGATTTACAGTTATCTGTAAATCCTGCTTCTGTTTAGTGCCTTGCGGTATTTCTCGGCGTTTATGTTGTGCTGACGCAGAGTACGGGCAAAAGCATGGTAACCTGAAAAGTCATCCTTTGCACACATATAAAGGAACTCGTGATGTTCGTAGTTGAGCACGGCATCGATGCCTTCTACTGAAGGCATCCTGATAGGGCCGGGAGGGAGACCGGCATAAATATAGGTGTTGTAGGGTGAGTCTCTTTCCAAGTCCTTTGTCAGCACCCTGTTTACATTAAAGTCACCTATTACAAACTTTATCGTAGGATCTGCCTGCAGCCTCATGCCGATGTTGAGACGGTTGATATACAATCCGGCGACACGCGGTTTCTCATCCCGTTTGATAGTTTCCTCATCTACTATGGAGGCTAGGGTGGAAACCTGAACCGGTGTAAGTCTTATTGTTTCTGCTTTTTTTAGCCTTTCTTCGTTCCAGAAGCTATCATACTCCTTTTTCATCCTTAGCATTAAGGACTTTGGACTGGTATTCCAGTATATCTGATAGGTGTTGGGTATAAACAGTGCTATCAGTGTATTGGGTAGGAAGCCCACTTCTTTAATAAGCTGCTCGTCAGTAAAAGCCCTCATAAATGCTGCAGAGTCAGCCTCGAGACGTTCGGAGAAAACTGCAGCCAGATCTTCCAATTTGCGGATATTATTGAAGGTCACGTTGACCGGAGCCTGGGCTCCGGACCTGAGCATGTTTACAAGTTCGTTATTGCTCATTCCATCCTTCAGGATGTAGCGTCCCCCTTTGGGATTAATATGGTAGGCTTTCCGGCGGGCTAACCAAATAAAGCCTTTCATATCCTGTACTGCACCACTGTGTTCAAGAAGTCCGACTACCTCTTCGAAAGTTGGACTTGTAGGCAGGTATAGTTCGGTTCCCTTGCTGTCTTCAACCACCACATTGGGTCCGAATATGCGGTTATAGAACCTCAGTGAAAAGGCAAGCATCACTACCACTAAAGCTCCAATGATATACATTGAAATTAAGACCTTGCGGTTTATCCTGGGCTTTATACTTCTTTTCAGAACCATGTTATAAGATTTTGTTTTGCAAAGAAAGTACTTTTTTGTTTGTTGCTGAAAGTTTATCTTTGGTAGCCTGTAACCAAACAAGGAAAATATGAGATTAGTGAAGTATGTGGTAGTAGTGGCAGCAGGAGCCATGCTGCTTTCTTCATGTGCAAGTATGCGCAAGGGTTCAAGTCGATTTGATTCAAGCGAATCAATCTATGTCAAAGAGGAACCCAAGAAGGTAGAGGTGAAACAGACCGTTGCACCTGAGCCAAAACCGGAACCTGCAATTGTTGTCAGGGAAGAAAGAGTAACGCCGATAGGTCAGACAGGACCCAAGGGCAAATACTATATTATTGTAGGTTCATTTCAGGTGTTGGATAATGCCCGACGTTTTAGTAATGATCTGACTAATGAAGGTTTTACTCCAATACTTTTGGAAAGTGAACACGGGTTTTTCCGTGTTTCTGTCGCTTCCTTTAACGATGAATTGGATGCACGTTCACGCCTTGCCCAAATCCGTAACCAGTATCCCAAGTATAGTGATGTTTGGTTGCTGATCAGCCTCTAACCCAATACCATTAACAAAGGTGTTTTTTTTAACTACAGGTATATGTACAAACCGGTAAATCTTGCGAAGGATGTTTTTTATGTAGGCGTTAACGACCGCCGTACACATTTATTTGAGAATATGTGGCCGCTTGAAAGAGGTGTGGCCTATAATTCATATCTGATCACCGATGAGAAGGTGGCTTTGATAGATGGAGTTGAGATAGGACAGGTAGATCGTTATCTGAAAAAGATCAGAGCTGTATTGGGTGAGAGACCAATTGACTATCTGGTGATCAATCACATGGAGCCTGATCATGCCGGTGCCATACAAATACTCAGGGAACTATATCCCGATATGAAGCTGGTCGGAAACAAGAAGACCATTCCCATGATAGATGGGTATTTTGGGTTTAGTGATATTTGTATTGAAGTAGATGAGGGATCCAAACTGGAGCTTGGAAAGCACACACTTCAGTTTTATATGATACCGATGGTGCACTGGCCAGAGACCATGGTAACCTATCTACTTGAAGAGAAAATACTGTTTTCTGCAGATGCTTTCGGAAGTTTTGGATCTCTTGACGGTGGCATCTTTGACGATGAATTGGATTTTGATTACTTCAAGGATGAGATGCGCAGGTATTATTCCAA
>CAYNFX010000168.1:0-2929 GCA_964396555.1 uncultured Alkaliflexus sp.
GCACCCCCTGGGCTGAGATGTACAAGGTCTTCAACATGGGACACAGAATGGAAATCTACATGAACCCTGAATTTGCTCAGGAGGCAATAGATATTTCGAAATCCTTCAATATAGAAGCCAAAGTGATAGGCAGAGTTGAGAAGGCCAAAAGTCCAAGGTTAACAATCCGCAGCGGCTTCGGCGAATTCTTCTATTAGCTGCTTTAAGCACTTAACTTTGGGGATGCTGGTACTGCAGCTTTCCCCTGTCACTTTATGCTTTCTTTTTCACAAAATCAAAAAACGATCATCATGGCAATTAATAGTTCATTATTAGAAAAGCTGGAAGTCATAAGACTTCGTTTCGAGGAGATAAGTACTCAAATCACTGACCCTGCAGTTATTTCAGATAACAAGCGATATATAAAGCTCAACAAGGAGTATAAGGAATTGGAAGAACTGGTACAGGTGTCCAAGGATTACAAGAATCTGCTTGAGAATATCAGAAACACAAAGCAGATCCTTAAGGAAGAAAAAGACGAGGAGATGCGTGAGATGGCTAAGGAAGAGCTTGATGAAATGGAAGAAAAGCTTCCAGGACTTGAAGAGGAAATCAAGGTTCTGCTTCTGCCCTCCGATCCTGAGGATGCCAAAAATGCTGTTGTTGAAATCAGGGCTGGTACCGGTGGCGATGAAGCCTGTCTATTTGCAGGTGAGCTTTTCAGGATGTACGTCAAGTACTGTGAATCCAAAAACTGGAAAGTAGATATAACCAACACGTCTGAAGGAACAGCAGGTGGCTTTAAGGAAGTAGTATTCAATGTGACAGGTAACGGAGTGTATGGAATCTTGAAATATGAGTCGGGTGTTCACCGAGTACAGCGTGTACCTCAGACTGAAACACAGGGACGTGTTCACACCTCTGCTGCTACAGTTGCCGTTCTGCCTGAAGCAGAGGAGTTTGATGTCGTAGTCCGCAACGAGGATATACGCAAGGATACCTATTGTTCTTCAGGACCAGGCGGACAGTCTGTCAACACTACTTACTCGGCTATTCGTCTTACCCACCTACCAACTGGTATAGTTGTCACCTGTCAGGATCAGAAGTCGCAGCTCAAAAACCTTGACAAGGCAATGATAGAACTGCGCACACGGATATACAACCTCGAGTACCAAAAGCATATGGATGAGATTTCATCAAAGAGAAAGACAATGGTGTCGACAGGTGACCGCTCTGCCAAGATCAGAACTTACAATTTCCCGCAGGGACGTGTGACTGATCACAGAATTAACTTTACTGTATACAACCTACCTGCAATAATGGATGGTGATATTGATGCCATAATCAACAAGCTTCAAATGGAAGAAAACGCAGAAAGACTTAAAGCTGCTGAGGCTTAATGTCAAGTAATTCACTACTGTCTGCATAAGACCAGCAGTATTAGCTGACGTAAATCCTTCCATAATGTAGCTGTGATAGTTAACTTAGTAAGGAATAATTGCCCCCCGGGGCTGGAAAACTGATGATATTATGAATAAAGCAGAGTTGTTTCAACAGATCAGGAAAAAGGAAAGCTTCCTTTGTGTGGGATTGGACACTGACATCCAGAAGATACCGAGATATTTGCTCGACACCTCAGATGCCATCTTTGCCTTCAACAAGGAAATAATAGATTCAACACATGACCTGGCTGTCGCATACAAGCCCAACCTGGCCTTCTACGAAAGTATGGGTGTAAACGGATGGAACAGCCTTGAAAAAACTGTCAATTACATCAGGTATAAATACCCTGATATCTTTATTATTGCAGATGCCAAGAGAGGTGATATAGGAAATACCTCTGCCCTGTATGCAAGAGCATTCTTCGACACTATGGACTTTGACGCAGTGACGGTTGCACCATATATGGGAGAGGATTCTGTAAAACCCTTCTTCACTTATGTAGGCAAATGGGTCATTCTGCTGGCTCTGACATCCAACAAGGGAGCCGATGACTTCCAGTATGTTGAGCAAGGTGGAGAAAAGATCTTTGAGAAGGTTATCAAAAAGTCTCAAGAATGGAGCAATGCTGACAATATGATGTATGTTGTAGGTGCCACAAGAGCTGAAATGCTAAGTGACATCCGCAAGATTGCACCCAATCATTTCCTGCTTGTTCCAGGTGTAGGCGCCCAGGGCGGTAGCCTGGCTGATGTAGCCCGCTATGGTATGAACAGCGAATGTGGCCTTCTTGTCAACTCATCACGCCAGATAATCTACGCCTCAACAGGTGATGACTTTGCTCAAAAAGCCCGTGAAGCAGCTCAGGAAGTACAAAAAGAAATGGCTGCCCTGCTCAAAAAGTATTTGAAGTAGCAGATACCTGAATGTAAAAAACCCCGCTTCCAAACTAAGGTTGCGGGGCTTTTTATATATTGCAAATCAACTGTTACTTCTTAGCTTCCTTAAGTGCAGCCTGAGCAGCAGCAAGTCGTGCTATCGGCACCCTGAATGGAGAACAGCTCACATAGTCCATTTTAACCTTGTGGCAGAACTCAATAGCTGAAGGTTCACCACCATGTTCACCACAAATACCCACCTTAAGTTCAGGTTTGACAGTGCGGCCTTTTTCAGTACCCACCTTGATAAGTTGTCCTACACCTTCCTGATCAAGAACCTGGAATGGGTCATGTTTCAGGATACCATGCTCAATGTAAACAGGCAAAAAGGAGCCTATATCATCACGTGAATAACCGAAGGTCATCTGAGTAAGGTCATTGGTACCAAATGAGAAAAAGTCAGCCTCTGCAGCAATCAGATCTGCTGTAAGAGCGGCACGAGGGATTTCAATCATTGTACCTACCTTGTAATCGATCTTATCTCCTCTTTCAGCAAATACCTTTTCGGCTGTAGAGCGGATTACTTCGGCCTGCATTCTGAATTCCTTGATAGTACCAACCAGAGGAATCAT
>CAYNFX010000169.1:0-2926 GCA_964396555.1 uncultured Alkaliflexus sp.
AGTTCCCAGTCATGTATTGTAGAAGTACCAGTGACCTCTATTTTACTCTGCTTTTGATCCACAGAGACATTCTCAGCTTGAACAGCCGAAAACAACGGTAATGCTATCAGTAACAAAAGATTGATTGCTCTTTTCATGGTATATCAGGTTTTTCTTGTTTAAACTTTTCGACATTTCGGACTAATTTGTCAACCTAGACAAAGTTGTCCTATATGACGCAAATATATACCATTAATGAAGTAATCCAATACTTGTATGTATGTTAAAGAACAGTGTTGTTTAGCTATAAATCTTCGAAAGGCTTGTGAAACTTGACTTTATGGAAGGAAGTGTACAAATGTTAATTAGGATAATTTAATCGTATATAAAAAATAGGGGATTCATTGAACTATGAATTCGCCTGAGTACATGAATTGGATGGGGATACCTTCAATTTGAGAAGGTATAATGGTTCTGACAAAGGTTTCGTTGCCGGAATAGCATATAATAATACAATAGATATTGCCTTCTTTACCAATTCCAATAGAGGATATCCCTTCTACCTTCAGCCATTCCTGTTCGAATCTCTGTCTTACTTTTCTTACTTTCTTAAGTTCCTTGTCTTCCTTATGGAAGGGAAATTTCCAGAGCCGAAAAAACATTTTGTATTCTGTTAATTATAGTGGTTGTATCGCTTCCGGCAAAGAGAAGGCCCACAATGTTATTCTCTTCGTCAAGTACGGCAGAGCCGCTGTCTCCACCCTGGCTCATGGCTCCAGCCATCAGTTGGTCGGCAAACAGGGCCGTTTTATTATATCCATAATTTACGACCACGCTTAAGTCTGTTTGTGTAATAACACCACTTGTTAGTGCAGTAGTGCGGCCAAACTTCCTGATTTTCATGTCAAGCTTTCCCTCTTTTAGTCCCTGTATTTGTCCTATCTCAAGGATTTCTTGCGCTATTTCTTCGGCATTCAGAGGGCGTGCAATAGCTGCGTCACAAAGATTGGTCTTGCTTTGTTCCTTGTAAACTTTGATGCGGGTGCGGCTTCCAGACCACTTGTATAACAGGTTGAGAAAACCTGCTAGAAAGCCGGAGATGCCACCTGCGGAGGAGATATTATCCTCACGGAAATTGATTGGTGCAAACTCGCTAAGAATTGCAATAACATCATCAGGAGCTGTACCTCCGTCATAACTCCCTGGCTGGATTATCAAGTCGCCGGGTAAGGCTTCGTTATTATTTGCAATTACATGATTGTTTGAAAGGAGATAAAGCTGATCCTTTTGCTTAACCCAACATCCAAGCGTGCCGGCAGTAACTGAAGTATGGCTGATGCTACAACCTGCAGGAACAGGCCTGATACGTTCTTTGGGATTATTGACTACATTAATAACCCCCGAAATAAATACATCTGTAGGAACACCTTCAATTACGCGGGGGATGAGGTCTGTTGAGCTCAGCCTGCTGATTGGTTTCTTGTCAGCAACTGAACATATTATAGACAAATCACCTGTAGTGCGGCCTTCCACTGTTTTATATCCAATTCCGACAGCAACAACATTTTGTTTTTTCAATAGCTGATCTTGGACTTGATCTAATTTTTCTTTTATCTGATAGTATATAGTATCCATAAAATCACATATTTCGGTGTGGTGGGTTAATTTGTTTATATGTAAATGTAGTTTTTTGTTTTGGAGATATCAATCAATTTTATACATTTGCACTCGCAATCCAAATGCGGATCGTGAAGTTGTACTGGAGAGATGGGTGAGTGGCTGAAACCAGCAGTTTGCTAAACTGCCGTACGGGTAACCGTACCGGGGGTTCGAATCCCCCTCTCTCCGCAGCTAAATTTCGGGGTGTAGCGCAGTCCGGTAGCGCACCTGGTTTGGGACCAGGGGGTCCCAGGTTCGAATCCTGGTACCCCGACAATATCAATCTCAGATTGATCCAAAAGCCTGTAAATCGACAGATTTACAGGCTTTTTTATTTATATGATTCTGATTATCTAAGCACTTGTGGACTTAAATATGGACTATTTCATGACCTGTCCTTGTAAGTTTTAATTTTTGTCTTTTTGTGGAATAAAGTTGACTATTACAGAATATTTCCCGTAATTTCATCACTTGGGTATCCTTTTTGAGACAATAGGTATAGTGCAAAATACCTGAGAGGTACTATCAATAGAATAATTAGCTTATAGGATAAATACCTTTTTGATCATCACAGCTTGTTCGGAAAGTAAGGATCGAGGGATTAGATTTATTCAATGAAATTTATGGAAGATTTTTGGGTTCAGCAAAGTAGGGGAGATTCTGCGAGTATGAGTTTGGATATGCTTGCAAGGAGGGTTGAGGAGCAAAACAATATTGTCGTATTGCTACAGATTCTTAACAGGCAGGGTGATTTAAAACAGCTGTTTAAAGACCTTGAATTGTTTTTTCAGAATGTTAGTGGTGTTGATAGGGTTCAGATAATAGTCGATGAACCGGAAGTTCTTCCGGAATCAACGGGCAACTCTGTAGATAGCCTTTTTAAGATAGATCTTTTTACGGGGGTTAATAATATTGGAAGTCTTTGTTTTAGCACTACTCCGGCTGAAAGCCTTCAGCCTCATTTATATATTCTGGCTGCTATTCTGGCTACAGGTATTGAGTCAAACATAAACACTCAAAAATTGATAATCAGAGATCAACAACTTGTCGAGTTTGTTGATCAATTGCCTTTTGGAATTATTTCTATTGGTAGGAAGGGTAATATCCGGAGATGTAATGAAAGCGGTTTCAAGATTACAGGATATTCATCTGATGAGGTTATTGGAAAACACTTTCTTCGTTTTGTACCACGCAAAAAAAGATTATTGCGTGGTCTTGCCAAAGCCATACATGGACATGTGTCTTATTTTGAGATTTTTATTAAGCTGAAGTCAGGTGAGCTCTTAGA
>CAYNFX010000170.1:0-2892 GCA_964396555.1 uncultured Alkaliflexus sp.
CTCACATCAGCAGTAAACTTGTAGTCAAACTTCCTGGCAACCGGGTCAAACTTGGCAGTATTGGGAATAATGCGCATGTTGTAGTTGACGCTGATATTCCATGGCATCTCAAACTTAGCATAGCCTTCATCACCCTCTTCCAATGGCTCAACATCCATTGTCGGCTTCATAGGGTCATTCAAAGAATCCGGATCATCCGGCAGGTTGCCTTCAGGCAGTTGATTGCTCTGGTCGTTATTCTGGTTGTTAGAATCCTCTGACTTATTCTTTTTAAAGGTATCCGCTCCAAAGTTGAAACCAAAGCTCAGATTTGCAGTTTCCAACCTTGCAAGCCTATTATTTGCCGACCACTCAAAACTGTTGATACGTTGTACTGTCTTAGTTGTAGGAGATACCTCGACAGAGTCCACTGCATAGGGGTCAAATACAGCACCGAAGCTGATATTGGTGCCAAAGATCTTGGTCCTGCCATTCATGTTGATTCTGCTGAGAGCAAACTCATCAGCAAGCATATTGTATGAGGTACTTAAGTTTAATGACTCAAGTATTGCAACCTTCTTAAATCCTGTAGAGTCCTTGTCACTTTTGAGCTTAGCCTCAAGTATATTACCAAGGGAGAAACTGACAGACCCTGACTCCCGACTTGAAGGATAGCCATAGATACCACCTTCATAGATTGAGTAGTCCTGTGTTACAATTCTGTCGCTCTTGACATCATAATACTCAAGATGGTCAAAATAGCCGTATTTGGGGTCAGTAAAGTTTGGAGTATAACCCACACTGACACTTGGGGTCATCACGTGACGTATGACGTTTATTTTGTCGCCAAACAGAGCCCTGATAGGTCTGTAATATGTGTAAATCTTCGTGCTGGTTCCCACGCCAAAGCTGTAGTCGTATGCCCTTTGAAAGCCTCCGACGGTATCTGAAATTACAACTTTTTGAGTCTCCTCATCCCAGCTCTTTCTGATTGACTTCAGATACCATCTTTCGGTGTAGTTGAAGCTGGGGGTCACAGTGAAATATTTAAGCAACTTCAGGTTCATCGACACCGGAATAGAGTGCTTTGCACCGTTTCTCCAGTCATTGCTAAGGCTCTTCGCTGTAAAGCTCAGATCCCTTTCATGAGTCTTGACTTCGTTCTTGAAGTTACCTGTATATGAAATACTAACAGTCTCATACCACCTTTCCTTAGTGCCGATCTTGTTCTTGCTCTTGAACGGGTAAATACGGCTCATTGTAAGGGTAAAGTCCGGTATAGTAAGGTTGATAGATGTATCCCTGCTGTTTTGTGAGTGCAGGAGGTTGACCGACAAGTTGAATGGTGATCCCGGAAAACGCTTTGAATAAGAAATACTTGAACGCTTCTGGTTTTGCGCAAGTATTTCAGGGTTGATAATACTTGTAACGTTGTTACGGTCGAATGAGCTTGTGGAGTAGTTTACACTGGCTGATAGCGAACTGTTTGGATTGGCTTTTGTATCCTGACGGTGTGACCATGTAATCGAAAAGTCCTTTGACTTGCTGTAATCAGGCAGGTCCTTTTCACTAGTTACGTTTGTAATTGTTTGTAAGTTAAAAGCCCCGCTGTATTTGTATCTCTTCCTGTAATTTGATGCAGTTCTCAAGCCCCATGATCCGTTAGAATAAATATCCCCGGTCAGGGACAAGTCAAAAAACTGTCCAGCAGCCCAGTAATAGCCACCATCCCTAAGGAAGAATCCCCGGTTGCTTTCCTCACCATAGGAAGGCATCAGGATACCCGAACTGTAGCTGCTTGTCGATGGCACAAAGGCGAAGGGGATGAACAACGGGAAGATCTTGACGTCCTCCACAACAAGGTAGGCCGGTCCGGCAACAATCTTATTTCCCGGAATAACCTTGGCCTTTGTCATATTTATATAATAGTGCGGATGGTCATGGTGGTCACAGGTGGTATAGCGTCCGTCCTTGAGGAAGTATGAGTTGTCATCATTCTTCTTGGCCCATTCGCTAACCACATAACCTTCTCCCTGGGTGGTAACAACGTGCTCGATAATTGCCTTTTCAGTTTCGAAGTTGTACTTCATGCGGCGCATAGTGTATTCGCCGCTTTTATCCTTAAATACAGGCAGTCCCTGTTCCTCACCGTTCTCATCAATATATCCCTCAGCAAAAGCCAGGGTACTGTCAATGTCGAGCTCGATATAATGCGCCTTCAGTTCAACGTCCAGGTAACCAACCCTTGCCTCGCCGTAAAGGTGAACCTTGCCCTTGTCAAAGATCACCGAGTCCTTAGCACCATATTGAATCTCGGCCTCAAACATTGGTCTGGACTTCTTCGTTGTGTCGGTTCCGGCAGCAAGTGAATCAGATGTTACTTCAGCTGATGGTAGAGCCAACTCGTCAAAAGCCGGGGTAGATAATTGCGGGATTGTGTCTTGTACCTGAGTATTATTAGGATTTCTAAGTAAGGAATCATTGAAGGGGACATTGCCGAATCCGTTGCTGTTGCCAAGTCTTGGAGTATGGCTTTCCTGAAAGACGGATACGGAATCAATAGGCATACTGCCTTCCCGGGCATTGGATATATCGGCTGTAGTAGCAGCCGACAGGGCAGCAAACAAAAAGGATGAAAAGCAGCTCAACAGCGCGGAACGTTTGCTTAACATCCTGAACCTTAATTTTATATTAAATGTATTGCTACTCAAGATATCACCTGCTTTGTTTTTGATATGGCACAAAAATAAGGTAAAAAATGGTCTTCCTGCATGAGACAGTATAAAAAAAGGCTAGGGTGTACAGATTCGTCCTTAGTTAGGCAGAAATAGCTTTCGGCCTCATTTTTGCCCTATAGTCCTAGATATTTATTATTTTTGGCCTGGATTTCATTCCAAACAAGCTTGATATGCA
>CAYNFX010000171.1:0-2861 GCA_964396555.1 uncultured Alkaliflexus sp.
TTACGAAACACTTGTGTGACTTTCTTGATTTCAGGTCTGATCTGAAATTCAACCTCATCTATTTTGATGCTTTCGGTCCGGAAAAACAGCCGGAACTGTGGACAGAGGCAATATTTGCCAACATTGCCTCAATGACTGCTCCTGGTGGAATCCTTACCACATACTCGGCCAAGGGCTCAGTTCGCAGAGCCTTACAGGCAGCCGGTTTTAAAGTCGAAAGGCTACCAGGCCCTCCAGGGAAAAGACAAATGATCAGGGCTGTATTCCAAGGCATCTGAATTCTTCCGGGAAAATTTTCTAAATGCATAATTTCGCTGTAAATTCGCTGCGTTTGAAGTATTAACTCATAATTTATTGGACTTAAATCTGAAAGATCTATGAAAAAGTACTCTTATGTTATTGGAGTCATTGTGCTTATTGCATTATTACCGGCATGTAGATTGAAAGTACCCGGATCAGGAAAGGTTGAATTGAAAAACACTATTGATAGTGTTAGCTATGCATTGGGCTACATGAGTGCCAATCAGTTCATGATGAACTTTGAGCGTATTCCATATGACACTCTTGACAGAAAGAATCTGGCCCGTGCCTTTTCAAAATCAACGTTGAAGAAAGATTACATCGAGTTTGTAGAGCAATCGTTTGGTTCGTTCAAAGAAGAAATTTACCGCACTGCCTTCATCAACAAAGTTGCATACAACAAATCCTACTTTGACGAAATGAGTGCAGATATTTTCCTTGACGGAGTTTACCTTGAAAGGCAAAGGGAAAGGGAAATATCACATAATGCGGAGGCTATGAGCAATCGTTCAAAGAGTCAGGCTTTTCTTGAAGAAAATGCAAAACGCGAAGGTGTTATACAACTAGAAAGCGGCTTGCAATACGAAGTGCTTGTTGAGGGCAACGGTCAGGTTCCAACAGAAAACAAGGTAGTAAAAGTGCACTACGTTGGCACCTTAATTGACGGAACTGTGTTTGACAGTTCGGTTGAAAGAGGCGAGCCTGTTGAATTTGGTCTAACAGATGTTCTAAAAGGCTGGCAGGAAGCTCTTCAGTTAATGCCAGTCGGTTCAAAGTGGAAGCTTTTTATTCCTTCAGACCTGGCCTATGGTGAAGAAGGGAAAGGGGATCAAATTGGACCTGAAGAAGCACTGATCTTTGATCTAGAACTTATTGAAATAAAATAGTTACAACCTAATAATAAGCAAAAAGGGGATCCGGCTGGATCCCCTTTTTATATTGAGTTAGTCTATCATTGGCAGGCAACCGAAGTCATCCTCCAGCAACAGGTTATTTACATAATCTATATCAAATTCATCAGCATCCCAGTCATAGTCCAGCCACTCCATCAATTCTTCCCTGTCGGGATGTCCGGGATGATTAAGCACCTTCAGCATTTGTTGATAGCCTTGCGGACCCCCGCAATCCTCAGGAGGGCAGTTCCTTTTTCCGTCAACACATACTGGATAAATTGCAGTGCTTTCCGGTTCGTGTACATCTTCAAGACATATATCATGAATCCAAAAATCTCCTAAGTCATATACATACCGGAAGCTGTCATCCTTCTTTTTAAGAATGTCCTTGAGCCTGATGGATGTATAGTCCATAAAATTGGGCACACTGGAATAATCCTCATCTCCAATGCCGAAAATCCTGCCGTTCTTCTCATACTGGTGCATATGCGTATTCTCCCAGCCCATAGCAGTTTGAATAACCTTGTGTAGGTCATGCAGAAACAGGTCATCGGGAACAAGCAGGCGCCTCCACACCGAAGGATTAATATCTCTCAAATCTATCTTGATCTGATATATGTCAGGCACTTTAATCATCCAGTATAATATTGATAGCCGAATGCTTGCTTTGGCACTATCACCAGTAGCATTCTGTCACAAATATATGAAATAAAAGTCAGTGCTCTGATCATGCTTCAAATTATTTGAAACACCTGCTTGTTCTGCAACATAATATCTATACTTTTATGCTTTAATATTAATAATGCAACAATGAAGACAGCAGAGATTCACACTTCCAAAGGAGTAATGAGACTTAGTTTTTACCATGAAGATGCTCCGGGAACTGTGGCCAACTTTATCAAGCTGGCTGAAGAAGGATTTTATGACGGCCTACGATTTCACAGGGTCATACCCGACTTTGTGATTCAGGGCGGCTGCCCTTATTCAAAAGAACCAGGAAATCCAAGAGTAGGCTCAGGAGGTCCGGGCTACGCAATCAAATGTGAACTGGACGGTAATAATCAGTACCATGACAGGGGTGTCATAAGTATGGCTCATGCCGGAAAAGACACAGGTGGTTCTCAGTTCTTTATCTGCCACAGCAGAAAGAACACTTCGCATCTTGACAGACGCCATACCTGTTTCGGCAAAGTTTACGAAGGCCTTGAAGTCATAGACCAAATCCGTCAGGGTGACCTGATTGAGAAGATTTTGATTGTTGATAAAGATTAGGTGTGAGATAGCGTTAAGGTATGAGGGTCTTTCTGTTATTGCAGATACAAATTACATGAAATATTTTCGTAAAAAACATATAATTTGTACATACTTGAAAAAAATCACCTATCTTTAAATCACTTATTAATTTCTTAAATACCTTAGAATGAACATTTTTGTTGGCAGCTTACCATTTCGTTTGGCTGAAGCTGAATTAAAAGAGCTATTTGAAGCTTATGGTGAAGTAACATCCGCGCGCATTATTACTGACAAGTTTTCAGGCAAAAGCCGTGGATTCGGTTTTGTAGAAATGCCTGATGATGCAGAAGCTCAAAAGGCAATTGATGAACTGAACAACTCACAAGTTGGCGGACGTACTATCGTGGTCAATAAGTCTGTAGAGAGAAAAGAAGG
>CAYNFX010000172.1:0-2796 GCA_964396555.1 uncultured Alkaliflexus sp.
ATGGGCAATAAAATAACTGCCCGCAGGATTGCAATGGAAAATCAGGTACCCGTCACCATGTCGGTCGAAGGTTCAATCAACGAAATTGCAGGGAGAAGTTCCGCATTACACTATCCACTTATCGTAAAAGCCGCTGCCGGAGGTGGTGGCAAGGGTATGGTGAAAATAGAAGATCCGGCAATGCTGGCCGACAAGTTGTCACAGACAGCTCGTGAGGCGGCAAACTACTTTGGCAACGACACTGTTTACCTCGAACAATACATAGAAAATCCCCGCCATATAGAGGTGCAGGTCTTCGGCGACCTGCACGGGAATCTTGTTCACCTTTTTGAAAGGGAATGCAGCATCCAGCGGCGCTTCCAGAAGATTATCGAAGAGGCCCCGGCACCGGGACTATCGCAGCACAAGCGTGCCGAACTGACTCGTGATGCACTGGCTCTATGCAGGGCCATCGGTTACCACAACGCCGGTACGGTGGAGTTTCTGCTTGATGAGTCTGACAGACATTACTTCCTCGAGATGAACACCCGTCTGCAAGTCGAGCACCCGGTAACTGAAAGCATTACCGGCCTTGATATGGTGGAGCTACAACTTAAGGTTGCAATGGGTCTGCCCATACCCTTCGTTCAGGAAGATATCCGCATTAAAGGACACGCTATAGAGAGCCGTATATATGCCGAGAATCCGATGCGCAACTTTGTTCCCTCTCCGGGACAGATACTGAAGGTCAAGTGGCCCTCAAGCGCACTGGCACGCACGGATACGTGGTTTGATACCCCCGTGGAAATCAAACCCAACTTCGACCCCATGCTTGCAAAAGTGATTACTCACGCACCTTCGCGTGACGCGGCAATTGCAGGACATGGCAATGCCCTTGGTGAGACATTGATTTGCGGGATAGATACTAATATCGAATACCTCAAAAGTATTATGCTGAGCGGGATGTTTATGGCCGGAGATACAACAACGGCCTTCTGCTCAAAGCATGAATTCAGGGCTGCAAAGATTATTAACCCCGAAGTTGCGGCTATTGCAGCGCTCACGTTACAATTACTCTACCGCAATGAAGGTGCTTCGGTCTGGCAAAGCACAGGATTCTGGAGGCTTGCCCGTCAGTATGAGTTTTTGCTTAACAAAGAGTCTTACAATATCTCATGGGAAGACTCGGGTCGTGCCTTTTCGGTGATTGTAAACGCATCAAACCGCTATCAGGTTGAGAATGCCTTCCTTGATGAGACGGTCCTGGGCTTCACCCTGTCGGGAGAGTCCTTCCGCTTTGCATGGGCAAGGGCTGAACAGTCAGGCTTTGTGCTTGAACATGGCATGAGTCGTTGGACAGTCAGACCGGTGTTGCCATTGCGGAACAAGACAGAAGCATCGGCACAGAAGCGCAATAGCGACAATGTCAAAGCTCCTATTCCGGGTCGTATTGTCGAAGTAAAGGTTAAGGAAGGGGACCTTGTAAGTGCAGGTGATACCCTTGTGGTGCTGGAGGCTATGAAGATGGAAAACCTTCTGACGGCTCCAGCCGGCGGAAGGGTCAGGCTGGTATGTGCCCAATCCGGGACTCAGGTCAAGGCAAATGAGCTTCTCGTTGAGATTGAACCTACCCAGGCATCCTGATTTTCAAGCTAATAATTTTGTTGATTTTTTTTCGTTAAACAATTCAGTAAAACGTAATTGATGAACCCGCTATTGACAGAGCAGCATGAGGCGCTGAGAAGAGATATCAGGGAATTTGCCGAAAGGGAGATTGCGCCCAAAGCTGCTACGCTGGACGAGAATGAGGAGTTCTCGGTTGAACTTACACACAAGATGGGCGCTGCCGGTATCCTGGGCCTAAACATGCCTAAGGAATACGGAGGACGTGGTCTGGATACCCTTTCATATATTATTGCGGTTGAGGAACTGGCCCGCATTGACAGTTCGCAGGCTGCCACAGTAGTGGCTCACAACAGCCTGGGGCTGGTGCCGATACTGGACTATGGTAATGAGGAGCAGAAGAAGAAATACCTGCCTCAGTTGACTACGGGTAATAAGCTGTGGGCCTTCGGTCTGACTGAGGAAAATGCAGGGTCGGATGCTATGGCAACAGAAACCGTGGCTGTAAGGGATGGTGATCACTGGGTAATCAATGGTGCTAAGAGGTTTATTACAAACGCCTCCACTCCCATTACCCTTGGGGTGACCCTGCAGGTCAAGACTACTGATGAGTCAGGTCAGAGCAGGCTTACTACTATTCTTGTGGAAAGGGATACACCAGGCTTTAAGGCTGAAAGGATGCTTGGCAAGATGATGTGGAGAGCTGCCGATACTGCAAGGCTTACCTTTGACAACTGCAGGGTGCCATACACAAACTTACTAGGCAAGGAAGGTCAGGGCGCTAAATACATGCTCAAGACACTTGACGGTGGACGACTTTCAGTTGCCGCTATGGGACTGGGTCTTGCTCAGGGGGCCTATGAACTAGCTCTTAAACATGCAAAAACGCGCGTGCAGTTTGGTAAACCCATAATCCGCAACCAGGCCATCAGTTTTAAGCTGGCTGATATGGATATGAAACTGGAACTTGCGCGTAACACGCTATATAAGGCCTGTATCCTCAAGGATCGAGGACTTAGCTATACCCGTGAAGCGGCAATTGCCAAACTATACACTTCCGAGATTGCCCGTGAGATAGCCGACGAAGCAATGCAAATCTTTGGCGGTTCGGGACTGTTTAAAAACAACCCTATCGAACGCTTTTACCGTGATCAGCGACTGCTGCAAATTGGAGAAGGCACCTCAGAAATATTG
>CAYNFX010000173.1:0-2787 GCA_964396555.1 uncultured Alkaliflexus sp.
TGCCATTCAATCAATAGAGACGCAACAACCGAGATTTTTGCAGGCACAGTGGCCAAGGCTCGCGAATTGAAGAATATCACCGAGCTCTGCAAATTCTGTGAAAACAGGTCAGTCAAAGAAAAAGAAGCAGTTCCGGTTTCCGAACCCGAAGCTGAATCCATCCTTGAAGGAGTACTTGAGACAATTGAAGAATAATAACAACCAATAGACTACAATAATGCGAACCCTAACCTACTTAGCAGCAATTTTGCTATTGTGTTTTACCACAGGTTGTCGTGATCTGACAGGTAACAAGAGTCAGATTGCCTTTAAAGTCCTTCTTGAAAGACTAAATAAAATAAAAGCAGTAGAAGGTTTAGTTGTACTTGATGCTTCAAACCCTGATCATCAATTGCTTATAGAGGAAATTATAAGCAACCAGAAAGAAGCTAACCTCCCATCCGGGCTATACTTGATAGCAATATCCTTCTTTTCAAGGACTAAGGCATGGGTCTAACTTGCCATAAGTTAAGGCTACAGTAAAAGGATATTGGTATATTTATTACTCTTGAAGGGTCGGCGTTGCATAAAATAAATGCCCCAGGATTGCCTGGGGCATTTATTTTTATAAAACGGTCAAAGTTATTCGCCTGCTTCTTTGAGGAAGAATTCAGCCATTTTTTTCATCGTATCATCATTGAATGTTACAGGGCCGTGTTGACCTTCAGGAACAGATATAAACTCTGTCAACAATCCTATTTCTTTCAATGCCTCAGAGAAATATACGCTTTGGCAGTGAGGCACAACATTGTCAGCCTGTCCGTGTATAACGAGAAACTTGGGATCGTTCTCGTCAATAAAGGTCATGGGGTTAAGAAGAGCTATCATCTCAAGGTTGTCTGCCGGATTGCCTCTGATTAGTGCAGCCTCGGGAGAGTTACCTTCATTGGGTTTCTCGCACTCGCTCATACGGGTCATGTCGATAGGACCAAACCAATCTACTACAGCGCTGACATCACTACTGACTTCGGTGAACTGTCCCACATTGCCTTCGATATCAACAGTTGTACTACCTACAGTGTATTGCCTTACGTTGTTAGTTGTACCAGCCAATGAAGCAAGATGGCCACCGGAAGAGAAGCCTGTGATACCGATGAATGATGCGTCAATCTGATACTTGTCGGCATTAGCACGTATATAGCGAATTGCAGCCTTGACGTCGTTGATTTGTGCAGGATAGGGAGCATCACCACTTGAACGGTGGTTGATTGATATCACTGCAAAACCGCTCTCGAGCAGGGGCTTTCCAAGAGCGTTATAAGCAAATTGTTTCATATTGTTGGCAAACCATGCACTACCATAAATAACGATTACCGCCTTATAAGAAGGTTTTTCTACATCGGGCAAATAGATATCAAGGTTGTGGCATTCCAGTTCATCACCGGCATAATTGAGGTTAAGCCATTGTCTTTCTGTGTTTTGTCCAAAGCAGCCAACAAAACTAAATACAGCAACCAATGTTGCGATAACGATTTTTTTCATGCTTTTTTGTTATGTGTGAATTCTAAGTGTGTATTACAAAATAAGGTCGCACCTATATTCAAGATTGTCAAGTTTTGCTCCTAAACTCTTATAGAATTCAATTGAGTTTGTATTCCACTCAGATACCTGCCATCTGACTTTATGGCAATTTTGAGACTTTGCAAAAACAATTACATCATTAATAAGTCTCTTGCCCAGTCCCCTGCCACGGTATTCGGGTTTTACATACAGGTCATCCATGTACACTGATTTACCTGTAAAGGTGTAGTAGGCAAAAAAGTAGGTTGCATATCCGATCATATCCCCTTGTTCATTGAAGGCTCCAAATCCGTTGATATATTCATGCTCAGCCTCCATCTTCTCAAGAGTATTGGTCATAGAGTCCAGGTGTTTCTCGTATTCAGCAAATTCAGTGAATAATGCAAGTAATGCCGGATAATCAGTTACTTGTAGTGGTCTGATTGTTAAGTTCATTTTATCAGTTTATCAGTGTGAATGTATTCAATATCTCCTTTTTTACCAAGTGTTTTGGCTTGCGTAAAACTATAAAGTGGCAGCAAATAAAAAAACTGATTGGATGAATGTTTGAAGAATTATTTAGGGTAGATGAAAATAAAAATCTCCGACAGGTCTTGCCGGAGATTTTGTTTGGAACCTTTAAATAAGAGGTGTGTTATGAGGGACTATCATAAATGTAATCTTAAGCATGATTCCAATTGAGATCAGCAAGATTACTATAAAGGATACAATGAGCTTTGCACCTTTCAGGTTGGATGATACTTTGAAAGCGTTGAACATCAATGCGACCAGCCATACTGTGAGAACCATTGTGAGGATAAGGAGCAGTACTGCAAATAGTATCTGAGCCCCTGTTATTTCTACCGGATCTCCGGTGTTTGTAGTTATCCACAGAAGGAATTTGCCAAATGTCTCAAGTACCCCGGTGAATCCGGTGAATGAGGCAATTAGGTAAGGAGCACGTGCAAGGGCCTGAGTTCCGAAAATATCTATGGCTCGAACCGAGGACTTTGACAGTACTAGAGCAGCAATGTAAAACAGGACAGAAACCACAAGCCAGTTGGCCAGGTTTTGCACCAGGTAAACCCAGAGTGGAAACCCGATAGCAACCTTGACAGAAATCGGGTCGGGGAAGTGGATATGGCTGAAATAACTTACAGCCGCCGTAGCCAGCATAATTGCAAGTCCGATTAACAGTGACTTTGAACCGGCTACATACAGAAATGGGTTAAAGAGTCTTTTGATCAT
>CAYNFX010000174.1:0-2784 GCA_964396555.1 uncultured Alkaliflexus sp.
CTGTTGGGTCTGATTGGTCCCATGACTGAAGAGCGTATTCGTCTGCGTGAAGAAGTAGCAGATCAGATCAAGGCACTTGAGCAACTTAAGGAACTAGGAAATATTTACGGTCTGGATCTGTCAAGACCTGCAGAAAGTGCACGCGAGGCAGTGCAATGGGTGTATATGGCTTACCTGGCAGCAGTAAAGGAACAGGACGGGGCTGCAATGTCACTGGGTAACGTATCAACCTTCCTTGATATATATTTTGAGAGAGACCTTAAGCTGGGTCTGATTGATGAGGTATATGCTCAGGAGCTGATCGACCAGTTTGTTATGAAGCTTCGCATGGTACGTCACCTGCGTATGGATTCATATAATGAGATCTTTGCCGGGGACCCAACCTGGGTAACAGAGGCTATTGGAGGCTGTCTGGCCGACGGACGCAGCAAGGTGACAAAGACATCTTTCAGGTTCCTTCAGACACTATACAACCTTGGTCCCTCACCGGAGCCAAACCTTACAATCCTTTGGTCACAAGACCTTCCTGAAGGTTTCAAGAAATTCTGTGCTCAGGTTTCAATTGACACATCGTCTATCCAGTATGAGAATGATGACCTGATGAGAGGGGTTCGCAAGAGCGACGACTATGGTATCGCATGTTGCGTGTCATTCCAGGAGATTGGTAAGCATATTCAGTTTTTCGGCGCACGTGCCAACCTGGCCAAGACCCTGCTTCTTGCAATCAACGGTGGTCGCTGTGAGATGACTGGCAAGAAGGTACTGTCCAACATCCCCGAACTGAAGTCAGAGGTACTTGACTTTGATGAGGTGATGGAAAACTTCAAGCTTGCAATGCGTGAAGTGGCAAGGGTGTACAATGATTCAATGAACATCATACACTACATGCATGATAAGTATTACTATGAAAAGTTGCAGATGGCCTTTGTGGACACTAATCCACGCATCAACCTGGCTTACGGAGCTGCCGGACTTAGTATTGTAGCAGACTCATTGTCGGCTATCAAGCACGCTAAGGTGCAGGTCGTTCGCAATGAAGAAGGTATTTCAACTGACTTTAAGATTGAAGGCGAATTTCCATGTTATGGAAATGATGATGACCGTGTAGATACATTTGCCAGGGAGATCCCAACATATTTCAACGGTCTTCTTCAGGAGCTGAAGACATACAAGAATGCTGAACCCACCCTGTCAATCCTTACAATCACTTCAAATGTGGTTTATGGAAAGAAGACAGGAGCTACTCCTGATGGGCGTGCAAAGGGAGTGCCCTTTGCACCGGGTGCTAATCCAATGCACGGACGCGACAAGAGTGGAGCACTTGCTTCACTGAGTTCAGTTTCCAAGATTGACTACCGGGATTCACTTGATGGTATTTCGAATACCTTTTCAATAGTGCCAAAGACATTAGGTGGAAACATGGAGCAACGCAAGGAAAACCTGGTATCAATTATTGACGGTTATTTTGCAAAAGAGGCGCACCACTTGAATGTAAACGTTCTGAACCGTGAGATGTTGATGGATGCGATGGAGCATCCCGAGAATTACCCGCAGCTGACCATCAGGGTGTCAGGATATGCGGTCAACTTCGTCCGTCTGACACGTGAGCAGCAGTTGGATGTTATTGCAAGAAGCTTTTTCGAAACTGTATAGCTTGATAATGTTCATAATGTAAAAGCGGGTTGCGCAAGCACCCGCTTTTAATTGTGAATAGGGGTACCTTCCATATATTTGCAGAATCACTAACAGTATAGCCTTGTGTTAAGAGTTCATTCCATAGAGTCGCTGGGAACCTTTGACGGTCCGGGAATTCGCTTTGTGATTTTTCTGCAGGGCTGTAATTTCAAGTGCCTTTACTGTGCCAATCCTGATACTATTGAATATGGTACGGGTAAGGAGTATCCTTGTGAGGATCTTGTGAAGATTGCCGTCAGTCAGCGTCCCTTCTTTGGCAAGAAGGGTGGTGTGACGGTATCAGGAGGCGAACCGCTAATGCAGGCCAAAGGGCTGATACGACTCTTTGGATTACTTAAGGAGGAGGGTATCAACACCTGCATAGATACAAACGGTTCGATACTTACAAGCGATGTAAAGGAGCTGCTTAAGTTAACAGACCTTGTTTTGCTTGATTTCAAGCATATTGACAGTGAAAAACACAAAGCACTGACCGGGATGAGCAATAGTCGTACTTTGGCTTTTGCTGATTACCTGGCTCAGGAGAATATCCCTGTGTGGGCCCGTTATGTCCTTGTACCGGGCATTTCGGATGCTGAGGAAGATATGCATGAGCTGGGCAGGCATTTGCAGGGATTGAAGAATATCGAGAAACTAGAGATTCAGCCCTATCATAAGTTGGGTGTACACAAGTATGAAGCCTTAGGATGGAAGTATAAGTTGGAAGGTGTCCCGACAAATACGGAGGATCAGCTAAACAGGGCAAAATCCATATTTGGGCAGTACGTCAAAGAAGTAGTAATTAACTAGATAATCCAGATGGCCTATTACAGTTCCAAAGAACTGGTCTCCCGAGCTACGGAGGCCGCCGTACTTCGTGACTCTACATCAGTTAAGTCAACATTATTACTGGCCTTTCTGGCCGGAGCCTATATAGCACTTGGAGGTTTGCTTGCCTTGACAGTAGGAGGGGGCATGCCCGGAATTGCAGCCGAGAATCCCGGCCTTCAGAAATTTATGATGGGAGCATTATTCCCCTTGGGACTGATATTATGTGTGATAGCAGGAGCCGATTTGTTTACCGGCAACACAGCTTACTTTATTCCACCA
>CAYNFX010000175.1:0-2689 GCA_964396555.1 uncultured Alkaliflexus sp.
CAGGGATAGGTGATTTTGGGGCTGAAGAGGACAACTGGACATGGCCAAGACATACGGGCGACTTCTCTTTGTTTCGTGTCTATGCCAATAGTAAGAATAAGCCTGCCGCATATTCAACAGATAATGTGCCTTACAAACCCGAATATCACTTCAGGGTTTCTACTGAAGGTGTGAAAGAGGGTGATCCAACGATGGTATTGGGTTATCCTGCTGCTACAACGCAATATGTCCCTTCGTTCCATATTGAGATGCTGAGGGATCTTATATATCCCAAGGTTGTTGAGATCAGGGATGCCAAACTGGATGTTATTAATCGCTATGTGGAAGATGATATCCAGGTCAGAATTCAATATGCTGCAAAGCATTCTGCAATAGCCAATTCATGGAAGCGTTGGAAGGGGGAACTCAAGGGATTTGAGTCTCTTAATGCTGTTGAATTGAAACGTGACTATGAGAGCCGTTTCAACGAGTGGGTTGCACGGGATCCTTCCCGCAATGAAAAGTACGGTAATGTAGTGTCTGATTATGAAGCGCTGTATAGTGAATATGGCAAATACAGGATGGCCAGAGAATACCTGCTTGAGGTGATGGGAGCCAGAGGCATTGAGGCCATCTGGCTATCGGGGCAGTTTGAAAAGCTGTTGGTATTGGCAGAACAAGACAAGGATGCAGATAAGATAAATGATGAGAAGGTCTATATGAAGGACTTTATTGAAAAGCACTTTAAGGATTATTCAAAGGATGTAGACAGGGATATTGCTGAGAAGCTTGTTATGATGATGGACAAAGACCTGAATGGTGAATTCCGTCCTGCCTTCCTCGACCTTATTGGCACAAAGTACAAGGGCAACCACAAGGCCTTTGTTGATGATATGTTTTCAAAGTCTTTTTTTAGTAATCAGGATAAGCTGGCCTACCTTATAGAGATGATTGACAAGAAAAAGACAAAGGCAGTGAAGAAGGATCCGGCTTACAGGTATTTTAGTGATTTGAGGGTTGTATATTACAACGAGGTTGAACAAAAGTACAATGAGTTAAGCAACAAACTGGATAGCCTTAACCGGATTTGGATGAGCGGCTTGATGGAATTTGATACGGCCAAAGTTTTCTATCCTGATGCCAACCGTACAATGCGTTTAGCTTATGGCAATGTGAAGGGGTATGAGCCCATAGACGGTGTGATCTATAAATACAATACTACTCTGGATGGAGTGATTGCAAAGCATAACCCCCTTGTGTATGAGTTTACCGTACCTGAAAAGGTTATAGACCTGTATAATAACAAGGACTTTGGTCCTTATGGCGAAGAAGGTGTGCTTACTGTATGCTTTGTGGCAGACAACCATACTACAGGGGGTAATTCAGGTAGTCCGGTTCTTAACAGCAAGGGGGAGCTGATAGGAATCAATTTCGACCGTGCATGGGATGGTATTACAAGCGACCTTGTATTTAATACCGAACTGAGCCGTAATATTTCAGTGGATATTCGTTATGTGCTCTTTGTTATTGACAAGTGGGCCGGAGCTACGAATCTGATTGACGAGATACTGCAGGGCAGGTAATTCCCGGAAGTTGCTAATAAAAGCGAATAATAAAAAAAAGTCGCCTTTTGTTTTTTTATGGTGTAACTTTTGATAGTCTTAAGCTGTTGTATGTAAAACAATAAATTAAATAAGAGACTATGAAAAAAGTTATAGTATTTGTTATGTTGGCTGCAGTTATTAGCACTTCCTGCGTTTATGCTGCAAAAGAAAAGGTAGAGCGTTCTTTCAAACTTGAATATTTCAATGAGTTAGATGTTACTTCAGCTATTAAAGTGAACCTTACTCAGGGCAATGAAAACAGTATCGTTATCAAGGCTGATGAAGAAGTCATCGATTACGTTACATTCAGGATTACAAGGGAAAACGAACTTGAAATATTTATTGATCAGTCTTTCTTTGACAAAGTAAAACGCGGTTTTAAGGGTGTCGGAGAGGTGGAAGTTGACCTTACCTTCACAGATCTTAAAGAGATTAGTGCGTCAGCTGCTTCGTTTATTGAGGCTGCCGAAACAATCAACCTGACTAAGTTAAGTGTTGAGGCAACTTCAGCATCCAAGATTGTACTTAATATTAATGCTACTGAAGTTGATGCAGAAGCAACTTCAGCTGCTACAATAGTTCTTTCGGGCCAGGCTGACTCATTGGATGCAGAAGTAACCAGTGCTGCCGAAATTAAGGCTTCTGATTTGACTGTCAAAAGGGCAGATCTGGAAGCCACGAGCGCAGGTAACATAAAGGTACGTGTAAATGGTACTGCTGAAGCTGAAGCTTCTTCAGCCGGAAATATCAGAATTTACGGCGATGCACAACTGAGACGCGTTGAAGCAAATAGTGGTGGTTCGGTAAAACTGGATAAATAAGTACTGCCGAAAGTTACAACCTTAAGTCGACATAACTAAAAAGGGCTGCCTTATGGCAGCCCTTTTTAGTTATTAGTTACAATTAATTTGGGGTAATTTAAGTTATTAATCAACTGGTACTTTAATCTTGCCGGCTAGAATATCTTCAGCCATTTCAAGGATGGTTGTGTCATCCAACTGTACAATTCCTCCGTCAGGGCCTTGTTCAATATGAATTCCAATACATTCCCCCCGATCGTAGTGGGCCCCGCCGAAATAATTTCTAACTGTCTCTACGTCGAGGTT
>CAYNFX010000176.1:0-2687 GCA_964396555.1 uncultured Alkaliflexus sp.
TATCGACAAAACAAATGGTGGAATATTCAGACCACTTTAGCAAGTAGGTCTCTCAGATTACTGGAAGGAATAGCTACAAACCTAATAGATGATAATACCGGGAGCAGATTGATCGAGTATTCAGGCGAAATCAACAAAGAGGAAGTAAGCAGGGTGTTTGAAGAAAAAGGTTTCAGCCTCCTTGGCAATCCTTATCCGGCCTTTATAAGCTGGGAAAACTCTGCAGCATGGGAACGACCAAATGTTGATGGTACTATTTGGTACAGAAGCAAAGTTGGTGAAGAAATGGCATTCATTACATATAACAAGGATGCTGCTCCTTTTGGAAAAGTTGCCCTGTACCCTGAACAAGAGATTGGTACTATCTCTGAGGAAGAACTCTCTCTGATTCCTCCAATGCAGGCTGTCTGGATTAAAACCTTTGTTGAAGGAGTAACTGTAACTGTGAAACCTGAAGGTCGTACCCATGGAATAAACGGTTCAATACTTAAGAGCACCTCAACATCATCAGCTGATGTAATTCGTATCGAAACATCAAACGCTTATTCAAGGGACGGTGCAGTGATATATTTTAGTGAAGGTTCGGCAGAAGGACTAGATAAGGGTGATTCAGAGAAGTACTTCAACGACTCTAAACGTATTCCCGAAATCTATACAAGATCAGGTGCAGCTTCCCTTGCTATAAACGGCCTGCCGACAATTAACAAGGAAATAATTGAAATTCCGCTTAGTACACGGAACCAAGTCGCTGGTGAGGTAGAAATGGAGTTTGATATTTCACACTTCAACTCCAACCATGCCATATTACTTGAAGACAGGTATAATGGAACCGTGGTCAACCTAAGGAGCCAGAATACATACTCATATGTAGCAGATCCTGTAGGTGATATTCACGACCGCTTCGTACTGAAGTTCCATAACATTACTACAAACGCTGATGTTATCCCGGATGATGAAAACAATGCAGGAAATGATATCCAAATCAGAAACGCCGGTTCCATGATACTTGTTACTGCAAGTATGAATCTCGTTTCTCAAGGTCCTGGTGTTATAGAGATTTTCACGGTAGAAGGCAGAAAACTACAGGAAGTACCTGCACTTAGCAGTCGTACGCTTGTAGTGATGCCAGGGGAGAGTGGAGTATATATTGTAAGAGCACGATTCGGAAATACTGTGAAGAGCGAAAGGCTTATTGGGAAGGGTCGTTTTGAGGAATAAATAGTTGAAAACGCAAATAAAAAGGAAAGGCCGGTAATAACCGGCCTTTCTTACTTTGTCACTAAAGTGATCTAATATGATCAACAATTTCTGTATCCGGCTTAAAAGCGCACTCAAATATGGGGATTGAACTTGAAAAATCAAGCACGGATGCGAGATGAGCTTCAGTGAATGCCTTACTATGGAAGTGCTGAATGCAGTTGCTCATAACCAGCATCTGCGAATTTATTCCTGAAAGAGATCGTATCCTGTTTTCAGGAGACTGTTTAAGTAAAAAGATTTGATCAACCTTTGCTATCAAGGGCTTTTGAGCGTACCATATCATTGGAGTACTTAGGGCGTACCAATGTCCATCTACCTTATGCAACCACAACCTGTCATCATTGATAATCAATGCTCCTTTTGACTCCCAAAGCCTGGCCATTGTGGATTTACCAGTTTCAGACACCGCAGTAAAGAGACGCGTCCTACCGTCTGTATCAACAACTCCGGAAGCATGGAGCATAAACCCACCGGTAAGGTGAGCAAAGTAAACAAGCAACAATGATCCAAGCGGTTGAAATAACGGATCTATCTCATAAATATCCGCGGGATTATTTCGTAATATGTGTACTACTATTTCCTTCTTAGCAACATTAAATAGTGAGATAACAGAAGTGATTTTGTCAGTGTTAAGGTATTCTATTGACAACATCAATTCAGATTGACCTTTGCCCCAAACAAACCAGTTGTATGGCATCATTTCAGGATTATCAGACTTTCCTTCAAGTAATAGGCTAAATCCTGAAAGAGATTCAGTCCCATGGTCAGTGAATTTACAAGTGAACGCAATTTCCTGCTTTACTACAGGCGTAGTGAAATAAAGGGAAGGTAATAATTTTGGGAAAAGGGAACCTTCAAATGAGATATCTAAGCCGACCGGCCCAAGATAAAGCTTCATGGCAGATACTAATACTGTGGCCTTGAGGTGTCCCCAAACGGACCTGATTGGCTACTGTATGTTGATGAGCCGTAGTTAGGACTTTTACTCATCTCATAACTTCCTCCACCATAATCATCAGGCAAATTAGGGTCTTCAGGATCATTAGGATCAGGTTCTACTGGAGGGTTAGTTACCATAAGAATCGTTATGGCAGCATCAATCTCCACCTCTTCGATCTTAGGAATGGTGTAGGTCTTCTTCGTTATGTGGGGGCCATTGAATATCATCAAAGTAGTTCTGGGTAAAACTAGGTTTAGCTTACTTCTTCAATTATGCCTTTCGCAAGGGCATCTAATATAAAATTTTGAAGGTCAGCTGCTAATATATCGCTTTCTACGTCGAAGACTGAAATAAGTTGCGCTTCTACCTGACTAATAGTGCGTTGTCCGTCAAGGGCCTCTATTATCGCAGCCCCCGTCTCGTTCAATGTCAACACCCTGGTCATATCAGCTACACTGTTTACAAGGGGTACGATTACCATCTCATT
>CAYNFX010000177.1:0-2666 GCA_964396555.1 uncultured Alkaliflexus sp.
GTCTTGCAGAAATGCTTATAGGTACTATCGCCCAGGGCTAAAACTGCAAAAGATACGTTTCCAGCGGAAATCCCCCTACCAGCCTTAAGCTTTTCGTAGAGTTCCTGCGCCGCTAGTGGCGGCTCACCTTCTCCATGGGTCGAGACAATTACGAGCAACTGCTCTTCATCCTTTAGCGACCTGGGATTGTAATCCTCCATATTCCTGACCTTTGCATCAAGACCCAGGTTTTGAGCTTTCTTTCTTACCTGTTGGGCTAACTTTTCGGAATTACCCGAATGAGAACCAAACAGTATAGTCAGGCATTGTGATGAACCTACCGTACTTGCAGCCTCTTCCTCAGGATGAGTCAGCACCTTGGGTTCTAATACCGGATTGGAATAGGATGCATGAACCGCCGGGGCAAAATCTATGGCAGCAGAAATATAGCCTCCGAGCCACAGTAACTGTTCGCGATTCATCTTTGACAACACTCGCTGTAGTTCTATGCGCTCTTCGGGTTTAAACAACTGATTATCTGACATAAGAAACATTTTGTTTGATTGTGATAAATAAGAAGGCAGTAAGGAAAGGACTTGAAAACCGCAAATGTGATGATCAGTACAACTTCCCTTACTGCCTTTATGTGCTCACTGAGTTATAACAAAGATGCCTATCAGATTTCGAAGGCACTCAAATAGCGTTCACCAGTATCGGGAAGAATAACTACAACAAGTTTTCCTTTGTTTTCCGGGCGATTTGCTACTTCGATAGCGGCCTTTAGAGCAGCACCAGAGGAGAATCCGCAAAGGATACCTTCCTGAGTTGCGGCAAGGTTGGCTGTATTGATGGCATCATCATTACTAACACGAACTATTTCGTCAAATACAGATGTGTTAAGTACATCGGGTACAAAACCTGCACCGATACCCTGAATCCTGTGAGGACCTGGTTGCCCTCCTGAAAGTACCGGACTAGCTTCCGGTTCGACAGCAATAACCTTTAGGCTGGGCTTTTTAGCCTTCAACACTTCTCCAATACCGGTGATAGTGCCACCTGTACCTATACCTGATACAATAATATCAACCTTCCCGTCGGTATCTTCCCAGATTTCAAGCGCTGTAGTCTTGCGGTGTACTTCAGGGTTAGCAGCATTCTTAAACTGCTGTGGAATAAATGAGTTAGGATTAGCAGCAGCAAGCTCAACAGCCTTTGCAATAGCACCCTTCATACCTTCAGCAGCAGGCGTAAGAACGAGTTCGGCACCAAACTTCTTGAGCAATTTTCGGCGCTCCACGCTCATACTTTCAGGCATTGTAAGAATAACCTTGTATCCTTTTACGGCAGCGACAAAGGCCAGGCCTACACCGGTATTACCACTGGTTGGTTCGATAATCACTGAATCCTTCCTAAGAATTCCCTTGAGTTCAGCATCCTCAATCATACTAAGAGCGATACGGTCCTTAACTGAGCCGGCAGGGTTAAAGAATTCGAGTTTTGCTACTACCTCAGCTGAAGCGCCGTTGGTAAGCTTATTTAGTTTTACAAGAGGTGTTCTACCTATTAATTCTGTAATGTTTTGTGCAATCTTTGTCATGGCTATTTATTTTAGATGTAATACATTAGTTTATCAGCGTTTTCGTAATATTTCTTGTGTATATCCTGCAAGGTTATACTTTCCATTTGTTTCCTGAACTCGACTATAGTGTCTGCCAGGATTTCATCAATCACCTGTCCGGTCAGTTCTAAACTTTTTGAATTTGGCTTACCAGATATACCTTCCAGAGCTTCTATAATCTGGGCCAGAGAAACATTCCGTGGGTCGCGCGTCAGTCGGTAACCCCCTCCTGCTCCCCTCTTGACCTCAAGTATGCCATGCTTCTTCAGCGTCACGGCAATACCTTCAAGGAACTTATGAGGGATTTCGCAGGAAATGGCTGCCCTTTGGATGTCTGTGTACTCTTCAGTATCCACATCCAAAAACAGCAGAAACTGTAATCCGTATTTTACTTTGTTTGAAAAGCGAAGCATTTTAATATGATTTTGTTTTGCAAATATAACGGGGCTTTTGAAAGATAGTTTATTAATATCAACGCTTTTTCATATTGCTTTGATATGATTTGCATCTCTTTTACGAGGTACGAATACGTATAAACCGCACATAATGCGGCTTTCACGGGTTAGCTCCTGTTGCAATTTTAATTCCTATATTGCATATATGATTAATAAAAATAAGACCAAAATGATCAAAAGGCAATACCCGGCGTAAGGAGAAAGCAATTGGAAAATCATATTCCTCAGTGAAGTGCTAATAATAAAAAAGAGGCATCCCGCTTGGGATGCCCCTTATCTATCTTCTATCCGGAATTGCAAATTACACAGTCATCCTTTTCAAAATCACTCGCAGGAGCTTTTTCCCAACGAGGACTGATAAGTTTAGTTCAAATCCGGATCTATTCTATATCATATACTTATTGAATAGGCTGTCCTTCACCCACTCTGTAATAATCAAAGTCAACATATCCGCCGGCTTCCTTTGTTGCAAAGTTGAACAACCCAAAGCGGTATCCCATAAAGTGGGGCATAGAATAACGCATTTGAAGGGTGTCCCCAAACTGAGTCCAGTCGTTACCTTCAAGCTTGAAATAGAACAAGGCCTTGTCATTCCTTTCTGTAAAATCACAGTT
>CAYNFX010000178.1:0-2662 GCA_964396555.1 uncultured Alkaliflexus sp.
TATGCTGATCAGGATACTATTAGTGGGGAACTTGAAAAACTAAAGCCTTTCTTTGCAGAAAATCCAAAGTGGATACTGAATCTTGGCCACGGGTTTCTGCCTGATACGCCATATGAGAATGCCAAATTCCTTGCTGATTGGGTTAAAAATGCTGATTGGACACAGTAAATAGTTATATTTGAGTATGCTTAAGGTACTAAAAGACACTGGCTTTCAGATGATGGTGCTGTATGTCCTCACGCTGGGGATATACGGGCATGCCAGCGTGTCTATGCATTACCCTATAGTGCATGATAAGAATGTTGAAAGTCATTTTGTCGTTTCAACCTTAAGTTCTTCGCCTTATGTAGCTAATCTACAGCAAAAGGATATTGACCTCAAGAATGCCAGACCCACTACAATCAAGATGGTGAAGAAAGCATTCTCAGTGCATTCGGAGGCGGCTGATGAGGTCGTAGTAAACCAGGTCTCATGCTATATAGAGCGATTTTCGCTAGTTCTTGTCACTCCAAGTATTTCAGATATTCTATATCCCTTTCACTATCACCTCTGATTCTTTCCAGTTTTTAAGGCAGTAAGGATTATTATAACCACGAGTACCAACAAGGTATTTGTTGCTGCGGTATTTGGGTGATTTCAACTAATAGTCCAGCTGCATTTATCCGGTTTATGCCCGGATACGGCCTCTTGAGGCCCTCTGAACCATAGTTTTGTATAATTTTAATTAGGAAAGAATGAACAGTTTGATATTTATTTTAGTCGCAGTTGCCCTTTTTATAGTACCCTTCTTTGTTTTCGGGGGCGGCTCGAAAGGGAAGACGAAGAAAGCCCTTGTCAAGGCCCTTGATGAACTTGCAGAAAAAAACAACAGCACAATTGGCCAAACTGAATACTGGAACAGCAGTATTATGGGACTCTGTAATGACGGTAAGAAGCTGTTTTTTATTACAACAGACGAGAACATCAAGAAGGAAACCGTAGTTGATCTTAACAGTTTCAGATCCAGCAGAGTAAATATCGTCTCACGCACAGTAGAGGGTAAGGGAAATGTCCAAAGAGTTGTTGAGAAGATTTCACTAATACTCAATCCCAACATTGTGGACTCGCGGACTGTCGAACTTGTAATCTATGATACTAAGGTTGATGGAATGGTGTTGGGTAATGAATTGCAGATTGTTGAAAAATGGGATGTTCTGATTAACGACCAGATTGCTGCACACCAAAGGAATAATGCCTGACACAGTGGGGGAGCCATCCGAAAATTGTACTTTTGTGCAATAACATATTATAATGGCTTCAAGACTCTTTTACTTCAATCCCACATGCGAGATGGCCGTATTAAACGGCTCTCGCACCTATACGCCACCAAGGCATCTGCGGGATTTTGAAAAAGATTTGAGTCTTATACCTATGTGGCTCGCTTCAGCCGAAGATGTAGTACTGACGGAAAATGAATTGTCCGTAGACTTTTTAATGACAATAAGGAATTGGGGTGTCCAGACACCCCAATTCTTGTTTTCTTCACCAGGAAGTACGTATACAACACGAAGTAAAGTTATAATTAACGGGTTACCTAATATTCCTAAAGGGATTACTTCTTATCAGGTAATTGGAGAAGGCGCAACCTTTGGGCCTGTTGATTTAAAATGCAGTAGTAGCCTAGTTTGGCAATATGCTGAGAGTGGCATAGAGTTACACCCTTGGGGCTGGAGTCCTGCAGTTCACCGTCAATTGGAACCCTTCAAATCCGCCAATTGGGATCACCCCATGGCTGAATGGAAGGAGGAGCACAAGTTTTTGCTTAGTCGCTATACATGCAACGAACTCTTAAGAGCAATACACGAAGAGGCAAAGTCACTTGCTTACATCGAGATCCCAGCAGTTCCACTAGAAATAAGGACCATAGAAGAAATCATACGTGTGGAGGCAGAAGAGGAGCTTCCCCTGTTGCTAAAGACTCCATGGAGTGCATCTGGACGGGGACTGTTCAGAATCCGCAGCAGGGCCGAGAATGCCGCATTCAACCCCTGGGTGCTGAGCAAGCTCAGACAGCATGGCGCACTACTTGCCGAACCCTTTCTTGACAAGCTTCTCGACCTATCCTTTCACTTTTGGTCAGGCCCTGATGGCATTGACTTTCGAGGCATAAACCTATTTCAGACAGACCCAGCCGGACAGTTTGAAGGTTGCCTTGTTAATCCCGGAAAGGAAGTACTTCCTGACGCTTTTCCTTTTGATAAGGCAGTAGAACAAGCTGCATTGCTTTTAAGAAAAGGGCTTCAGAGCATCAACCTACATCGCAGATACAACGGACCAGTAGGCATCGATGCCCTGATATTCCGAAACAAGGAGGGACATATTAAACTACATCCAGCCATCGAGATAAACTTGCGCTACACTATGGGGCTGGTCAACCTAAGGCTGGTAAACAGGATTTCCCCACGTGCTACGGGATCATGGGTAATCAAAAGGATAAAGGCCTCTAGTTGGCTGGAGTTGGTGAGTAAAAATCCTCCCCAGCTAAGAGAAGGCTTATTTTATTCAGGAGTATTTCACCTGACACCCCCGCCGGACGCTGAAGGTTTTATGGCCATTCTGACCCTTAACGGACAATAAAAAAGGCTGCCCTTCGTTGGCAGCCTTGTACTCAAATCATTTATTC
>CAYNFX010000179.1:0-2642 GCA_964396555.1 uncultured Alkaliflexus sp.
GGAAGACCCACTTACCCTTTTCAAACCTCAGGGCATTATGGGTAAAGTCCGGCCCGTATTGCCTTGGATCACCTGCAAACATTGGACTTACAGGAGCCAGATTGTCCATCACTATCATGCCTGTATTGGCATCATAGCGGAGCATCATGCTGACATTGGCACTGTATTCAAAGATCAGCCTCTTTAGCATCTTACCCTCCACTTCTATAATCGGTTCGCCGAATCTAGGCGAACCGTTAGTGCCCAGCGTCAGAATCTCAACAACCCTAATCTTGGAAAAGTAGTCATTGGGATTGTATCCCAGCAAAGTATAATATGTCTCCTTCTTGTGTCTGTTGACAAGTATCTCATAATACACAGCACCGTACCATCTTGAAGCGTTTAGGCTCATCACCTGAGGCGTTTTGATTGACCTATAGCGGTCGGACAGTCGGTGCACCTTGATAGCATTATCGCGGTTGATCGCCATACCACCAAAGAAGGTGTTTGTCCCATCTTCAAACCCCACGTTCCATGTCACCATCTTAAGAACCTTGTCGGGCGAGAGCAGCACAGAAATATTACTAAATCCCCCAAACCTATCATTAAAAAGCGGTTTGTATGTAAGCAGTCGTAACATTCTTTCCCATAGTCTCTCGCTAAGCTCAACTTTATCCCTGTCCGCTTTGGCCTCGACAAGCTGGTCAATCAGCAATCTTGATACAAGATCAGGCACCACCAACAAGCTTACGGAAATACTTGTAACTGTCACTGAAGCAAAGCCAAGGCCGTCTATATCAAACTCATCAAGCTTAAGGGAAAGAGGCGCAGTCCCACCAGGGTAATTTGAGACATAAGAATTGAAAATACAATCAATAGGATTAGTCCCATTATCACGGACAAAGAAGATCAGCCTGTCTGGACCTGTAGTAAAATCCAAAACGCCCGCAGCGACAGCAAACCGCCCCGTGGCGGTTTGGGTAAAGGCCCACTCAGCCGGTAGCAAGTAAGGTATCTTTTCGGTATCACATTTACCCAATACTAAGTTCAACGAGTCGATTAAACCTGGAAAGCGGAAATCCTTTTCATAGTCATCCTGCTGCGAGATATTGCTCCATAGCTTTACCAATGTACTGTCATTGTATTGTGCATAAATACTATCCGGGTAGAGGATCCGAACAAAAAAGCAGGCAAGGAAAGCAAAGACATATACACAGCACCTCATTTGACAGTAGTATTTAGAAATCGCTTATAAAAATACGTTGTAGGCAGCTAAAATCAAAGTCCCCCCGTGACTTTCGCACCGGGGGGACTTGACCAAAGGTATGTAATCAGGATCACTTGTCAAGATTCCGTTGAATCCTCTTTATTGCATTTTCAATAGTTTGTTCCGGTTCGATAACATTGTAGTCACCCCAGAAGTCAGGATCGCTAAATCCTTCGACGGCATCTTCCATAATAATATTTGGTTTCAGCCTTTCACTAGCTTTGAACGCTTGTTCTTCAGCAATCTCCCAGTCGGTCACAGCCATTTCCATGGTAGTGAAGTAGTTGGTATTTAAAAGCTTTTTCTTCCAGTTGACGCGGAAGCCAACAGATGCACGGGCATATCCATAGTGCCATTTACCATCAGTGATTCGATAATCAACAATATATGAAGCCTCCGTTGGATATACTCTGGCACCACTTGGTTTGCGTCTGATAAACAGAGAAGTTGCTTCTTCGCGGTTGCTTACATCCATGTTGAACTCAGCCCTGGTAAGCGCCAGTGATTCCATGTCAACGTACAGTTTTCCAAAGAACAAAGGCTTGTCAACACTTTCCCTTTGCTTAAAGTCAATTATATAGAGCAGGCGGTCGTCAACCTTGGTGATATTACTCAGTTCGAAAGAATAGTCACGTATTGTCTCATCATCAAACAAGGCATAGGGTTCTTTCATGATATCGAGCATCACGGCAGACACGGGACCACCTTGCAGTTTGAAGACCAGAGTATCAAGCTTTTCATAGTCGGCACTCTTACGACCGAGAATCAGTTTGACCCTATCGTCACGCATAGCACTGTAAGGGAACTTAAAGATATCCAGTACAGCTTCAGTCAGAGATACATAGTTACGTCCCTTCTTAATAGTCTCCCTGTAAAACGCAGTCTTAGTATTAGCAAAGTCGCTGTAGTTATGATCTCTCTGTCTCATCATATCCCGAACTATTCTTTCAGGATCAGATGGGAAGACATTGACTTCGACCAGAGAAACAGAAGTCATATTAAGAGCGAACCTGTTTACCTCGTTGGTTTTTAAATCCTTGAGCGGAATTATAACAGTCTGGTAACCGATGTGAGAGATTACCACACTTTTGTCAAGGAGTTCGTTAGAAACTTTTAGAGTAAACTCACCATCTGTATTACATACAGTAGCGATATTGGTACCGGTAACAATCACATTAGAAAATGAAAGAGCTTCCTTAGTCTTGGAATCGGTAACAACACCTTCAAAGCGCGTTGTACCGCTTTCGTTCTTATTAGCAGAATAAGCAGATACGCTAATTAAAGCAACAAGCAGCATCATGCTTACCATCCTAAACCCATAGGAAAATTTTCCTATCATTACATTTGTTTTCATGGTTCGATGTATTTAGGTAAAACTTTATGTTCTTTTACCTAA
>CAYNFX010000180.1:0-2626 GCA_964396555.1 uncultured Alkaliflexus sp.
CACAAGGGCTGAACAAGCAGCCCTTTCCCTGTTTTCCATTGACCTGATCAGCATTGACATTTTCACCAATGCTGAATCAGGTTTTTTTGTGCAAAATGGAGTCTAACATACCGGACAACCATAGTTTAAATTCAAACCTGTCTGTGCTTTAACAATTTTTTATTCAAAAACAGGGCATCTTTAAGATATTGAAAGATGTTTTAGTATCTTTGCTATAAGCGCTATAACCCGTTTATAGTGTAAAACAGATGGTTAGCCGTACTTTCCTGTACTATCCTGCATCTTAAATGCTGCTTGACAGAAGAGTGCATTTTTTAACCAAGTTTTAAGAGATAGTGAAAACATCAATGACTTAATTGGAATAAGTAACATTAAATTATCAAAGCATGAGTAACAAGACACAAAAGATCTCCGTTTTGGAGAAAGTGGGTTACAGCTTAGGCGACTTTTCAGCCAACCTGATCTTTCAGACCCTGATGACTTTCCTTGCCTACTTCTACACTGACGTGTATAAGATTCCGGCCAATGCAGCTTCAGCCATTATTTTTGCCGGCGGTATGGTTGGAGCTTTTTCTACCCCAATAATGGGTATTATAGCTGACAGAACCAACACCCGCTGGGGTAAGTTCAGGCCCTGGATCCTGTGGACTGCGATTCCTTTTGGTGTATTTTCGATACTTGCTTTCAGCACACCAGGTTTTGGACCTACAGGCAAGATAATTTATGCACTGTGCACCTACATTCTTTTGGTTTTGATTTACGCAGCCAACAACCTGCCTTATTCTTCACTTAGTGGAGTATTGACAGGTGACATGAAGGAACGTAACAGTATTTCTTCATACCGCTTCGTAGCAGTTACTCTTGCTCAGTTTATCGTACAGTCAATCCTGTTGCCACTGGTTCTTATCCTTGGTGATGGTGATAAGGCTGCAGGTTTTGAAAAGGTAATGCTAGCCTTTGCAATCGTTGGAACCTTCTTCTTTTTTGTAACCTTCCTTACTACTAAGGAACGTATTCTTCCTCCCAAAGAACAAAAGACCAGCATTAAGCAAGACCTTCTTGACCTTACAAAGAATAAGCCATGGATAATGATCCTTATCGCTACTGTATTTATCTTCATTACCCTTGCGCTTAAAGGCGGTATTTATATCTACTACTTCGAAAACTATGTTGACAATGTCGCTTTGGCTGCCTTCCTGACCAATATAGGATTTAACGACTTTATCAATGGCCTTAACAACATGCTTATTGGCATGGGTATGAACGGATTCGAATGGCCTGAAGATGCTGCTTCCTCAGCATTCAGCCTATTCAACGCTTCCGGTATCATTATGATGATTATTGCTATTGCGATATCCAAGCCTCTTGCTGACAAATACGGAAAGAAAGCCCTATTCCTGTTTGCAATCACTATTGCAGCAGCTGCTCAGGCATGCTTCTTCTTCATTGGCAAAGAAAACGTAGGCGCAGTTTTTATCCTGCAAATCGTTCACGGCTTCTTCTACGGTCTTACAATTCCTCTGCTTTGGGCAATGGTTGCTGACGTAGCTGACTACTCAGAATGGAAGAACAACCGCAGGGCAACTGCAATTGTATTCTCTGCAATGCTGTTCGGCCTGAAGGCCGGTTTGGCAGTTGGTGGTTCTATGGTTGCAGGTATCCTGTCTCTGTATAACTACGATCCTGATCTTGCTGTTCAGAGCGACAAAGCCATTCAGGGAGTCTTGATGTGTATGAGTATCTTCCCTGGCCTTACCTTCCTTGTATCTATCATTGCTCTGTCCTTCTATGAAATAGACAAGAAGACTGAAGTAATGCTTGAAAAAGAACTAAGTGCAAGAAGAGCAAACAACTAATAAGGCTGCTTGCATAGCGATGCTACGGCATCGCTATGCAAGCAGGCTTCAGGATATTATTAACTGTAAAACGCGACAATCATGGTTAGAGATCATTTGACGAGAGATGTGTATACTGCTGATGCCGCAGCACACGTGTTTGATGGGAAGATCTTTGTTTACGTTTCCCATGACGTAGATACCGGTGTGCCCGAAGATGACCTGGGTTCACACTTCGATATGATGGACTATCATGTGTTATCACTTTCCGAAATTGATGGAAAGGCTGTTGACCATGGTGTAATCCTCGACATTAAGGATGTTAAATGGGCAAGACGTCAGTTGTGGGACAATGATGTAGCTTTCAAGGATGGCAAGTACTATATGTACTTCCCTGCCAAGGATAAGACAGATATCTTCAGGATAGGTGTAGCAATTGCTGACCGTCCCGAAGGTCCATTTATCCCCCAGCCTGCACCTATGATGGGCAGCTACTCTATCGACCCCTGCATCTTCAAGGATGATGACGGTACTTACTATATGTACTGGGGTGGTATCTGGGGTGGTCAACTTCAAAGGTACCGCAACAATTTGGCTCAGGAAGTTATTGGACTGCCAAAGGATAACGAACCTGCTCTCTGTGCCAAAATAGCCAGATTACGTGACGACATGCTCGAATACGCTGAAGAAGGTAAGGATGTAGTTATCCTGGACGAAAACGGCAAGCCTCTGCTTCAAGGTGACAACCACCGCCGCTTCTTCGAAGCTTCATGGATGCACAAGCATAATGG
>CAYNFX010000181.1:0-2480 GCA_964396555.1 uncultured Alkaliflexus sp.
AGAAAATGAAGAGCAACTTCTTGAATTCCCGTGCTGTTCAGAAGCTTATCTTCAATCTCCTGCAAGGCTATAAGGAAAAGTTTCCTGAAACTCTACCGGCCTATCTTTTAGACAAACAGAAGCTTATAATTCTGAATGATGCCCTGCGCATCATTCACTTTCCGCCTGACAATATATCACTTGAAAAGGCCCGTTTCAGGTTTAAGTTTGAGGAACTGTTCTATATCCAGCTAAGTATACTAAGGCTGAAGAACCAAAGAACTTTTAATGTCAAAGGACTCCTATTCGAGAGGGTAGGTGAATATCTCAATGCCTATTACAGGGAGTATCTGCCCTTTGAACTGACGGAAGCCCAAAAGAGGGTGATTCGTGAGATAAGACGTGACATGGGTAGTGGCAGGCAGATGAACAGGTTGCTGCAGGGCGATGTAGGCAGCGGCAAAACTCTTGTTGCACTGATGGTGATGCTTATTGCTGCCGACAATAACTACCAGTCCTGCCTTATGGCACCCACCGAGATACTGGCTAATCAGCACTATGAAACAATAGCCTCCCAGTGCGCTAAAATTGGTATTAACGTGGCTCTGCTAACCGGTTCAAGTAATAAGTCGGAAAGGGATAAGATACATGCGGCCCTGGAGAGTGGGGAGCTGCACATCCTGATAGGTACTCATGCTTTGATAGAGGACAAGGTGGTTTTCAGGAATTTGGGACTTGTTGTAATAGACGAACAGCACCGGTTCGGAGTAGAGCAGAGAGCAAGGCTATGGAAGAAGAATGTTAGCCCGCCGCATGTGCTGGTGATGACTGCTACACCCATACCGCGTACTCTTGCAATGACTGTATATGGCGACCTGGACGTGTCTGTTATAGATCAGTTGCCTCCAGGTCGTAAACCTATTCAAACCCAGCATCATTTCCATAATCACCGTAATAAGCTGAATCGTTTTCTTCATCAGGAAATAGAGAGGGGACGCCAGATCTATGTGGTCTATCCCCTTATTGAGGAGTCTGAGAAAATGGACTATAAAAACCTTAGTGAGGGTTACGAATACATGAAAAGTGCCTTTCCGCATTACGAGGTGGTGATGGTACACGGGCGCATGAAGCCTTCCGAAAAGGATGAGGCTATGCAGGCCTTTGCCTCCGGCAAGGCCCATATCATGGTGGCAACTACAGTAATAGAAGTTGGTGTAAATGTGCCAAATGCTTCGGTGATGGTGATAGAGAGTGCCGAACGCTTTGGGCTGTCACAGCTTCACCAGCTTCGTGGCAGGGTGGGACGAGGTGCCGAACAGAGCTACTGCATTCTGATGACTTCCTACAAACTTGCTGAGGAAAGCCGAAAACGCATGGAGATCATGGTAAGGACCAATGACGGCTTTGAAATTGCTGAGGCTGATATGAAGATGAGAGGACCTGGCGACCTTGAAGGGACCCAGCAATCAGGACTGCCCTTCGAACTGAAGATAGCCAACCTTTCACGTGACGGTCAGGTACTCCATGCTGCAAGAGATGTTGCAACAGAGATACTCGAGGATGATCCAATGCTTGAGAAACAGGAAAATCAGATACTGGTACGACGTCTCACTGCACTGGCTAGGGCAAAGCTTAACTGGAGCATGATAAGCTGATTATGCCCCAGTTGTCCGGTTGATTGGTAAATTAGCTGATTAGCTGAGGGCCTCAGGGTTATGCAAAAGCCGATGAAACGATCAGATTAAATATTTGATAACCAAAAAGCCGCCTATCAGCAATACTGTAAATGCTGTTACAATCAGATTAAAGTACTTGTCAATAAAGACCTTGATCGGGGGACCATATTTCCAGATTAAAAAGGCAACCAGGAAAAAGCGCGCACTACGGCTTATTGCTGACGCAATAAGAAACATAGGCATGCTTATGTCGAATACTCCGGATGTGATAGTAAATACCTTGTAGGGGATAGGGGTAAAGCCTGCAGTAAAAATCACCCAGAAGTCCCATTCGTCGAAAAGAGCCTTTATTTGATAGAAAAGGTCTTCTGTAAAGCCGGGGATATTATCGAAGAAAAACATTGCAAAGCCGGTAAACTCACCTGTATTTGTAAGCCATGCATAGTGTCCCAGAGAATAACCTATTAACGCTCCAACAACAGAACCAACTGAGCATAAAAGGGCGTAACGAAAAGCCTTGTGACTAGCACCTAAAGCAAGGGCAATAAGCAGTATGTCTGGCGGAATGGGAAAGAATATTGATTCTATAAATGCCAGTATAAAGAGTGCTGCTCCTCCATACTTAGAATTGGCCCATCCCAGGACCCAGTCATAAAGATTTCTTACCCATTTCATATTTTTCTATTTATTGTTTGCGTTGTGAAGCCTTTGGGTTTCTGTGACCAACCTATAAGTTTCTCAACACGGGTTCAGCTATTGGTTATTATTTTTTCTTCAAATGCTTGAATTCGGGTTCCAAAAGCAGGAACTGACCAGTATAACTCT
>CAYNFX010000182.1:0-2457 GCA_964396555.1 uncultured Alkaliflexus sp.
TATGTTAATGCCTTTATTTATCGATCTCAGGACCTACCTGCCACGGGGAAAGCTTGTTCCCTATCTGGCATTAGGAGCAGGATATGCATTTAATATTAACCAGGACTTTAATCCGGAAGGGTATTTTATAAACCCTGAAGTAGGGTTGATGCTAAAAGTAAGAAACAGGTTTTCAATCCACCTTGGACTGGGATACAATGCTCAGTGGCTGGACAATCATTATAAGTGGAGATGGGACGAAGAATCGCTAGAGGTTGAGAAAATCACAGATCCGATACATGGAATAAGTATAGTTGCCGGAATAACCTTCTGACAATTACATTATTCAAGAATCATTTCAGCTTGCTTGTAGGTTATAATTGGAGAAAGGTTCCCGCAGGGGAACCTTTCTTTCTATTGATGAGCAATATTCTCAGAATATACCGATCCGTTTATTGTACCTCCACAAGACTCCCCGTTACTTCCAAAACCTCCTTATACTGCCCAATAAGCTTTTCTTCCATTACAGAAATATCACTTAAGAATACTCTCATCCTTTGTAATTCGTCAATTGCTTCCACCCCGTCACCAGATAGCATTTTTGTCATTCCGCTATTTAGAATGTTATCCTTGACATAGGTCATTACAAGTGACTGGTAATAATCCTGATAGCTATACATCCCTGCAATATCAGCTACAAGATCCATATCCATGTAGGCAATAGCCTGGGTAAGTTTGGCAGTTTCCCACGCCGTGGAATTAACTATACTAAACGACAAATCAGCACTAATATCACCTTCATCAATTCCATTTTCATGCCTGAAAAGGACTGAATCAATCTCACCTATAATGTACTGATGATTATCAAGCAGTTTGCTAACCAGTTCCTTATTGTCAGTTACTTCCGTCAGAATATTATTGAGCAATTGATTGGCCAACTGTTTGTTGTTATAGCTATCCCTGCACTGGTTCATCATCAAACCTAGAAACACAGCAAAGCTGATTGATACAAACTCAAAAAAGATCTTCCTGTAATTCAAATTCTCCATAATATAACATGATTCATATTTACACTAAAACCTCTAAATCCTTCTTAAGATAAATCATGTCGACAAGCTGCACGCCCTCTTCAAACATAAGTTGATCATAGTTGTCAATAAAGAAATTCTTTATCCTGTGGGAAGGTTCAAAACCAAACTTCCTATAGAACGCCAAAATTGAAGGAACCTCTCCTGTCCCTACAAGCATATACCTGAAACGAGGCCTGTAAATATCAAAGATATGATTTTGCAGTGCACTCGCATATCCACGTCTCTGATATTGTGGGTAAGTTGCAAGGTTTTTTAGTTCACAAGTCTGACTATCAATTGGCAGTACGACACAAACACTTTTGAGGTCATCGTCAAACAATGCATACAGATCACCGTCGTAAAGATACTTCTCAATCATGTCTTCCTGTTCGTCGGCCAGCAATAATAAGTCAAGATACTTCTTTTTATCGTCCAGTATTCTTTCTATCCTAATCATCCTTCCCAGTTAAAATTACTTTTTCATAGCCTCAGTCCTAAGCTCCTGAGGCATTTTTTCAATAGCATAGCGAAAAGCCGTACGGGGCATCACGTCCTTTTTTGACATCACATAGTCAAATACAGCCTTCTGGTCAAACTCGCTGGCTGCTTTCAGCATCCAGCCATAACCCTTCTGAACAAGGTCATCCATATCAAGCAACAATATATCGGCTATCTCAAATATATCTTTATGAAACATTCCCCTCCGGGCAGGTATAATCAAGGTAACTGCAGCAGCCCGTTTGGTCCAGCGATTGGTTGATCTTGCCCAACGTTTCAGTTCAGCAACATACTCAGGATACTTCATTATAAAGGAACCAATAGTATGATTGCATAAAGTATCACAATCGGCCCAGTTGTTCACGTATTTGTTGACCCAACGTTCAAAGACAAGAAAGTCCTCAGGTGCGTATTTCTTCTCTAGTGATTCAGAGAATACACATGCTATTCCGGCCTCTTCCAGATAACTTGATTTCCAAAGTTCTTCACAAATTTCAAAAATATCCTCCTTGGAATATCCTTTTACCACCTTAAGAAAGTCCCTGGCAATCTTACCAGTCTGCTGAGACCTGACTCCATATACTTTTGCCTGTTCCCCGGGTTTAAAGAAGCGACTGCTTACCTTTCTTACCTCCTCGCTGGCATTGCTCTGCAGTGCCAGCCTTATTTCATATACAATATCCCCTTTCATATGCTAGTTGTTCTTCCATCTTTCAAGACGTTTCATGCCACGTGTATACAGCCAGGCAGTAAACTTGTTACTTCCGCCCTCTATCATCTTCTGGCGACAGAATTCCTGAAATTCCTCAACTGTTCCCTGGAAGAGGAATTCCCCATCCTGATAACAGTAACTGCAATACTTCACATTTCTGGTACCGTCTTTTTCAGTTCCCCCTCCTTGAGGATCTTT
>CAYNFX010000183.1:0-2443 GCA_964396555.1 uncultured Alkaliflexus sp.
TTTTTTTGTCGGGATGAGAAGATTCGAACTTCCGACCCCGCGCCCCCCAGACGCGTACTCTAACCTGGCTGAGCTACATCCCGATCTATTTTTCAAATCCGCTGCAAAAATATAAAAGTTTCCGTATTATCACAATCAACCACTACAAAAAAAGCATAAATCACTCCACCCCAAATGTCCGTCAATTCATCCGGCATTTTATCAAATAGAATGAATTTTCCTGCAAAACAACGCTTATTTACCCTATTTTTGTGGTAGCTCGAATGGCATCCAGTAACTCAGGAATAGTCCCGGATCAGATATGTCGCAAAAATCAATACCTGCAAAAGAGGCTCTTATTATTGACGGCTTAAAAAGAGGAGACGAACATTTCTTCCGGCTCTTGTTCGATACCTATTACAAATCCTTGGTAGCATTTGCCAACAGGATGCTGCTGGATATTGATCTTTCAAGGAGTGTTGTTCAGGATGTCTTTGTAATGCTATACGACAAACGGGAAGAAATCAACATTCATACAAGTCTCAATGCCCACCTTTACCAATCTGTAAAAAACAGATGCCTCAATCATATCAAGCGAGATAAGATGAAAAACAGGCATCACGATATACTGCTGGAAAACAGTGAAACTGTTCAACCTCCTACAAGCAATCTGGAATACAACGAACTTGAGGATTTAATCCGCAGCACTATTGAAAATATGCCCGACAGGTGCAAGGAGATATTCAGGATGAGTCGCTTTGAAGGGAGTTCGAACCAGGAAATAGCCGATAAGCTGGGTATTTCCAAAAGAACTGTGGAGACTCAGATCAGCAATGCTTTGAAAATTCTACGCGAAGAACTCTCCAAATACCGCATGCTGCCGGCCTTCTTCTGCATGGTAGTATTTTTTCTTATATAAAATCCGTTTTCTTATACGTGAACCCTTCTGGTCATTTGTCTTATAAATGACGTTCGAAACAACAACCTATATAATACTTGTATCATGGAATTTCTACTTCAATTAATCGCTGAGCTTTTTGCCGGAACTCCGGAAGAAGAAAAGAATATGGCTATGGAAGCTACTGAGGCCGTAGCAACTGAAGCTGTTAAAGAAGAAACAATCGCAGCTGAAGCTCCGGAATTAAGCCCCAATATTTTCAACGTTATCCATTTTCGTTAATATTCCATCTTACTGGCTGTTTTAAAGGAAGTTTGTAATGAATTCTAATGGGAATATGTTTGAAGATCTGGTCGTGCGCCACATCTCCCAATTGACCACGGGAGAAGAGAACGACACGGTTGAATCGCTGCTGAAAAGCGATAATTCTTTCAGGCAGCTATACAGGGAGTATAAGTTCGTCTGGGAGCAGGCAGCTCTGACTGACGACGTTGTCAGTCAGGATTGGGGTAGCATTCGTAGTAGGATGGGTCTCAATATTTCCAGATCACGTTCTCCCTTCTCATCATTGCTAAGGGTTGCTGCAACACTGGCGTTGCTTATATCAGTATCTTCAGGATTATGGGTCTACTGGAATGTTCCGGGCTATGGACGATGGGTGGTATTTGAAACAGGTGCCTCGGCAGATTCCATAGTATTGCCTGACCAGAGTATAGCCTTCCTGAATCGTAACTCATCACTTAAGTTCTTAAACGCATTCAAGGGTTCGGAAAGAAATGTCAAACTGGATGGACAGGGCTATTTCGAAGTTAAATCCGACCCGAGCAAACCTTTTAACGTAGAAGCCGGAGCGGTCAACGTAAGAGTTGTTGGTACAGCATTCCATCTGGATGCAAGCCGTAATGACGGTATCGTTGAACTCAATGTCACAAAGGGCACTGTCCTTGTAAAAAATCGTATTGAAGAGACCCCTGTATATGCAGGCGAATGGGCTCTTGCTGGTGACAAGGTTATTGGTAAAGGATATGCCAAGGATCAAAACTTCCTATCCTGGAAGACAGGCATCCTCGAATTTAACAAAGCATCGCTCAAGGAAATAGCCCTTGCTCTTTCTCGCCACTTCACTGAGATAGAAAGCTTCGAAATATCAGGTAATCAGACTGACATACTAGTCACCACACGATTTAGAAGTGAAAGTCTGGATGATATCATTGACGAGCTTGGAGTTCACTTCCAAAAAAACTTCGCATTAGAAAATGGAGTTTTAACCATAACTGATTAACTTTAGGGGGCTTAAAATAATCCCCCTTTGAGGCTGAATATTGTACATATTATCCGAAACCTTATATGCGGGGTTGTTCTATATATAGGAGCAACCTCGTTTTCATTATTTGCACAAGATGACATGACTCCGGTTGTTAAGCCGGAGGCATTCAGAGGACATGCAAGGACCGCAATAAGTATTCTCGAACAAAGTTCCGGTTGGATCATTAGCTACAGTAACAGAATGTGCCTTGAAAGCGAAGTGATCCTAAAAAACGAAAACAGAACCCTGCTACAGCACCT
>CAYNFX010000184.1:0-2407 GCA_964396555.1 uncultured Alkaliflexus sp.
AAACTCCTTACCAGTGAGGCATAAGCCAGAAAGCGGTTGGTATAGGCAAGCATGATCAATGATATAGCTGAAAACAACACAGCAGGGGTTGTAAGACTTAATGATTCAGGTTCCATATTGCTTTAGATTTTAACCTCTTGTTTGATATGTCCAAAATAAGACTCAAAATAACAATTTTCCTTGTCCTTTCAAGTTATTTTCTCAATTTTACCTTTTCATTTATCGCTAGTACATCATGGAAAGAATTGCAATATTTCCCGGTTCGTTCGACCCCTTTACTGTAGGGCATGATAATATTGTCAGAAGGGGACTTAACCTCTTCGACAAGATAATAATAGCAGTGGGGCACAACAGCACCAAGCACTACCTCTTCCCTGTCGCTAAAAGGGTTGAGTTTATCAGGGAATTGTTTGCCGACGAACCCCGCGTCGTAGTCGAAGCCTATTCTGATCTGACCGTAGATTTTGCAAAGCGAATGAATGCATCCAACATACTAAGGGGACTCAGGACTGCAGCCGATTTTGAATACGAAAGAGCAATAGCTCAGGTCAATAAGGCTATGACCAATATAGACTCGGTATTCCTGCTCACAACTCCAGAACATACCCCGGTAAACTCTTCAATTGTAAGGGATATACTCAAGCACAACGGAGATGCGTCTAAGTTTATTCCTGAAAAGATCTACAAGCTGATAAAAGAATCACTGAATCAAAATACCTGATCAGCCTATGGCCGGAAGAGCGTGGAAACAGATACTTTGGTCAGTTCTTTCTGGCCTGATGCTACTGCATCAGGCCCTTAACGCACAGCCATACTCACATGCTACAGACAGTGTGCGATTCTTCGGTTCGGCTCCCGAATACAAGGGTATGAACATTGTATTCGAATATTATTCCAACTTCATAATTCCCGGAAGAGCACCACTTATCACGATGCCCATTGATGATGAGGGCAATTTCGACTTTAGTTTTCCCCTTGATGAAACCTCCTTTCTCTTTGCGGATCTGGGACGTACCCGGGCATCTATCTTTGTCGAGCCCGGTAAGGAGTACAAACTAGTCTTTCCTCCATTTCAACCGCGTACCCAACTGGAAAGGCTCAACCCCTATTTCAGGTTTGAAGAACTGCCTCTGGGCATTGCAAATCCTGAAAGTCGAGAGCTAAACCGTAACATTGTCGAGTTTGACGCTGAATTTGAATACATACTAAGCAGCTATGCAGTCAGGCTCTTTACAAGCTCCGATACAGCACTGGCACGACAGATCGAGCAGCAACTCGCAGCAAAATATACATACCCTAATCCTGTCTTTCAAAAGCATAAACAGTTCTCTTTTATGCGTCTTAGGCAGATGAGCCAACGAAATATAGCAAGACACCTAATTGCTGAACTTAACAAGCATCAGGTCGAGTATCAACTTCCCTCCTACAGCCAGTTGTTTACCTCACTCTTTAGGTCCTTTGTCCCTGCCGGATTCAGTGATGATGTAAGGACCCCGCTCAACCGGGCTTTGGCCGACCGCTTGGAATTTGACAGCATAGCCAATATTGCTATGCAGGACACGCTGTTTACAAACCAAGAACTAACCGAACAGGTGCTTATCTACGGCCTCTTTGAAGCTTTCTACAGCAAGCGCATTCCCGAAGCAACAGTCTTTGCGGCACTGCAAAGTGCCGCAAATAAAGGTTCAACACCAAAGGTAAGGCAGACAGCATCTGAAGTTTATGCCAAGGTTTCCAAGCTTAGGCCGGGTAGTATGGCCCCTGATTTCAGACTTAAGAACCAGAAAGGCCGCAACAGGGATCTAAGTGATTACAAGGGTAAGTTTGTCTACCTTAACTTTATCCACACCGGCAGCATAGCAAGTCTGAGAGATTTGACCGTGCTGGAACAGTATTACAAAACCATGAATAAAGAGATGGAGATTGTTACTGTAGTGATGGATGAAAACATAGATGCTATCGAGGAACTGTTAAAAAAGAACCCTTACAAATGGGACTTCCTTCACTTTGCCTCCTATCCGCAGCTTATTGATCTGTATGACCTGCAGGCCCTACCTGCATATTTTCTCATAGACCCTGAAGGCAGACTGAATATGTCGCCAGCACCAGCACCGGGAGAGAACTTCCTTGAACGTTTTGCGGTGCATTTTCGGGAGTATCGTATAGACTACCTGCGACGAAACCCGCCAAAGGAGAAAAGTATTTTCCGCTAAGTTGCCCATATCTCAGGCGATTAATGCCCTTTTTTTTTCATTTTTCGGAAATTTATTTTAAACTTACAACCATATAGGGCTTGTATTCAAATCCTATGGAGGCATTATTTAAACTTATTGAGGCTGTGTTAAACCAAATTAGCAAGCATATTTACCAGACGCTGCGCCGTTTCCTTTTCCTCTGCCTGTTGCTG
>CAYNFX010000185.1:0-2378 GCA_964396555.1 uncultured Alkaliflexus sp.
CTACTCTGTGGGGTTATCCGTTTCTTGAAAGTCATCTTCGAAGACATCTCCTGTGTTTCCTTCGGATAATGCACTGTGTTCTGCTGTCGGTAGTTTTTCGATTCTTCTGAGTTTATTCATCATCATCCTGGTGCGGGTCCCTACAAGTGAATCCAGTTCCCTGTCTGCTTCATTCAGTTTCTTACGTGCCTTTTCAAGAACGTCACCAAATTTGGCAAACTCACCCTTTACGGCAGCGAGTACATTCCATACCTCACTGCTGCGTTTTTGGATAGCCAGAGTCTTAAAGCCCATCTGCAATGAGTTGAGCATAGCAGCAAGAGTCGTTGGGCCTGTTACTATGACCTTATAATCTCTTTGTAGTGTGACAAGAAGGTCTTCCTGTCTTACCACTTCTGCATAAAGACCTTCGACAGGCAGAAACATAATGCCAAAATCGGTGGTATTTGGTGGATCCAGGTATTTTTCACTTATGTCTTTAGCACTCTTCCTAATAGATTGAATCAGGTTTTTTGTCTCAGCATCTATCATTGATTTGTCACCACTTTCAAATGCGCTTTGCAGACGTAAGTAATCAGATTGCGGAAATTTGGCGTCAATTGGCAGATATACCGGGCTTCCGCTATCATCCCTTCCGGGTAGCTTGATAGCAAACTCGACAACCTGGCTTGAACCCTTCTTAGTAATCACATTAGCTGCATACTGATCCGCACTCATTATCTGTTCTAGAATATTTCCAAGTTGTATTTCGCCTAACAAGCCACGGGTTTTGACATTTGAGAGTACATTTTTAAGATCGCCCACTCCGTTTGCAAGCACCTGCATTTCACCAAGTCCTTTCTGAACTGCCTCGAGTCTTTCGCTAACTAGTTTGAAGGATTGCCCCAGTCGTTCTTCAAGAGTTTTGTGGAGTTTCTCATCAACAGTCTCCCTCATTTTCTCCAGTTTCTGTTCGGTTGCTTTGATTAGTTCGTCCTGGCGACGCGCCATATCATCGAATTTCTGCTTTTGCAGTTCGTTGAAGTCTCTTACATTATTTGTAAATGTTTCCTGAAACTGGTGCAGACTTTTTGCAAGTTCCTCACGGTTTTCCCGTGCAGCCTTCTGGGAACTCTCATTTATCTGTCCCAGTTTATCGCTAAGGCTTTGTGACATTCGTCCGAGACCTTCTGCAAGTTCACTGCGGCTTTCACGCAGAGACTCACTGAGTTCCGTTCTGTTGGTCTTCAACTCGTCCCGCAGCAGGAGTGAGATATCATGAACAAATGCATTATCTTTCTGTTTCCTTCCTTTGGAAAGCAATATGAAATTGATCACAAGGCTGAGCACAGCAATCAGAACGAGTATTATAAGCAGGGTATTTTCCATGATTACAGTATTTGTCTACTCTTGTAAAGTTAGTGATCTTGTCCGATAAAACTAAACAAACCCATGAATTGGGCATGGATGTTGTGGGATAAAAAATTGCTTTACGGAAAGTAATGTAGTAATTTTCGTTACAGACCTGATTTTTTAATAATCATAATTAAATATCTTACTATGAAGTTAATACGTCGATTTGCATTGTTTGCATTGCTCGGAGCCGTTGTTCTTAGCGGTTGTAAGTCAATGACAGGAGCCCAGAAGGGTGCAATCATAGGCACAGTTGGTGGTGCTGCAGCCGGGGCTATTATCGGTCGTACAGCAGGTAATACTGCTGTCGGTACTGCAGTTGGAGCCACCGTTGGTGGTGTTACAGGTGCCATAATTGGCAACAAAATGGACAAACAGGCAGAAGAGATGAAGGCAAAAGTGCCTGAGGCTACAGTGGAACGCGTAGGTGAAGGTATCATCGTTGAACTTCCCAACAGCATCCTGTTTGGTTTTGACAGCTCAACCCTCTCAGCAGAAGCTAAGGCCAATCTGGATAAGATGATCACAGTGTTTAGTACATATCCCGACACTGATATTGAGATTCAGGGTCATACCGACAATACAGGTGCTGCTGCTTACAACCAGACTTTGTCTGAGAAAAGGGCTAAGGCTGTATACGACTATCTGATTGCCAAGGGAGTAGCTCCCGCAAGACTTAAAGTAATCGGTTACGGTCTGACCTCTCCTAAGTATCCAAATGATACTGAGGCCAATCGTGCATTAAACCGCAGGGTTGAATTCGTAATTACAGCAAATGAAAAGATGCTTCAGGAAGCAGAAGCTGAAGCAGCCAGACAAGGTAAGTAATTGACCTTGTAGTTCTATAACCCTTTTATTAATTAAACTATTATCACTATGAAAAGAAAAGCTCTTTTGACATTAGCCGCCATTCTGGCCTTTGGTATTACTGCTGGTGCCCAGGGTCTTGGGGTCAATGCCGGAGTGAACTTCTTCAATCAAACCAT
>CAYNFX010000186.1:0-2371 GCA_964396555.1 uncultured Alkaliflexus sp.
TTGGTGCCGTCATACTTCTGTGGATAGTCTCACTTGTCAGGAAAAAATAGTATAGCATTTACATCGAACCAAAAGCCGTTTTTGTGTGTTAAAGAAGCAGTTTTTTGGACTTTTCTTTTTGATAAGAACGAAAAACTGCCTTTCTTTGCAGGCTATATTCATAAGCTCCTTCCGTAGGTTGGTCGGGCTGATATTTAAACATTTAACGTTACATTATTATGAAGATTGGGAAAAATAAATTTGTATCCTTAACATACCAGTTGCGACTAAATAGCGCTGACGGGGAGATGATAGAAGAAACAACAAAGGATGCTCCTTTGGAATTCCTTTTCGGTGCAGGACGCATGCTTCAGGTTTTTGAAGAAAAGCTTGAAGGACTTGTAGAAGGTGATTCTTTCAGCTTCGACCTTAAGGCTGATGAAGCATATGGTGATGTCAATGAAGACGCTGTTGTTGATCTTCCAAAGAATATTTTCGAAATCGAAGGAGCAATTGATGAGGACCTGCTTACACTAGGTAACACAATTCCTATGCAGGATGCTCAGGGTAACCGCCTGAACGGTATTGTTCTTGAAGTTACTGACGAAACTGTCAAGATGGACTTCAACCACCCATTGGCTGGTGATGACTTGTTTTTTACAGGTTCTGTTCTTACAGTAAGAGAAGCTACAGAAGCTGAACTTCTTGCTGCTACCAGCTCTTGCGGATGTGGACACGATCACGATCACGATCATGAACATAACTGCGGTTCAGGTTGCAACTGCTAATAATCCAAAGAGGATAAAAATACATGGGGAGCTGCGGGTAACGCAGTTCCCCTTTTTGTTTTATGATTTTGAAGTCTCGCTATGATGCCCTATTTTTGACAAACTACAACATAAACTATTGATAATGGCTGGAAATTCATTTGGAACACTATACAAGCTGACTTCATTTGGTGAGTCCCATGGTAGGGGCATTGGCGGTATCATTGAGGGGGTAGCACCCGGTTTGGTACTGGATATGGACTTTATTCAAGGTGAACTTGACAGAAGGCGTCCGGGTCAGTCCAGGATTACAACGCCCCGTGATGAAAGCGACAAGGTAGAATTTATCTCCGGTCACATGGACCATGTGGCAACCGGGACCCCTCTGGCTTTTGCTGTTTGGAACAAGGACCAGCGTTCAGGTGATTATGACAATCTGAAGGATATCTTCAGGCCTTCACATGCTGACTATACATATGAGGCTAAATATGGTGTGCGTGACCATAGGGGAGGGGGCCGTAGTTCTGCCCGTGAGACCATAGCCAGAGTAGTTGCCGGAGCCGTTGCCAAGCTCATGTTAAGGCAGTATGGAGTCAGCATTCAGGCCTATGTGTCTCAGGTAGGTATGTTGAAGCTGGAAAAGGATTACAGAGAGCTCGATCTCAGTGTTGCAGAAAATAATATTGTCAGGTGCCCTGACCCTGTTTTGGCCGAAAAAATGATTGAGTATATTGACGGAATCCGGGTGAATCATGATTCAGTTGGTGGGGTAGTAACCTGCGTTATAAAGAATGCACCCGTTGGCCTGGGGGATCCAGTTTTTGACAAGCTTCACGCAAGGTTGGGTCAGGCAATGCTAAGCATCAATGCTGTCAAGGGCTTTGAGTATGGTTCAGGCTTTGGTGCAGCTGGGATGATGGGTTCACAGCACAACGACGAGTTTTATACCGAGGGCGGCAAGATAAGATCCAGAACCAACAATTCAGGCGGTATTCAGGGCGGTATATCCAATGGCGAAGATATATATTTCAGTGTAGCCTTCAAGCCTGTAGCAACGATACTAAAAGATCAGAATACAGTAGATAAGTCGGGCAATGAAGTCGTAATGAAAGCTCGGGGCAGACATGATCCCTGTGTAGTGCCGAGAGCTGTTCCGATAGTTGAGGCAATGGCAGCAATGGTATTGGCCGATTGTGTGCTGATCAACAAATCTTACCGTTAACAGGGATATGGTATTTAGGTAACGAAATGCAATAACAGGGCGCAGTCCGGGGTTTTGGAGTTCGCAATTATTGTAAATTTTTCCCTTGTTGCAATAAATACTTTTCATACATTTGCACAGTCAAAAATCGGGGTGTAGCGCAGCCCGGTAGCGCACTACGTTCGGGACGTAGGGGTCGGAAGTTCGAATCTTCTCACCCCGACAAAATGCATTTCAAAGAAAATCAAAAGCCTGTAAATCGCATGATTTACAGGCTTTTGTGATTTTATAAGATTTAAATGACAGTTATTTATGTTGTTAATTTCATTAACATTTCATAATATTATTTTTGATTTGAGTTTGGATTGGTTCACTAACTAAATATAGACAATTTGTCTATATCATCGTTAAATCAAGCACTTAT
>CAYNFX010000187.1:0-2305 GCA_964396555.1 uncultured Alkaliflexus sp.
CCATGGGAAATCCCTGAATCTCACCTGTTCGACCTCTTTGCTTCATATAGTTTCCCTCTTGGAAGCACTAGGGCAACATTGTCAGGTAATGTAAACAATGTGTTCGATCAGGAATATATTGCTGATGCATATGATGGCGGTGATGGCACCTGGCAGTCAGCAAACCGTATATTCTATGGTTTTGGCAGAACCTATACCGTAAGAATGAAGATAAGTTTCTAAGAACCGTTTATTATCTGAGCAATGAGAAAAATAATCTATTATATTGTTAGTCTCGCATTGGTTGCGCTAATCTCCTGCGAATACAATGACGAGTACTTTCCGGGGCTTGACGAATTAGCAGCACCGGTGGATATCAAGAACAAGGATCTGGTATTAACAGAAGCTGATTATGCTGCCATATCCAATTTAAGTGCAAACAAAACCTTGGCAACACAGGAGGGAGTTTCTGCAGAACTGAGCAACCTTAAGACCACACAGACATTCTCGTCTGCTCTTAAGGCTGCAAAGTATATTCCCAACTATCTTGCAAGCCTTTATAAGGCTGCTGATGATAAATCAGTAGTTAGGGTTACCTATAATTACCAGGACGAAGCCCCTGCTCATTTGGCAGAACTTGCTGCAACCGGTATTTATACCTTGTCACAGAATGACTATAAGACTGTATGGAGTGGTGAGCCAATCCTTTACCTGACTCCTGAAAAGCCATTGTCACGCTATGTAAACACATTACTTTCTGCTGCTTATCCGGATGCAGCATCTGGAACTATTAAGGCTGTGGTCTACAACTATTCTGAGGAAGAACCAGACGACTTCGTTGATCCTGTACCAACTCAAATCAGTGAAGATTTTAGTTCAATTACAGCAAACGCTCCGGTTGAACTTGCTTCATGGGTTAACTATATTGAAGCAGGATCAAAAGGCTGGGACGGAAAGTCAAATAATGGCAACTTTTATCCTCAGTTTTCTGCTTTTGGTGCCGGTGGAGAGGCTATTGCATGGCTGATTAGTCCTGAGGTAAACCTAGCACAGGCTGAGTCACCAACTCTAAGCTTTGATGTGAATATTGGTTATTTCAATGCTTACCTCCTTCAGGTTCTTGTATCTCAAGATTATGCAGAAGGAGATCCTACTGAGGCAACATGGGTAGATGTTACCCATAACTTTGCTTTTTACAACACAGGCAACAGCTATACAAATTTGTATGTTGCTGGTCTCCTGGATTTGTCAGCGTATAAGGAAGGAAATGTTAGAGTTGCATTCCGCTATGCGGGAGATGCCAATAACAATAAAACATCTACTTATCAGATTGACAATGTTCAGCTGGGCGACGAGACTGATGTTACTGTTCAGAATGTGTTTGCAGAAGGCTTTGAAAATGGACTTGACGCATGGGATAATATTACTCTGAGTGGTACAAAGGCTTGGACTACAAGTTCATATCAGGGTGATTACAGAGCAGTATTCTCAGCTCATAATGCAAGTCCTGCTGAATTGCAGGACGGATGGCTTGTATCTTCCGATATTTCAGTACCTGCTGATGGACATTCTCAACTGTCTCTCAACTTGGTAGTAGGATACCACAACCACGACTGTTTGTCAATTCTTGTTTCTGATGATTATGATGGAGATGTAGAAACTGCAACATGGACTAATGTTACTGATGCATTTTCTATTCCACAGTTTACTACAGGTTATAGCCCTATAGTAAGTATTGGTGCGGCATCTCTTAATGCATTCAAGGGTAAGGACATTGTAGTTGCATTACGGTACCAGGGTGATAACACAGTACCTCAAAGTACAACATATCAGGTTTATGACGTAAAAGTCAATACCTATACACGTACTGCTCAAAAATCGGCCTCAATGCAAAAGGCTGCTTCTGTACAAAATAATATTTACACATTGTATAAATACAACGGAAGCGTATGGCAACCTGATAACTCTGCTGTTGTCTTGAGTATGTCAGATTATGCTGCAATGGGAATCAACTATTTTAGTTCTTCAAATCCTGCAGAAAGATTCCTGCCAACATTCCTGAAAAACAAATTTCCTTATGCATTGGAGGAAGATACCAAAAATGTACTGTTCTTCAATGGCGCTGTAGGAACCTTTGGTGCTGAAGAGTATATTCTTACTGAAGGTGTTTGGAAGAAAAATGATGGCAGTACTGAAGTAACAGATCAGTTTGTAAAGGCTAATGGAGTATGGGTATGGGATCCAAGCGTTGTAATTAATCTTGGCCCGGTAAGGAATGATCCGTTTATTATGGCGTATTATCAGGCTGCATCTGACTGGGTATGGG
>CAYNFX010000188.1:0-2299 GCA_964396555.1 uncultured Alkaliflexus sp.
ATATCCCGAAGATAAGTGGGAAGCCAAAGGCCACCAGAAAGGCCCATATTGCATATACCGGCAAATAACCTGCTATTGCTCCTTCCACTCTCACAATGTCAGCTCTACCTAATACTGCCCTTAATAGCCTGGCTGAAATAAGAATAAGATTGCCAAAAACAAGAAGATTGAAACCCAACACCGCAATCCTGTTTGGAGTAAAGCCAAACTCGCTAACCCTGTATAAAATAGCCGACAAAGCTATCAAATCTACAATTAATGTTAGAGTTGACAGAAATAATAATACTACTTCTCCGAACTTCGCAAGTTTACCAGAGTATTCTGATACAGAAAAAATTACTAATGCCATAACCCCCACTAGCAGACAATTGAAAACAAGCAAAAACTCCCTGTCATCATATGGGTCTTTTCCTGTAATAGCCATACTAATCAGGTATCCGCCCAAAGTTATCAGTACTAGTGGGCTGAAAATATTGGCAATGATGGTCGCAATCTTACTTGTCACACCCGTAAATATCCTTAACACAAAGGCAGCTACAACAGGAGCACATACTGCCCCGATTATTATTACATATTCTGAATAAAACCTTTCAATATTTATATAAATAGCAGAAAACAAGCCAATTGTCAATGCGGTAAGTAAGCCCCCTGCCAAAGCTATCATTGCAAAAAGTATAACCACATCTCCATTATACCTAAGAAAAGCAATTCTCCTAGCAGGGTCTTTTATATCAAAATCAATGTATATTAAGCCCCATACGCACCACATCACCAAAGGAAGGTGAAGATAAGCCAGCGTAATCGTATCGCTTCCATATTCAGAAGGTAACATATTAACATATACTGCAGAGATTACGAAAGCGGCAATCGTAATCAATACATGCCTGAGATTGACCGCCCCGTTGCTTAACAAGGCATAGGCTGATAAGCCAAACAATACAATTAATGCAGCGTTCTTTTCGTAAAAGTGGTAGGCACTATCAATATTAAATAAGTCAGGTATCTTAATCAGAAACCCACATATCGCACATACCAGAAATAAAGTTGTCAGGCTCCGGCCTGAAACTTCAATTTTCAAAGTCCCTTTGTCGTCAAAATCAAGCCTTGCCTTCCAAAAGCCGGCAATGGGATGTTCAGATATTTCCGGGTACAAGTCCCGAAAAGACTTGGTGAATCCCTTTTTGTCGGAACGATATAACTTCTCAAGTTGCAGAGGATAGCCTATACTTTCCCTTATCTTAGTTTCCATAACAGTTCTGTATTAACAACCTGGATTCCATTATTCTCAAAATATTCAAGAGCACCAGCCTTCCTATCTTTACTTTTCGTGCCAAGGGCATCCCCAATTACAAAAACTTTAAAACTTTCCTTTAGCAATCCCCTGGAAGTAGCCTTTACACATGCCTCTGCAAACAAACCAGCCACAAACACATCTGTGATTTTATTATCCCTAAGGAATTCCAACAATGACTGGTTTGTTAATGCATTAGGCCTGGATTTGGAGTATAGAATATCATTTACCACCAACAGCCTCTTGTCAAGACCCACACCCGTGCCTCCCTTCTTACAGACATTCCCGGTGAACATATTCACAAATGGATTTGACCACTCATTAATTACATAGATAACAAACTCGCCTCTCTCATTAAAACTCTCTATCGACATATTGATATTTCTGAAAAACGTATCCAGATCAGAGCAATCAATATGTAGCTTGGATTGCGGATAAATCAGGTTCTCCTGCACATCCAAGACTATCAATGCCCTATTGCCAGTGATCTGGCAATCAGTGCTTGTTAAAAACACAAACGCAAAGGTCAGTGTAGCAATTAAAGATAATAGTCTGCCCATGACTTATAACCAGTTAATTACCTGATAATAATTAATTTTTTTTATTTCTCACTGAAACCCTTAACTGTTCCTTCGTGCTACAGTTCAATCCTGGTATGTAATTCCGTCCACTCAAACATCGTTTTATTAAACGAGTTCTTCTCAGGAAACAATGCTAGAGGACTTCTATAAAAGTCAGCCAATGGGATTGGCAGATTCTTTATTACGCAATACTTTGCAAGTAATCCATCATCAATCCATGTTTTACCTAAGACAGAAATGGCATTATAATAAACTATAAGCTGTTCGTGAATAGATAGCTGCGACCTTAATGTACTGGCATATTGGAGCTTTTGTTCATACGTAAAAAGACTCTCATCCTGGTCATCTATATACTTGACTGTATGATATAGGTTCCTCATATAATGGCTCAAAATGGACATATGGCCATTACAAGGCATATAGTTAA
>CAYNFX010000189.1:0-2245 GCA_964396555.1 uncultured Alkaliflexus sp.
ACAGTATGCACCGCTCCTGACAGGCTTTTAAGCATAGTTATTGCATCCTCACGGCCATGTGGCTTTCCAAGAACCTCATCACCCAGTACAACAACAGTATCAGCAGTGATCACAAGAGTCTTGGGCTGAGACCAATACTCACTGTATCCCTCCATCTTCTTACGAGCCAGAAATTCAGCAGTCTGATTAGCAGGCAGGGAATCCGGAAAACTCTCTTCCAGATCGGGAATTACAACTACTTCAAAATCTACCTCAGCCATCTTCAGCAGCTCCTGTCTGCGGGGCGACTGCGAGGCAAGTATAATTCTGTAATCCTTAAGATTATCAAGCATTAAAAAAAAGTTTGAGCAACAAACACATAAAGTATCCCCGCCAGCATAATAAGTTTGCTGATCTGGGAGGCACGGTGATAATCTTGGGGTTTGGAGGCTTTTATAAGAACATATGACAGAATAACATAAGGTAGGACAAGCATAATAGCAAAGTATGCAATGGTAAGCTTACTGCCACGCAATTCAGGAACAATCAACCATACAACTCCCAGAGCTATAACCGTAGCAATATTGATTGCCAGCACAACAGTCTTGGTGTACGACTCACCCATTTCTAAGGGCAGAGTCTTGCATCCTGCCTCCCGGTCTCCCTTCATATCCTCCATATCCTTAATAATCTCCCGACCCAGAGTTGTAACAAACGCAAAGAAAGCAAAACCGCTTACCCATGACCAGGCAGCAGAGCATGCTTCAGATATGAAGATCTCAGAGCCATAAACTCTGGCCATTGAAGCAAACTCAAGCGACACGACAAAATATGGCACAAGGGCAGTAAGAAAAGCAATCACAAGATTGCCGATTAGAATCTGTTTCTTAAATGTAGTGGAGTAATACCACAGCAATCCCGGGATAATGATAAACATCAGCGCATAATTCTCCTTACGGGTAAAATATGCCAACAAGAGGCCGGAAAACATGCCAAGTATAGTAAACACGACATGCCACAGCAGAACGACACGTCTGGAAAAAACCTTTCCAACAACAACCCTGTCGAATCGGTTGATTATATCAGTCTTAACATCAAAGTAATTGTTGATCACATAACCCGATGCAGCAAGAGACAGAGTAGCAACCAGTAGCAAAATGAAACGCGCATTGCTCATTACCGGTTCCAGACCATAGAAGTCCAGAATTGGCAAAACAAGAAGATATCGCATCAGACACTGAAGTAGTGCGATTATAAGCAGATTCTTAGCCCGTATGAGTCGCAGAAATGCCATATAGTGTGTGTATGGATTACCATTCCATAACGCTACCCCATCTTCCGTGGGCGCGCAGTACCTGTTCGATTACATCCCTGACACAACCGTGTCCCCCTTTGCGGTCACTAATGTATTTGCAAAGTGACTTCACCTCCTCTACAGCATCAGCCGGACAAACCGGCACACCAACAAGCCTCATCACTCCACAGTCAGGAAGGTCATCACCCATATACATCACCTCTTCAGCTTTGATGTCACGTCTGCTAATCCAGTCATTAAACTCGGGCACTTTACGTGCAGCTGAAAAGTAGATATCCTTAACACCCAGAAGCGAGTACCGCTTTCTTACAGATTCGCTGTTACCACCAGTGATTATTGCTACCGGATATCCAAGCTTTATTGCCTTCTGAATTGCAAAGCTATCCTTTAGATTGACGGTCCGTATCGGTTCACCGCTGGTACTTATAGGCACAATTTCAGAACTCAGCACACCATCTACATCAAAAGCGAATGCTTTCACCCGCATAAGATCTTCCTTGAAATTGGTCATTTCACACGTTTTTGCGAATTTAGCCAAAAAATCGGCTACTCCGAATACATTTTCATAATACTTTCCGACACCAGGGTATAGATCTCGCGGTGAAAACTCTTGTCATTCAAGGTTTCAATATGTCGGTTCATAACTACCCTATCCTTCCTCCGTGCAGGGCCGGTCTGAGCATCTCTGGCACTCATAGTCAGAGCCTTCTGGGTAGTTTCCCTGATCAGCGGCTCCAGCAGCGTAAAACTAAGCCCCTCCTTTTCTAACAGTTCCCCTGCAAGGGCATACATATGGTTAACAAAGTTGCATGCAAACACAGCACTAATATGAAGAGCCTTGCGCATCCGGGCATTTGAGATCTGCACCTTGTTACTGATATCCCCTGCCAGCTCGAGAAGCACCTTTTCAGCCCTGGGGCTGGATGCCTCAAGCAGTAGCGGCACCTCGCT
>CAYNFX010000190.1:0-2171 GCA_964396555.1 uncultured Alkaliflexus sp.
TGTTGATATGCTGGAATATTGAAGTATTCTCGATAGGATACTGAGCAGGAGCTATTGTGTTGTCAAACAAGGTATCAGCTCTGAAATACTTAGCGAGATAATTATAGTAGTTTCTCTTGAGGTACAGTTCCGAAGCAGTCTCGTCAATATGTTCGAGTCTGGCAAAATAAATCTCAGTCTGCGCTGAAAGGCTCTGAATCTGATGCTCAGTACGGAAGTGACTTAGTTCGGTTCCCTTGCTTGACAGAGAATCGGAAATTATAAGCAATTGTTCCTCAATGAAATCAATTGTATTGGTGGCAATCTGATTCTTTCTTTCCAGGTTGTTACGGATAAAAACCTCTGCCATCTTATTGAGGAAGACTATATTCTTCGAACTATTGTGCCCGGTCACGTATAGCCTTACAATACTTGAGTTATCATTTGAACGGCTGTATGAAAAACTGGACTTATAGGATGAAGTCAGTTCGTCCGGACTATTGAAAACAAAATAATACGCCTTTTCCTCCGGTTTGGACAAGTCCTTGTTGTATATCCTCAACTTGAGCCATGGAGTTTCTACAAGATCCCCATATCTGAATTCCTGACTATAAAGAATTCTTCCTGTTGAAGGTCCATATTTCTCCGGGCCATATAGATAACTGGCGCCTGATTCTGCCTCAATATCAAGCCTGAATCTTTCATCGTCAATAACTGTCAGGTAGACAGGGGTATTTAGTAATTGAGGAAACTCCTGATCAAAATATATCAAAAAAGGAAGTCCTCCATAGAGTTCCGAATTCTTTACTCGACCTGTCTTATAATATGAAATATCGAAGTCAAGTTCCTTAATTGCTGTCCTTACCATTTCCCAAGAGGTAAGAATGGCGATTTGGTTTTCAAGTGTACGCATTGCTGTACTAAGGCCGAAGCCTTCCATCATGTTGGCCTGTGTCTTGTCACTGCCTCTTTCGTCAACAAGTAGCACAAGTGAAGCCCTGTAAACAGATTGTGTATACCTGTGAATCATGTACACAACAGCCAGGGCAAGAAATATTGTGATTACAAACAACCACCAGAATCTGATAACGTCAGCAATCAATTTTTTGTAGTCAATAGTAATCCCTGTATTGCTAGCAGGGATACCGGAGCCTTTATTTTGAAACTTTTTTTGATCCATTAAATCCTTATTTTCCAAAGATGGCATTTAGAGTCAGGTACATAGCTAACAAAGAGGAGAATACTCCAAAGGAGAATGACTCCCCGATACCCCACTGCTTAGCCTTCATAGGTCTGATATAGATAATATCGTTGGGATATATATAATATAAGTCTGAATCCAGAAGGTTCTTGTCGGTCAGGTCAACAAAAAAGCTGATCGAGCCTTCGGTAGTTGGTCTGACAACTCTTACTTCCCGCTTCTTACCAAAAGGACGAACATCACCTGCCATTGCTACAGCCTCGTAAATTGTAACCTGTTCACGTCCCATTGGAATACGCCCCCTGTTGTTGACTTCACCAAGTGCTACAAAGGAGGGGTTTGCCAGTCTCACTGTGACCTGAGCATCGTTAACATAGGGGATAAGGGCCACTCTGATGCGTTCTGTGGCCATGGCACGTGTACAACCATCAAGTCTGATTTTGCCTACAAATGGGAAATCAATATATAGGCTGTCATCAATAGGGTAGGTGTACAGTGGACTCTGGCCTGTGGCAGCAACATTCTGGTTGCTGCCTCCTGCGTTGAAAAACTCTGAAAGTTTGGGATTTGCGGTATTTACCCTGATAAGCAGAGCATCATTGGGTTGCAGAATATATTTCTCAGTCACTGTATAAGGCGTACCATAAGGGTTATCATACCCTTTTTCATCTTCATGATCCTGAAAATATATAATTTCCTTTTGAGGGATACATGATGCGAACATCAGTAATATGGTTGAGGTAAAGGCAATTATCCTTAAGGTACCTTTAATGCTTCTTAGATGCATTTGCAAGTATTATGAATTAAAGATTTGAGTTTGCTATGCTGACGGTCTCCTAAACCGTATGAATAAAAAGACCTTGCTCTACAATTGTACAAATTTATTCTTTCTTTTCTTAAAAACACAGATGATTTGTTCAATTGAAGATAAATAGAACAAAATGATGATATTTTGAAGTTGAACCACTACTTTTTTCTTAGTTTTGCATAG
>CAYNFX010000191.1:0-2097 GCA_964396555.1 uncultured Alkaliflexus sp.
ATTGAGTTGTAGATAGAAGCATCATCAGTCAATGATGCAGCTGAGGAAGCAACTGCATTATGGTTGCCATACCACAGACAGTGGTAGAAAGTCATTGCTCCCTGGGCATATACTGCTCCACCTGCAGAAGAGGATGAGTTGGATGAAAAGATTACATTTGCAAAAACCGCTGCCGAAGTCGCATCACCATAAACTGCACCACCCATTATGGCGTGGTTGTTGCGAAACCATACATTAACTACCCTTGGTGAAGCATTCTCAAGGTAAAGTCCACCACCATACCAAGTGGTTGGTGAGTATCCGTTTTCAATTATAAATCCGTCAATTACAGCCGCTTCTGTTATTGCAACCAAAGATCCATCAGCATTTACAACTGATCTGGAGTTATCTGTGTGAATAGACTGGTCACCAATATTTCCGCTAAGTATTGTTTTGTTCTTGTATGGGTCACGTTGATCACGGTTTGTTTCTGTTCCCACGAAGCCTCCATAGAGCTTTACGCCTTCCTTTAGTTCGAAGGATATACTGCGGTCATTACCTGTTGTAGGTTTATATATACCTGCAGCTACCCACAGCTCATCACCTGCCTGTGCATTCAAAAGAGCCTGACCGAGTTCTGAATAAACCGGAGACTTGCCATTCCATAAACTACCTGATTCACCCGGTCTCACGTAAATAACTTCTGCAACTGCAGATGAAAGAAAAAACGAACCGAAAAGAAAAATAATAAGCGATCGGTATAGATTTCTCATAATTAAATCATGTTAATAAGAACTATGCCTTCCCCCCTATCCCACAACTAGCCTGATATAGACAAACTTAATGTAAACCAATTATAAAATTCATCATTTTTACGGATATTTATCACAACTGTTTCATATTTCGTCAATTAAAAGAGGTCATCTACATAAAAACTGCCTTTTTTTATCTTTTGTCACCTTCATACTTAAATTTGCAGACTAACAACTAGACAGAAAAGATGCGGAATTGGATTGAAAAGGAGGGCTGTACAACGGACCTTATTGCCGGGATGGCAAGGGCTGCAATGTCCTTCGAACAGGCCATCATTTTGTGTGACGGACTGAGATCAAGCGAATCATTCTATGGTAGTTTATCCTGCTATGAATCAGTTGCTGCATATGACTATCTGGAATCAACCCAAGGTTCATTGTCAGGGCTCGATAGAGACCTGACGGATGACTGGTATCTGGGATGGTTGTGCTATGAACTAAAGGATGAGATCTTTGGGATAAGCGATAAGCTACCTGATCCGCTTGTTGGTTTTCCGGAAGTGCACTTTTTTAGGCCCCGGTGGATCTTAATCTGTGAGGAAGGCAAGCTCCGCCTGGGCTATGACCCTTGGCACAACAGCGAGGATGAAGCCAGGTGTTTTATGGAATCGGTGACTGAGGGGCAACAAAGGGGAACAGAGGCCCATAAAACAGAGGCTCTGCAAGCTACATCAGGCAATATTCGTGAGGATTCGTTCAGACCCAGTCACCCGTATTCTGCGGAGCAGTCAGATGTAAACAGAGAACAGATAAAGACCGATATATCCGGCAGGCAGACTATTTGCGGAGATTATTCTGAAGCAGATAAGGCTTCTGAGGTTGTCAGGTTGAAAGGTGGACCGAAATACAAGGAGTGCGAGTCGAGTTACATAGGATATCAGGAAGTATCCCAAGATGCTCCCTTGAAAGGTATAGCACTTGAACCGGCTATTTCACGAGAGGATTATATAAAAGACGTACTTGGACTACAGGGACATATTCACAGGGGGGATATTTACGAGGTAAACTACTGCATGGAGTTTACCGCCCATGGCCGTATCACAGACCCCTCAACCCTCTTTGTCAGTCTGCTTGAAAGGTCACGCATGCCCTTTGCCTCCTTTGTAAAGTACAGACAGAAGTTTGCCTTTTGTGCATCCCCCGAACGCTTTATTACAAAGAGAGGTAACAAGCTCTATTCAATGCCAATGAAGGGAACTGCCCCAAAGGGTTCAGCACAGTCTGAAACGGAGGCAAACCGCAGGTTACTTCAGGAATCGGCAAAGGAAAGGGCGGAAAATATTATGATCGCTGACCTTGTGAGAAA
>CAYNFX010000192.1:0-2092 GCA_964396555.1 uncultured Alkaliflexus sp.
TGCACATCGAAGCCAAAGCTGCCGAACCTGCAGAAGATATGCAGGAGATGATGCGCTCTCTTGCAGATGTAAACCAGACTCTCAAAAATCTCAACGTACGAAGGAATGCTCTAAAAGAGGCACCTGCACTTTTGCAAAGTGGCGGTGGAGAGATGTTGCTTGGCAGACTGAAAGACGCTGAAGCAGAACTGGAAAGGTTGGAACAGTTTCGGGTCGGCCTGGAAAAGGAGATTAAGCAGCTTGAGCCATGGGGGGAATTCTCTCGAACTACTGTTCTAAAGCTTACTGAATCAGGCATCAACCTGCGTTTTTTGCTATGCTCTCTCAAGAACTTTCAGGATGAATGGTTGCAGGAGTATCCCCTTGGTATTGTAAGCGAGCATCAAGGCTATATATATTTTATTCTTGCTTCATATAAAGGTGAGCCTGAATCTGTTGAACTGCCCGGTGTGGATGAGATAGCAGTGCCTGAACATTCGATATCTGATCTGAAGCTCCTTGTGGATGAGACCACCAAGAAGATATCAGAACTAAGTAGCCTGTTAGACTCTATTGCATGGTATGGAGCAAAGGAAATCGAGATTTACAGAAGAGAACTTAAGGCTAAATTCGACCTGGCATTTGTAAGGAATCAAACATCTGATGAAGCTGAGGGAAAGGTAAAACTGGTTGAGGGATGGGTTCCCAAAAATAAGTGCGAAGAGCTGGATAAGTACCTGGAAACGCAGATAGTAGCTTCAATTTCCCGTGATCCACTGCCTGACGAGAAGGTTCCTGTACTTCTTAAGAATAACAGGTTTGCCAGAGTCTTTGAGATGATAGGCGATTTTTATGATATGCCCAATTACAGGGAACTCGACCTGACACCATTTTTTGCACCTTTTTATATGCTGTATTTTGGTATTGCCCTAGGTGATGCCGGCTATGGTCTGATAGTTCTGCTTGCTGCCACTATTGCGAAAAGGAAGCTGAAAAAAATGAAGCAGGTCCTTACACTTGGTCAGTTCCTGGGTCTAGCAACAGTAATTTTCGGTTGCTGTACCGGTTCATTCTTCGGAATGAGTATGGCTGACTTTGGAGTCCCCTTCCTGGAACGATTTAAGGAGAAGTTTATTACAACAGATCAGTTATTCACTCTGTCTCTGATACTTGGTGCTATTCAGATAATGTTCGGTATGTTTATAAAAGTTGCGAACATTACTATTAATCATGGATTTAGATATGCATTCAGCACAATAGGCTGGATTATTATGATTCTTGGTATGGGTAGTACATATCTGCTTGGTTCAAAGGGAATAATACATGAGCCTCTTGCAGGATATCTCTATAAGGGCATTGGAATAGGAGCAGGAATCCTGATCTTTGTGCTAAATGACCCGAAGCGCAATATATTTATGAATATACTTGCCGGTTTATGGGATACTTATGGTATGGTAACAGGGGTTCTTGGTGACATGCTGTCCTATGTGCGTTTGTTTGCCCTTGGGATATCAGGAGGAATCCTTGCATCTGTATTCAATATGATGGCTACAACTATGAAACCAGACATACCTGTTATAGGTTTTATTATAATGGCTATTATACTTTTGGCGGGACATGGAATCACATTGGTGATGGGAGGCATTGGTGCTTTCGTACACCCAATAAGGCTTACCTTTGTTGAGTTTTACAAGAATGCCGGCTTTACCGGTGGAGGTAGAAAATACTCACCTTTTGCTACTGAGCCGGAACAAATTGAGAATAATGCTGTTGAAAAATAACAATTAAAAAGATCAAACATGGAACCTATTTTATTAGCTTATTTGGGAATCGGCTTGATGGTCGGCTTGTCAGGTACAGGAAGTGCGATTGGTTGTGCTATTGCAGCCAATGCATCCATAGGAGCGCTTAAGAAAAAAGATGATGGCTTTGGAACATATGTAATGCTTACAGCACTTCCGGGTAGTCAGGGATTGTATGGTTTTGCCGGTTACTTTCTGCTCAACGGTTTTGGTCTGCTGACTCCAGCTGTTACATGGCTTCAGTCAGCTGCCGTTTTCGGAGGTGGTTTGGCTCTGGGACTTGTAGGACTTATCTCTGCAATCAACCAGGC
>CAYNFX010000193.1:0-2076 GCA_964396555.1 uncultured Alkaliflexus sp.
TTGCTTTACATTGACATTCTGCCGTTCGGCCTCAGGAATAACAAACAGTTGTCTGGCTGTAAAGCCAAGCATCCCGGCAAAGATATTTGCAGGAAAGACCTGAATACTGTTGTTGAAATCGGTAACTGTAGCGTTGTAGGTACGCCTTGCTGCGGCAATCTGAGATTCTATTTCGGTAAGGTTGCGTTGCAGGTTAATGAAGTTCTCGTTAGCCTTAAGCTCCGGATAAGCCTCCATCGCAACCATCAGGTTGCGAATGCCGGCAGACAGTTGGTTATTGAGATCCACCTGTTCATTCTGGCTGAGATTGCCCGAAACGGCCTTTGCACGAAGTTCAGCAACCTTGGTCAGCAGTTCCTTCTCATGCCTGGCATATTCCTGAACGGTGGCAACAAGATTTGGAATCAGGTCGTAGCGCTTTTTAAGTTGGGTATCAATTGCGGCAAATGCAAAATCGACTTCGTTGCGCTTTCTGATTAGGTTATTGTAAAGACCAATAACCAGTAGAAGAATCACTACTCCAACAATAAGAATAATAATTGGCATAATTAGTGGTGTTTAAGAGTTTTAGGTAGCTAAAAATAAATAAAATTATTGAATTCATAGCATTACCTGGAGTAGAGCCTGATAGCAATTCTGGCGCATGCCTCCGCATCCGCCAGGGCATTGTGGTGATTATCGAGATAGTAGCCACAATACTCCGCTACAGTAGTAAGTTTATAGTTTGGCAAGCCCTTCAATATAGCCCTTGACCCTTGCAGCGTGCAATAAAACTCGTAATCGGGATAATCCATCATATAGGTCTTAAAGCAGGCCTTAAGACATGCTTCATCGAAACCTTTATTGTGGGCAATCAGAGGAAGTCCGTCTATCAGAGATTCCACCTGTTTCCACACATCAGGAAAAACAGCAGCATTGGCTGTATCCTCAGGAGTTATTCCATGGATGCCCATATTAATTTGGCGGTAATAATCTGGTTCAGGTTTAATCAGACTGTAGAAACTGTCGCATATCTCACCATCACGCACTATAACAATCCCCACACTGCACACGCTGGTAGGAAACTCATTTGCAGTCTCAAAATCTATTGCTGCGAAACTCTCCAATACCTGACTCATATCTTCAATATAACAATCCCAAAAGTAGCAAAAAAAGCCCATCGATAAATACCACCCCTTTCTTATGGAATTTATAGGCTTTATAGTCTATATTTTGCATTTATAGGTTTATTAACCTATATTTGTTATTTATAGGCTTTATAACCTATCTGAATAAAACCAAAAATCAGCATCAGTGCAAATGGCAATTAAAAGTTATAAATTTAGTAATTCATAATCCCTTGACGATCATGACTAAAACACAGTTCAAAGCAAGTATTTCCGGCGATATCGTGTCTTTCACCAGCCTAAGTATCGAGGGGAGGGAACTTCTTGAGCAAAGGCTTAAGGATCTTGTGACTTTACTAGACAAGCATTTCAGTGTCTTTGCTAGAGTGATAAAGGGTGATTATCTGGAAGGCTATCTGCCGCAACCCGGGCAGGCCTTACGGGTCGCCCTCCTGGTCAAATACTATATAAAAGCGGCTTCTGATGTAATAGCATCAGGAAGAAAGGAAGCTGGACTTTTTCGAACATATGGGATACGTCTGGCAATTGGAATAGGGGAAATTTCTCGTTTTGATCCGGTAAAAGGAATAATTGACGGAGAAGCTATCTATCTTTCAGGACGTATTATCAACAGTCAGCCAGGCACTCATGGAAAGAATGCCATAGTAAAATCAACCTTCTTCATAGCCTCTTCCCAACAGAATATTGAAGACGAGTTTGGCCCAGTGCTTGCCCTTTTGGACGTGTTAATTGCAAAAAGCACGGCAAGACAATGCGAGGTTATTTATCTGAAGCTATTGGGACATAATGAGGAAGAAATCTCACAAACTTTAGGAATAACCCAGGCTACAGTCAACCAGCACTCACGCAGTGGGGGCTGGAATGCTGTCCAGAAGGCAGTAGACCGCTTTAGCATAGCCATAAAACAACTTGAAATATGACCTTCTCTCAACTCCTTGCCCTGCAAATC
>CAYNFX010000194.1:0-2065 GCA_964396555.1 uncultured Alkaliflexus sp.
ATTGCTGGCGAACTAAAGCTTGTGACTGCTCATAAGAAAGATTCTCAGGGGATATGCTTTGTTGGCAAGGTTGACCTACCTGTGTTCCTGCAGCAGAAGCTACAGGCTAAGAAGGGTAGGGTGTATCTGATGCCTGCTGATTGCAGTCTTTATTCACGTGAGCCACAAGGGGATCTCACTTTGCTTGAAGATTCTCAACTTGATGTGCTTGCTGTAAGCTATCCCCATACTCCTGAGATGGGAAAGGTAATTGGTGATCATAATGGAGCACATTTCTATACAATAGGTCAGCGTAAAGGTCTCAATATTGGTGGCTTTCCGGAGCCCTTGTTTGTTATAGGCATTGATGTCATCGGAAATGCTGTCTATACCGGAATGGGACAGGATCACCCGGGTCTTTTCCGCAGAGTACTTAAAGTCAAACATGATGAGGTGCACTGGGTCAGACCAGATCTTGCTATGCAGATCGGTGAAATGAGGCGTTTTGATATCCGCATCCGTTACCGCCAGCCTTTGCAGGGTGGAATTGCCATGATGAGGGAAGGCGGACTGTATGTGGTATTTGATGAACCCCAGCGGGGTATTACTCCCGGGCAGTTTGCCGCACTATACAATGGCGAGGAACTGATAGCTTCCGGCCCTATTATCTAGCCGTAGTGATATAGCCTTTGTGACGCTTAATAAAGTATGTTAGAAGTGTAAGTTAAAATCAATATTGATGAAGAGAATAGGCCTGTTATCGGATACCCATGCATACTTCGATCCAAGGTTCCTAAATGTGTTTTCTGAGGTAGACGAAATATGGCATGCAGGCGATGTTGGGTCGGATGATGTGCTTGACCAACTGGAGGCCTTTAGACCGGTACGGGCTGTATGGGGAAATATTGATGGCGCCTCCTTGCGCCGTCGTCTGCCTGAAAAGCAGTGTTTTACATGTGAAGGTGTGGATGTGCTGATGTGTCACATTGGAGGCTATCCAGGCAAGTATGATGCTCGTGTAAAGTCGGATATTTACGCAAACCCTCCCAAGCTTTTCATTTGTGGGCATAGCCACATTCTCAAGGTTATGAATGACAAAACTTTGGGATTACTTCATATTAACCCCGGGGCAGCCGGAAGGTATGGATTTCATACAGTCAGAACCGCAGTTCGCTTCGTTCTCGATAACGGAAACATAAGGGATCTAGAGGTTATCGAGTTTGGAGTCAAGACCTAATCTTTTGACCTGATTTAAGTCAGGATAATGCTTTTTTTAGTATTTTGGTTGCTTGCACTACAGGAACTTTCAGTCGGTTTTGGAACAAGTAAAATATGGGATATACTCCAAGATATTTCAACCGTGACATTAGTTGGCTGTCCTTTAACCACCGGGTGCTGGAAGAAGCTAAGTCAAAAAACAATCCCTTGTTTGAGAGACTTAAGTTTCTGGCCATATATTCATCAAACCTTGATGAGTTCTACAAGGTCAGGGTAGCCGAATACAAATACGATATTGATTACGAGGAGCTAGATGATATTAGTAATGATTCACCTATCAAGGTTGTTAGGGAAATCAACAGGATCGTCAAAGAACAGTTTGAGGAGTTCTCCCGCATATTTTATGATGAGATATTGACCGAGATGAGGAAGGAGGGTATTATCCTTTACCAGGGTATTATGCCGCCTGATCCGGAGCATCAGCAGTATATCCGTGATTATTTTTACAGGGAAGTGATTCCATATCTGCAGCCTGTTTTATTAAGCAAAGGAACGCGTTCATTTCTAAGGGACAATCGTTTGTATCTGGCAATACGTCTGTACAGGAAAAAAAGGGATGCGGATAAAGCCGCAAACCGTCGTCCCCGTTATGCACTGGTTAAGCTTCCGGCTACTGTTCTGAAGCGTTTTGTCAGATTGCCTGATAAGGACGGCTGTTATCACTTTTTATTTCTTGAGGATCTTGTAAGGTTTAACCTTCAGGAACTTTTCCCTGGATATGATATAGATTCAAGTTATTGTATTAAGCTTCTAAGGGATGCAGACCTTGGCATAAAGGATGAGTTTACCGGCAATCTTGTCGAGAAGA
>CAYNFX010000195.1:0-2053 GCA_964396555.1 uncultured Alkaliflexus sp.
ACGTAGTCAAGGCCCATCCTCCTGAGGCTCTGATCGAGACTGGCAAGAAGGTATTTCCTGGAGCCCCAGTCCCCATAGGGACCCGGCCACATTGGATAACCGGCCTTTGTTGAAATAATCATTTCATCCCTGTAAACTCTGAAGTCTGTAGCAAGCATACGACCGAAGTTTTCTTCTGCCGAACCTGGTACCGGACCGTAGTTGTTTGCCAGGTCAAAGTGAGTTATGCCGCTGTCAAAGGCGAAGCGAAGGATGTCGCGCTGTGTCGAGCAGGGATCTACTGAACCGAAGTTATGCCACAGGCCAAGTGATATGACCGGAAGTTTGATTCCACTGCGTCCGCATCTGCGGTAAACCATCGAGTCGTAACCCGACCTGTCTGCTACATAGTCCATTGTCTTTCTTTCTGGTTTACATAACCTCAAATCCTTACTTATCATATCCCTCTTTCAGAAATGCTAATCCAAATATACTATATACCAGTGCTAAGATCACTAGCCAACTGCCAACTGATTGCAACCACACTCCCGAAATGTAAGATCTACGGGTTTAGTTATCGCCTGACCTAGGGCCAACAAATAGATTAGCCAGATTCAAGCCCGGGAATAGCACCTGATGCTATGAGCTATTTGCATCCGGGCTTACTGTCCTGCAGAAAACCTGATGGTCCTTTCGAGTACTCTGGTACAAACCTCACAAAAACCCTCGGCCTGATTGCTGTGCATACGGCAATCGATGGACGGTCTGTACACTCCCTTGGCTACATAACCACCCCCTTCAAATACTCCGGTTACCCCTTCATATTCCTTATCAGCAGGAGTGGGAACAGGAACACCATCCTTAATCAGATCCTGCCACTTGGATGCAAAGTCCACAAGTGTTGTCAGGTTTGGCTGAGCCGGTTCGGTATTCAGATCATAAAAATCCTCATAGGTCGTCGCGCTCTCGTAATATTCATCAGCAAGTCCTGCAAAACCGTGACCCAATTCGTGAATAAGTATAATCCCTGCCAATGGATGATCCGCTGTCAATATAGAGAAGTGGTTGTACACCCCTCCACCACCATACTTATCGGTGTTAACAAGCAACACAATATGGTCGTGAGGCAGTTGTGTCGCCGCATCATATATCTTCCATGTAGAAAGACTCTCAAGGTAGCGCTCAATACCAAAGGTGTTGAAGGTCGCATCAAAAGGCGTATTCTTCCATTCTCCTATGGTAGGAATATCGCATCCACTTTCGGGTGATGGCACAGCCAAGGCATATATATTTATCAAAAACTTGTTTGACTTATATGGTTCTTGATCCAGCAGTTCACCAGCCAGTTTAGCTGCTCTGCTGTAAAACATATCAGCCTCGGCTTCAGTATAACCCTCAGCTATAAAAAGAAAGCTGACCCTGTCGGCCATACCGTCTCCATGCACAAGGCGGGAAGGAAACTCAGAAGGCATATAGCGAGATACAGAATGGTGCTCAGGATCAATAAGCTGGTCAAGCAGCAGCATAGCCTCTCCCCGTCTGTTTCGAACTTCAACGAGTAGTCTCAGTTCCCTGAGCGGATAAGGCATCTCTATGCTCTGTTGAAAAGCTCTCTCGGAATAAATAGCATCGACAGTACTCTGCCACTCCTCGAAGAGTGTTGAAAAGCTGCGGAAATACAGAGTATCACCATCCTGAGGATCGGTCAGCATAAAACGGTAACTGCCGTAATCAAAGGGCGAGATAGCCCGGTCGGGTGAGCTCACCCGACCGTTATAATATTTTATCGAGGCTATATACGCATTCTGGTAGCTCTTATTTCCAACAAGAGTAAGATCCACACGCAAGGTTTTTCCCCAGTCAAATACATCCTGAGCGTTCAAGGCATGGGAAAAGACCAGGACAGCTGTAAGGATCAGGTTTCTACAATTCAATATTATCATCTGCACGATCACAATTATTACTCAAAATGGTGATTGTCAGGGAGCACCTGAAGTGGCCCCCCCCTGTAATCACTGTTTTCCATTGCAATATAGTAATAGTTTGGTAGCTTTGTAGGGAATAGAAATCAAAA
>CAYNFX010000196.1:0-1998 GCA_964396555.1 uncultured Alkaliflexus sp.
AGATCAAAGAGATTACCGAGGTTGCACAAGGCAAAGGCTTCAAGGTATTTGATGATGCTGAATATGTTGGCGGATTCTGTGCAGAAGGTCAGGCCGAAATGAGCCGCAAGGAACTTGACAATCTTACAGACTTTATTAAACGCCCGCAGATCGGTGGAAAAGGTCTGATATACGTTAAATACAATGCTGACGGCACTGTTAAGTCGTCTGTCGATAAGTTCTTTGATGAAGCACAACTGAAGGGATGGGCCGAACTGATGCAGGCTCGTCCAGGTGACTTGCTCCTTATTATGGCTGGTGGTAAGAAACAAACGCTTGGTGCTCTTGGCGATCTGCGCCTTGAGGTGGGTAGCCGCCTGGGTCTGCGCAACAAGGACGTATTTGCTCCCCTGTGGGTTGTCGACTTTCCACTGCTCGAGTGGGACGAAGAAAGCCAAAGGTTCTTTGCGATGCACCACCCCTTTACTTCACCGGTTAAGGAGGATATCGAACTGCTCAACACAGACCCGGGTAAAGTTCGTGCAAATGCTTATGACCTCGTTATCAACGGTGTGGAGCTTGGCGGTGGTTCAATAAGGATCCACGACAAGACTTTGCAAAAAAGGATGTTTGAAGTACTTGGTTTTACTGATGAGGAGGCTCAGGCTCAGTTTGGTTTCCTTATGGATGCCTTCCGTTTCGGCGCTCCGCCTCACGGTGGTATCGCCTTTGGTTTTGACCGCTGGACTTCTCTGATGGCAGGTCTGGATTCAATCCGCGACGTTATTGCATTCCCAAAGAACAATGCAGCGCGTGATATGATGATAGATTCCCCGTCACCAATCGATAAGAAACAGCTTAATGAATTATTTATAAAGCTTGATGTGAAGGAATAAAGAAAAAGCCGGCTGAGAAGCCGGCTTTTTCTGTCAATATCGGTATGATTAATTTCTATTGGCCATACCTTCTACTTATCGTTGCTGTATGATTGTTTATTTTCTAAAGGGTTGGCATACATCTCCATCAATGAAGAGAAGATGAAATCCCTGTCCATTTCGGGAATACGGTTGATATGATCTTCTATATATTCAAGAAACTGAACCTTTTCTTCAGCGGTATAACACGATGAATACTCAGTACTGCTATTGTATATATCCCATGCGATATAGTTGGACGGCCATAACTTATAGTTCTGGTGCACCTGCCTATCTACCAGCTCAGCCAGTGTTGAAAACTGGTCATTCTTGACAGTAAGGGCATCGATGACGTTAAGTTCTGACTGAAGCGGTGTCCCAAAGGCAAAATGCACCCGACCCTTACGTCCGCGAAGTCCTGTGCTCATGTGCATCAGGTCGTCATCCTTGGTCTTCTGGTAGTCGGGATTGTCCCTCTTGAGCTGAAACTCTTTGGCCTTCAGGTAGTCACAGGGGTCAAACTCATAAGAGATGGACACAGGTACTATGTTCAGTTCCTTGAAGTTTTCAACAACACTGTGTTGTCCGCTGATATTAAGCATCTTGAGTAGGCTGACCTGAGTGCGATCGTTCCCGTCCTTGGATCGGCCCTCTCGCTGTGCAATCCAGATACTGTGCCTGTTAACTGTCAGGGTGTACCTGATGTATTGCGAAAGCAGACGTGAACTCTCCATCATTTGCTTGACTGGTAGGTTACGCTTCACAATAAAGGTGCGGTTGAGTTTTACCAGTTCGGTTATCCAGGGATAAATCAACAGGTTGTCGCCAATAGCAATTTCGGTGGTGTTGGATCCGTTCTGATACAACAGTATGTTCAGAATCGCTGGGTCCAGCACTATGTCACGGTGATTGGAAATAAACAGATATGCTTTATCACTACTTAGTTTGTCCAGACCTTCTACAGTAACACTTTGAGTGGTCTTCTCTATTACCTTTAGTACATAGGCAGAAATAACCTCTTCCTGAAACTGCCTAATGGTTGTGATATGTGAAAGCCTGTCTAGAAACTCCTGGGGGTTAGTGTCGGGGTACAGATATCCGATCA
>CAYNFX010000197.1:0-1998 GCA_964396555.1 uncultured Alkaliflexus sp.
AACGAAGAACGTAAACAGGAATATATATCAGTTGCTCAGGACATAGTAGACTGCAAGGTTGAGGAGTTCGGCCAGTGGCTCGACGAGCAAAGTCTTTCACCGGCAATAGGAAGTATCAACAAAAGGATTATTGATATCCTGAATGAAGAACTAACTGCTGTTAAAGGCATTATCAGTGAGGATGAGTTTGTGAAGTTGGAGAAGTACAACCGCTTTATAGCCAGAAAACTGAAGAATAAGTTTGTCAAGAGGCTTAAAGAAGTTACTGACAACGGCCGAAAATCCGAGTATGTGAGCATTATTAATCTACTCTTTGACGAAGGAAACAATGAGCAAAATTAAGATTGGAACACGTGGCAGCAGGCTTGCAATGTGGCAGGCTGAAGAGGTGAGAAGAAAAATATTAGAGGTTCATCCGGAACTTGAATCAGAACTTATTGTAATCCAAACTAAAGGGGATAAGATTCTTGATACCGCTCTCTCAAAAATAGGGGATAAGGGCTTGTTTACCCGTGAACTGGAACAAGCGTTGCTTGACGGCGAGATAGATCTGGCTGTTCATAGTTTGAAGGATATGCCTACCGAACTACCCGACGGGCTGATGCTTGGTGGGGTGTTGGAACGTGGTGAAGTACGTGATGCCTTTATCTCGCGTGACGGTCGTAAGTTGTCTGAGTTTACTGCAAACGACAAGATTGCTACTTCAAGCCTTCGTCGTAAGGCTCAGCTTCTTGCCAAATTCCCACAACTCAATGTGGTGGATATTAGGGGTAATGTTGATACCCGTATTCAGAAGATGAAAGAAGGCCACTGTGATGGCCTTATAATGGCAGCAGCCGGACTGGAACGTCTGGGCCTATCCAACCTGATTACTGAATATCTGGATCCGCAAACAGTACTTCCAGCTGTATCTCAAGGCGCTATTGCAATTGAGATGCGTGAGGATGATGAAGATATTTACGAACTGGTTGACTCAATCAACCACTTTGCTACCTGGCAGGCCATAGTTGCCGAAAGGTCCTTCCTTAGAGCTATGGAAGGCGGATGCCAGATACCGTTAGCCTGTTATACAGTTTTGGCAGGAAACCGTTTCAGAATGGATGCCATGGTTGCTTCTCTTGATGGTTCGAAGTTTATCAAAAGCTCTTTTGAATGCAATCCTGAAGAAGCCTGTGAGGAAGCTATTATGCTTGCTCATAGAATGCTTGAAAACGGAGCAGAAGAAATCCTGAATGCCATTCGAGACAATGAATAAAGAGGACCGGCATAGAGTCCCGGTTGTGATCCGGACTTTTCAAGCCGGAACTGATGGGGATGAATTTGCAGCAATCCTCCTGCGTAACGGGATTGATCTTATCGAGGCTCCCATGACGGAGATCAGGTTTCTCGAGCCAGTGCCTGAAGTCAGTTCACAGGAATACAACTGGTTGGTCTTTACAAGCCGCAATGGGGTAAAGTCCTGGTTTGCTAAACACCAACAACTTCCCGGACAAAAGATAGCAGTTATAGGCCCCTTGACCGGAGCCGCTTTGGCTGATTTTGGAGTAAGTGCTGATTTTACAGGAAGTGGTAAGACAGGCAAGATCTTTGCTATGGAACTTATGCCTCAATTAAATACAGGCGACAGGTTGCTTCTGGCAGTTGGCAGGTTGGCATCCAGTGATGTTGAGGATGTTATTACATTTGGCAGCGAGGAACAAGTCACTATCAGGAGGGTAGAGGTGTACAGCACTGAAAAGCCGGCTTCGTTCAACTATGACGCAATAAGGCAAATCATTGACGATGAATATACTCTTGTAGCCGTTGCCAGTCCTTCGGCAGTTCATAATCTAATGGAGGAACTAAGAAGAGGAGATCTGGTACCGCGATTTGCAACTATTGGCAAGGTGACCTCGGCTGCTGTTCGCAGCTATGGCGGTGAACCGGTTGTCGAATCAGCCGTACAGAGCTTTAAAGCTCTGGCGGAATCTATTGTGGACTATATTGTAGGAATTTCAA
>CAYNFX010000198.1:0-1942 GCA_964396555.1 uncultured Alkaliflexus sp.
TACATTGCAGATTCGACCCCCTCGAAATGTAGGAAGTATTGCTTATCGTCAATGACTGACTCAAGATCGAATGAGGTAACATAAGAACCTACGGGATTTCGATTTTCATAGCTGTAGTAGTTTGCCGGCGGTTCTGCTGTTACCCGCGGCTGATCATTTTTGAAAGGGTAGGTCCAGTTGGAGTAGATTGGCAATCCATAGCCCTGCATCTGCCAGTTTCCCGGGACGACAATGTCATCCCATCCGGAAGCGTCATAATCTCTTTTGTAAAAATCTGTAGGTCTGTGATCCGGGTCTTTTGACCAATGGAACTTCCATTTGCCGTTAAGTGAAACTATCCATGAAGCTTCTGCCTTTGCAGAAGGCAGAAGCAACGAAGTGTGATAATCTTCCTTGTTAATTCCGATAACCTGTGGGTCCTCCCACTCTTTTGCCTGCTGGGCCGTAAGTCCAGCAGAAAGCATGAGCATTAATGCAATAATGCTAAAAGATTTACGACTGAGATATTTCTTAGATATGTTCAAAACTGAATTCATTTATGTGTGCGTTCCGGTTATTTTATTTTTTCGCTTAAGCCGTTAGTATGGAGGGCAAATTAAGATTTTTATCCCAATTCAGACTGGAATAAGGCCTTCTATTGACCTGTGATTTTACTCATAATTTAAAACCTGGAAGCGTAAAAATATCTTAATCTTAAAGCATCTTTGCAGAAATGGAGCTAAATTTAACATATGTTATATATCTATTAATTTGAATAAAATTCTGGAAAATGAAAGAGCTCTTTATTGGTGTTTTCGCGCTTTGTTGCTTAGTCGGATGTAAGGCTAAGACTGAGCCTCAGCCTGTGGTTAACGCCACCAATCCGGTAATTTTTGCCGACGTTCCAGACGTAGCCATGGTCAGGGTAGGCGACGTTTATTATATGGCTAGTACTACAATGCACATGAATCCAGGTCTGCCAATTATGAAGTCAAAGGATCTGGTAAACTGGGAGCTGGTTAGCTATGCTTACGAAACACTGGTGGACAATGACATGATGAACCTTGAAAATGGGCAGAATTCCTATGGCAGGGGCTCATGGGCACCAAGCATCAGGTACCATAATGGAGTGTTCTATGCAACGACATTCTCGGCTACCTCGGGCAGGACACATATTTACACTACCACAGATCCGGAGAATGAACCCTGGGTGGGACATTCCTTTGAGCCTAGTCTTCATGACCACAGCCTTTTCTTTGAAGACGACAAGGTGTATCTGATCTATAACGGTGGAGATATCAAGATAGTAGAACTGGAAAGTGACCTTTCAGGAATCAAGGCTGACGGTTTGAATCAGGTTATTGTTCCCGAAGCTGGTAAGGTGGCATCAGAAGACCTTATGCTACATGCTGAAGGTTCTCAGATGTATAGGCACGATGGTAAGTACTATCTGTTTAATATTTGTTGGCCACAAGGTGGTATGAGAACTGTAGTGGTACACCGTTCAGACAGCCTGACAGGTCCATACGAAGGTCGTGTAGTCCTTCAGGACAGGGGTATTGCGCAAGGTTGCATTCTCGACACTCCTGAAGGAGATTGGTATGCTTACCTTTTCAGGGATTTCGGTGCAGTTGGTCGCATCCCATACATTGTCCCTATGAAGTGGGAAGACGGATGGCCTGTATTGGGTGTTGATGGTGTAGTGCCCGATACTCTCGACATCAAGGTTGCAAATATCAATGCTGCAGGTATTGTTGCATCTGACGAATTTGACAGGAAAGAAGGCGACAGGGAAATGCCTCTTGCATGGCAATGGAATCACAATCCTGATCACAACTTCTGGTCACTTACTGACCGTCCGGGTTATTTCAGGTTAACAACAGACAGGGTTGTTGCAAATGTTACTGAATCAAAGAACATACTTACTCAGCGCACCTTTGGTCCAACCAGTTCTGCTGAGATT
>CAYNFX010000199.1:0-1934 GCA_964396555.1 uncultured Alkaliflexus sp.
TTTCAGCGTTGATCTTACCCATCTCATACATATTGACAGCAGTGCTCATGTATGTGGCCAAATAGGCAGGTTGAGAAGATTGTTTCAAACCAGTAATTGATTCCTTGAGCAATTGGTATGCTTCTTCAACTACAGCAGCATTGTCACGCTTGTAGTTAAGCATGTCGATGGCCTTGGCTCCCTTGATAGCAGCAGCAGGGTTACGTGGGTGGTCACCAAAGAACTGAATTCTTTGGTCATGGATTTTCATCAGATATTGATAGAGTTCCTCAAACTTAGCTGCATCACGGTTCTTTGCAATCTTGTCCTTGATCATAGCGACACCGTCGATATAAATATTGACAGTAGCTGCTGGACATTCATTGAATACGATTTCCCAAGCCGGGAAAGCTGTTTCGTAGTTCTTATTCTTAAAGTCTTCGTTGTAAAGTGATAAATTCGTTACACAGCGAATGCTATCCTCACCAACTCCGTACTTGGTTTTGGAATCCCTTCCAGTCTGGGCATTTGCGCATGCCATGGACACGAGTAATCCGATCAGAAATAATTTAAACACTCTCATTTCAACTTGGTTTTATGGTTATTACACCTCTGATAACTTACTTTTAACTTATATAAATATATAAATGTTCCAATTTTTACTCGAACTGACGTTTAAAGAACCAGGATTCGTTCATTGTGATGCTCAGGCTTATCCTGTTGACTTTTTCTTTAAGCTGATTACTGTTGCCAGTTCCTAGTGTACTGAATTCATAGCCCAGATTGACAGTGGTCTTAGTTCTACCCAGTGGAAGACCTAGCCCAAAACTTATGCCATAACCTTTGACCTGATGTCCGTCAACCTTTATGTAATTCTCTCTATAGTTAATTCCGGCCCTATATCTGACTATCTGATAATACTTTCTGGCGGCCCTGTAATTGGGGATATATTCAGCACCCAGACCAACAAATGTTGCATTTGCAGTCTCGGTATTCTCGTCAGGAAATTTTGAATCAGCCCAGTTTTCGAAGCTGGCATCTGCTGCAAGTGTTAACTTGTCAACAACATTGTATGAAGCTCCTAATCCTACTTTTAAAGGGAGTTGAAATGCACTTTTTGTCCATTCGTTTTCACTGAATGATAATGTATCGGCATTGGAGAAAAGTGCATCACCAGGGGCAAAGCTAAATCCGCGTGCTATATACAAAGAGGACTCACCCTTGATATTTGTCTTAGGTCTGAAAACAGCACCAAAGACCAGAGATCTTTCTTCATCCAGTTTTTGGCTATACTGAGCACCGAAGTCCGGTATGAAGTCGGCCAGATAATGTTTTGTCCTGATGCCGTACATATAAGAGCTTTGGTCTTCTGGAAACTCATTGATAGCGGTATGGTACACTTCACCAAACCATAGATTGGCATTGAAGCCCAAAGACAGGTTGGGTAGGACTTCATATGCAAAACCGCCGTACAAGTTGGAAATATTTCCACTTCCCTCCATGTGCATTACAGAAAGCTCACCATTAATAACTTGTTTTGACTCAAAAAGGTATCCTGCGTTGGATGCCGGTTTGAGACCAATGAGCATACCACCTTTATTCCCAATTGAGAAACCAATACCGAAATAATCGAAGTTCACATCGGAAAATCTTTGCGAGCCATTGTTGGTCTTGAAGCTCTGGATCTTGTTCTCCAATCCTGTATCAAAAAAGAATGCCAGTGAATCCCCGGCCGAGTATGAGGCTGGGTTCATAGCATTTAGGTAAAGCGGACTCCTTACGCCAATACCGGTACCTCCCATTGCGTTGTTTCGCCCAAATCCCTGGTTATTCAGTTCCCCGAGACCGTAACGGGAAAAAGGTGAAGCCGTTCTTTTTTGTGAATATGTAACACTAACAAATGAAAGCATTACCAATCCTGCAATCAGGAACTTAAGTGTCTTATGCATTATATT
>CAYNFX010000200.1:0-1926 GCA_964396555.1 uncultured Alkaliflexus sp.
CGCGTCTGGGGGGCGCGGGGTCGGAAGTTCGAATCTTCTCATCCCGACAAAAAAAAACGCCTGATGGTCGATGACCATCAGGCGTTTTTTTTGAATAAACTAAAGCTATAAGTTTTTAGGCACAGCGCTGCTGTAGGAAATTTAAAGTGGACCGTACCGACGCAATCTTAGGCAAAATTTCATTGTCAATGATTACGTTGAACTTTGTTTCCAGATAATAAAGAAAGCAGGTCATATCTACTGCATCCATCAGCATGTCATTTTCAAATGAAGCGTTCTCTGCTATCCTATCCCTTGGAACCCCTGTTTTCCTCAATACTTTGTAAAGGTCCCTGCGTATCTTCTTGTCGTTCATTTTGTTGCGTGTTTTAGTAATCAGTGTGAAGGGGCTTCTTTACCGCACTTCACGTATAAGACAAGCAAATGCTTCTCCACACGTACTTAAAAACACTTAAAATTCTCCAATGTTGGTGGCTTTAACAGAATTTAAACACTAGACTGTTATGGTCAGATATATTTGTGGGGTGTTTAAATAATTGAAGTAAAGATTGTTGGCGGGATTTTGTTGGATGTAGCTTTCAGGACTAACAATTTTATTATGGTGTATTTGGGATTCAATTTTAAGGCTTTTTATAAATAAAAGCCTTAAACCATTTGCTTTGCATGTGGTCTTAGAGCTAAGTATTATAAGCAAAGGGCGTGGGTTTGTTAAGTTCTTGTTAATTATTTAGGGATGGTAAACTTCTGATGTAAGTCCGGATAGTAATTGACTTATTATAATATACCTTTGTCTGAATTGTGGAAAAATTAACAGGGTTAGGATTAAAAATTATATGAAAAAGTCACTCAAACAGACCATTGCAATCGGAGGCATTGTTGTTATTGCTGCTTTTCTGATTATTCCTCGTACAGGATTGTTTTCAGGTAAAAGTGATCCAAGTACCGGTCCGGCCGGAATGGGCAGAGCCCTGCCTGTATCGGCAATTATTGTGGAACCCGGGAATATGGAGAATACACTTAAAGCTGCCGGATCTTTGGTTGCCAGCGAGGAAGTAAACATTAGTACGGAGATAGCCGGTGTAGTTCGAAAAATTGAATTTGACGAAGGTTCACGTGTAAAGAAGGGGGATCTTCTCGTAGTAATTGACGATTCAGAACTTCAGGCACAAAGGGAAAAGGCCGTTTATCAAAAGGCATTGATTGAGCAAACTTTGGAACGTCAAAGAGTATTGCTTGAGAAGGAGGCGATAAGCCGTGAGGCTTTTGATAAGGTTCAGACTGACCTTCTTGTAATAGAATCAGAAATTAATCTCTTGAATATCCGTATTCAAAAAACTCAGATACGTGCTCCTTTTGACGGTATTATCGGTTTTCGCAACGTTAGTCCCGGTGCATACATTCAGCCAGGTCTGGCTATAGCCAGGCTGGTGAAGACCTCACCATTATTATTGCAATTTTCAGTAGCTGAACGATATCAGTCATCCAATCTTGTTGGGGGTGAAGTTATTTTCAATGTGGCTGGACACTCCGATAGTTTTCGTGCAAGAGTATATGCTGTAGAGCCTTCAATTGATGAGAGAACTCGTTCACTGACTCTTAGGGCTGAGTATCCCAATAGCGATTACAGACTTTTGCCAGGTATGTTTGCTGATCTGAAGATTATTATCAGTAGGGAAGAGAATGTAGTACAGGTGCCTAGCGAGGCTGTTATTCCGCAAATGGATGGAGAGCAGGTATATGTTTATCGTAATGGAGTTGCTGAACTTATTAGGGTAAAGAGTGGTAACAGAACAGAGCGTAAAGTCGCTATACAGGAAGGTATTCAAATAGGAGATACTGTTATCACAAGCGGTGTACTTCAGCTCAGAAGCGGTATGCCTGTAGAGATTAGCTTGAGGGAGAATTAATGTATTAAAACCTTGCTGG
>CAYNFX010000201.1:0-1903 GCA_964396555.1 uncultured Alkaliflexus sp.
TAGTTGATGATGACAACTTTTCGGTTAGGATAATAGAAGAGTTTGTTAACCAGACCGAGGGATTAGAACTCCTGGGTACCTTTACGAATGCAATAGAAGCTGTGAACTGGCTTAATAACGGTGAGAAAGAGCCTGTGCATCTGATCTTCCTGGATATTGAAATGCCCGAGATGTCGGGTATTGAATTTCTACGTGCATTGAATGTAATTCCACAGGTGATCATTTATTCCTCTCAGGAGAAATATGCACTTGAGTCGTATGAGTATGATGTCACAGATTATTTGCTAAAACCAGTTACTTACGCCCGGTTTATTAAGTCCTTTAACAGAGCCCGCGAGCGCTTTGAAAGAAAGGAGAATCCCGTAAAGCAAAGCACTGAGATCTTTATTAAGAACAATTCCTCACTGGTTCGCGTCAAGTATGATGACATTCTCTGGATTGAGGCACTTGAAAACTATGTTGTCGTTAACACCTTCAAGGAGAAGTATACTATTCACTTTACTATGAAGTCAATATCAGACAAGATGCCTTCGGAGAGGTTTATGAGGATACACCGTTCTTATATCGTGAACTTCAGTAAGATAAGTGCAATAGAAGACAATTCGGTTATTATCAGAACTGAAAGTGGCAACAGGGTTATTCCGATTGGAAAATCGTACAAGGATAAACTCCTTAATGATATAAATCTTATTACTAAATAAGGATTACCTTTGAAAGGTAAAAGAAAAGGGGGCAGCCTTGATGGCTGCCTCCTTTTTGTCTACTGAGTAACTCCTATCTTAGAATGAACTCCTGAAAAAGTCCTTTGTTACTGAACACTTTCTTTCAGTAATTTTATCTTCCATTTTTAGTATAACTTGCAAAGTCCCTGTGGGCCTTCATCAGGTTGACCAGGTGCAGCATCATGCTTTGAGTTTCATGCAGTATGCTCAGATAAAGCATGCTTACCTTGGTGCTGGTCTTTTCCTTCTTGATTCTCTTGAGCTGGTTCTTTCTCAGCCCCCTGATAAATTCCAGGATTTCAGCCTGTGCACTCAAAACTTTGTTGATATTCTTGAAATCACCAGACTCTATAAGGGTAACAGCTTCATTAATAATATCTTCAATCTTCATCCTGAGCGTGTTGAGATCAATTAGCTGATCAGTAGAGAAAGGCTTGTGATTGTTATTGAGGTGTTCCCATGCGGGGTTGGTCACAAAGGTAAGGCAGTGAGCTGTTTCCCGCAGGTAGTCAAGTACCTGAACATAGTAAAGGCTAGAGTCAATATTCTCTTCCTGCAGTCGGCGCACTGTCTTGTAGATATTGTTGCGCATTTTTTTAGAAAGCAGGCTTAGGTCATTGACTTCCTTAGTAGTATCTTTAAGTGTTTTCCGATCCTCAGCTTCGAATGCAGTAATGGTATTGCTATAGTATTCTGCTACTTTCCTAAGTACATCGCTTACATCCTTCCTGCATTTTTCAAGTATTGTAGTACCGCCTATTTCACCATCTTCCTCAAAATCAGTAATTGCAAGTGTTGTTTCATCTGCGTTCTTGGTTTTGCTTAGCCTATGGGATTTGAACAGCATAAAGAATACAAGAATAAGTAAGCCGCCTACTGCCCAAAGTTTACCGAAATAGATAGCCAATGCAACGAGGAAAGCTAACGTAAATGCCGAGAATGCTGTAAAGAACCAGCCTCCTATAACAGATATCACACCAGTGATACGGTACACTGCGCTGTCTCGGTCCCAGGCTCTGTCGGCCAGGGAGCTACCCATAGCCACCATAAAAGTAACGTAGGTTGTAGAAAGGGGCAGTTTCAATGAGGTAGCACTTGCAATAAGGATACTTGCAATAACCAGATTGACAGAGCCCCTGAGAAGGTCAAAAGCCGGACCATCGTTTTTTGCATCCTTTGGC
>CAYNFX010000202.1:0-1872 GCA_964396555.1 uncultured Alkaliflexus sp.
AGGACAGGGAACAGGAATTCCCAAGTGCAAAGTCTGAGAATGTAAATGCCGGAGTTAATATGACATGGACCGTGTTTGACGGACTTGGAATGTTTGCAGATTATAAACGTAGTTCTTTAAATCTTTCATTGAGGGAAGTTGAAACACGTACTACGCTTGAAAATCTACTTGTTTTAGTTAGCGATCATTACTATAGTATTATAGTACAGCAACATAGAGTTGAGGCTGCAAAGCAACTTATGGTGTTGTCCAAAGAGCGCTTCAGGATAATTACCGAAAAAGTAAACATAGGTTCAGCTTCCGGAATAGACCTGCTTCAGGCTCAACTTGACCTGAATGCTGACAGTTCTAATCTGGTACGTCAGAAGGAAACTCTCAATGGGATATATTTAAGTCTGAACAGATATGTGAATCAGCCATTACTTAAGACAGGTTATATTAAAGACAGTATTTTACTTGGTCCGCCCTTGACAGAGCAGGAACTAATAATGCACGCTGAAGACAATAATACCGATTTGATTGCAGCAAGACTTGGAATGGAGATAACCAAACAGGATCTTAACCTGGCAAAATCAAGATGGTTTCCTACAATAAACCTTGTTAGCGGTTATAGCTACAGCAGATCTGAGAGTCCAGCCTCTGTAATGACCTTTAGCCAATCTACAGGTTTTAACTATGGCGCTGAAGTCACAATGAACATCTTCGATGGATTTCAGATTACCAGGAGTGTGAAGAATGCAAAGATTGAGCTTGAGAGTAAAAAGCTTTCGTATGAGGAAGTTCATCTTTCGGTAATGGGAGAAATTCATACCTTATATAGCACGTATCTGACAAACCTGGTGATGGTTGACTTCGAAAGGCAGAACGTTGAAGTGGCTGGATCCAATCTGGATATTGCTCTTGAAAGGTATGAACTTGGAGTTTTGTCCGGACTTGAATTCAGGGAATTTCAACAGGCATATATTGATGCTGTTAATCGCTGGCTTGATGCCATGTACCAATCTAAGGTACGCGAGCTTTCTTTACTTATTATTAGTGGTCAGAGCGAGGCTTTCCTTTCGAGAATAAACTAGAGAGATTATTTGCTATACCTGAAGGTCATATTCCGATTTCAAGAGCGGAATATGACCTTCTTTATTTTATGGTTAATAGTTAGTGCTTTCAAAAGTTTACTTTTCGCATCTGTATACTTTGGTTTTTAAGAATGGCATAATGACATAAGGGGTTGCTTACAAATTGTAAGTATAACTGCTGTTACTCATCGTCCGTTATTACAATATATTGTATGACAATAGATTGATAAATATGTTGAAATGTTCGACAAGGTAATTAGGTACCGGTAGCTCGTCGAAAGGTGATAAAAGTCATTATAAAAGATTGATAATCATCAACCTTTCCTGTCGGCTGAGAAACTATCAGTTTTATTTTATTACATGTAGGTTTTTGACAATTTATCATTTTTACCTTGTACAAGACTAACAAAATTTCATTTTGGATAATTTGTCCCAAAATTACATTTTGAAGCCAGTGTATAGGTAATAGCATACCTTAAAGAGGAAAAGAAGTAGTAAAATATCATGATGCCCCCCAAAACCATGAGTGTGTAGCACAAAAAAGTGTTATGAATATCCAATTGCCCCTATTTTATTTGTTATTACTAAGAATTTTATAATTTTTTCATGGGGGTGTATTGTTTATATTTTTATTTTTCTATTTTTGTAGCTAAATCATAAGAGAAAGTACTTATTGGATACGCGATTGATAGTTGTGGGGTATGATAAAAATCACAGGATGTCAATTCCATCATAAAATCAAGAGGAAAAGTGTTAAATCGTTCATGTTTCTGGCTGATTATTGAAATTATTAATAGCC
>CAYNFX010000203.1:0-1852 GCA_964396555.1 uncultured Alkaliflexus sp.
GATATTACAAATACAAAGGGGCGGTTGACTCTAAATTCTTCGTATTCAGGCATACTGGTTACCCCCATCTCAATTCCTGTAACTGCAGCAGCTTCTGTACCTTTCTCATCAACCTCTAAAAAGGTTTTATGAATCACATCAGTTATAAGCATCTTTTGGTTAGTAATCCCAAGATAATTAAAACCATCCTCAAAAGCCTGCTTCATTCCCAGCGCTTTCAATTGGTCTTTTAGACGATAAGATGCCTCAATTTTCACTTTGGGCATTTCAACAGCCACCTGTCTGAATGTAAGCTTGCTATTAATATTGATCCAAACCCTGCCCATATTGTTAACCAGTGCATCAACTGACTTTCCTTTAGCCGGAAGTATTACTGTCATGCTGAAGGATTCGTCGCCATATGGCAGGTTGACTGCAGAATAATCCTTTTCAAAAACCGAAAGATAAGACCCCATACCCTTCATCATCTTCACCCTCATTTGACCTGAAGATGCAAAAAATGGCGCTTCTGTAGTTAGTTTCTTATCAAAGGGGCTAGTCCATTCTCCGTTAAAGTACACTGCATTTATAAGGTACATTACCGCCTCATCAGGTATATCAGTAATAATGCTGTTTATCTTGCCTTTGGTTGCTTCATTTACCCACACATTAATTGTTGTCTTCGCAATTTCCTTCTGTTTGAAATCCAGTTTGTCTGTTTCAGCAGCATAGTTTTGCTTAACACTATCGAGAAAACTGTTATAAACCTCAAAATCCTTGTGATACCAAACTGAATTGAGGATATCAACCTTTACTTTTGGGTCAGACCACATAAGATATTCCCTGACTTCACTGTAGGCCGTGTTCAATCTGTCTCTATCCTTAAAGCCCAATACAGATAGCATCTCCTCAAGATTCTTACCTGAAGCTCCGTTTAAAGCCATTCCAAAAGCCTGAGTAACACTTATTGGTGAAATTACGACGTTTTCTCCAAAATCACTGGAAAGGTTGACCTCCCTAAACAAATTCCAGGAGAATGGAAGGCTTTGTTCAACAACCTCAGATGTTTTCATTTCAAGTGTCGGCTTAATGTGTACGGGCTGCTCCAAATCTTTCTCACACGAAGATGCTGAAAGCACAAATAGCATAGATAATATTGCAATATCTCTCATAATATTAAATTATTTTGGGCATGTGAAGGGAAGATGCCGAAATGCAGGGAAGGTTGCCTGTAAATATCACAAAATTGCGACACGATTGGTAAATTGACTTCCCCTGGGTCAAAAAAAAGCGCCCACACCTGGGGCGCCATATATAAAAACACACGTTGAATCCTTGGTTATTCTTCGTCAATCCTGAAATATGAGATCATAGCCTTCAACTGTTCAGATTGTCCTGCAAGTTCTTCGGAACTTGTAGCAAGTTCCTCAGACGATGCTGCATTATTTTGGATCACATTGTTGAGTTCGTTGATTGCATTATTGACCTGCTCAACTCCTGCAGATTGTTCTGCGCTGGCTGCTGCAATCTCTTTTACAAGTTCACTTGTCTTGAGGATTTCAGGAACCATTTCGCGAATCAGCTTGTCGGTTTCTTCTGTAACTTCAAGGCTGGTCCTAGACAGCAGGGCTATCTCGTCGGCCGCGGTCTTTGAGCGCTCGGCAAGTTTTCGAACTTCTGCGGCCACTACTGCAAAACCTCTACCATGTACACCTGCACGGGCGGCTTCAACTGAAGCATTAAGTGCAAGTATATTTGTCTGAAATGCTATTTCGTTAATAATGGAGATCCTTTCAATAATATCTCTAATTGACTCAGAACTCTTACGGCCTGCTTCTGACATCTTGTACATGCTGCCACGTGCCGATTCAGA
>CAYNFX010000204.1:0-1830 GCA_964396555.1 uncultured Alkaliflexus sp.
GTAGGAATACCCTCTGTACCTGAAAACACCTGAAGGATAATTTCGTCACGAACTATCTTAACCACCTGGGCCAGACGTCCGTCCACTATGGCCATCTCATCATAACCAACATCCGTAGCTTTAAGTGTTACAGTAGCCTTGGTTATATTGGTCAGTTTTGTATATGTTTTTTGAAATGCCTGACTTTCCATTCTTTCTAACTTTATGCTTTACACAATAATATAGCAGCTGAAACACCATGTCAGCTCATTCGGGTCTCAAGGAACGTCTTAAGGTCTGCCTCAAGGTTGTTGAACTTCTCAGACTTAAATTCCGAGTAGTTCATTTGCTTGTAAACGTTGATTACCTCCTTAAAGAATACGCCCACCTCTTCAAAATTCTGAAAACTAAAAGGAGTATCTATCACATTTAGGACAGATTCCAACATATAGCTCTGCCTTTCCATTGGTGTAGAAGCATCAATCTTATCAAAAGCATCCTGTTGGAGGATCACAAAGTCGATAAGTTCCGATTTCCAGTATCTTTCATGAAACTCGAGCGGCACCCCGTCATCACCTAGGATGTTGATCTGTTCCATAGCTTCCTTCCCCCTTAGCAGGATATCCTTGGCCTTTGTAACATTATCAAGCCAGGTCTCACTTAGCCTGTTTTTCAGATTTTCCTGAACCTCGGCATATTCAAGGTATTTAGAATAACTGTCTATCGGGTCAATTGCAGGATAGCGCTTACTGTCAGCCCTTTCCTGCGATAGTCCGTAGAAACAGCGGGCAGCCTTACGGGTACTTTCAGTAACAGGCTCCTTGAGGTTACCACCGGCAGGAGACACAGTACCAATAAAAGTAATTGAACCCGTTGAACCATTAGGCAGGAAAACATAGCCAGCTCTTGAATAGAAGTTCGAAATAATTGCAGAAAGGTCCATCGGGAAGGCATCCGGTCCGGGAAGCTCCTCGAGCCTGTTGGACATCTCACGCAGGGCTTGAGCCCAGCGTGAGGTAGAGTCGGCCATCAGCAGTACCTTCAATCCCATGGCACGATAATACTCTGCAAGGGTCATTGCTGTGTAAACAGATGCCTCACGTGCTGCCACAGGCATATTTGATGTATTTGCAATAATTGTAGTGCGCTCAATAAGTTTACGACCAGTACGAGGGTCGTCAAGTTTTGGAAACTCTGAGAAGATCTCTACAACCTCATTGGCACGCTCACCGCAGGCAGCAATAATTACCACATCTGCCTCGGCTTGCTTTGAAATTGCGTGCTGGAGAACTGTCTTACCCGTACCAAAAGGTCCGGGAATAAATCCAGTTCCTCCTTCAGTTATCGGATTGAGAGTATCGATACAGCGAACTCCGGTTTCAAGCAGTTTGAATGGACGCGGCTTTGAGGAGTATCCGGGAACAGCCCTCTTGACAGGCCATTTCTGAACCATGGTAATAGAGATATCCCTTCCTTCGTCATCAGTAACCACGGCAATAGTCTCATCCACTGTGTAATCACCCTCAGAAGCAAGCGATTTGATAATATAGCGCTTATCCATCTTGAATGGAACCATGATCTTGTGAGGAATGCTGTTTTCCATCACCTCTCCAAGCCATGCACCGGCTATAACTGTATCACCTGTTTTTGCAAGGGGGGAGAAATGCCACTTCACATCCCGATGAAGAGGATCAGTATAATTACCGCGTTGCAGAAAAATGCTATCCATCTTGTCGAGATCATTCTGTAAACCGTCATAGTTGCGAGACAGAATACCTGGACCCAATGTGGCCTCAAGCATGTGTCCCTCAAATTCGGCCTTAGCACCTACTTTTAGGCCACGGGTGCTTT
>CAYNFX010000205.1:0-1826 GCA_964396555.1 uncultured Alkaliflexus sp.
GATAAATATGCAGACCGAGAAGGATAAGGATAATACCACCAATAAGCTGAATCCAGAAAAACTGTTCCTCAATGAAGGTAACAACAAATGAAAGACTAAAGCCGGCAATTATTGCATAAATAATATCCGAAGAAGCAGCGCCAAGGCCGGATACAAAGCCGGCCAAGCGTCCTCTCTGAAGGGTTCTCTGTATACATAGCACTCCTATTGGTCCAAGGGGAACCGAGGCAGAAAACCCTACCAGCATACCATCAAATATTCCTTTCCAAAGCATTGTACAAATATCTTAAAAAATTCCAGAGAGGCTAAAGTCTATTTGCAAAAATAAGGAGATTGCAATAAATACAGGCGTCTTCACAGGCAATCTGTGTCTCAGTTTTTTGTCCGGCACAATGCACATAACGCATGAAGCTCCTGAAATCACAGCTCTCAGCTATTGCTCTACGTACACAAGTTACATTAGATTTGCAATTTCTTAACGTAGACTTAACAAACGAAAACCAGTATTCTGTGATTATGGAATTAGCTTTGCCGTCATGTTTCAGACTGAATACATCGGAATTTCTTACTAAACCGATAATACTGTAATGGAAAGTATTTATTTAGTTCTTATCGTAGTCATCTTCATGCTGGCAATTTCCGACCTTATCGTAGGTGTGGCAAATGATGCGGCAAACTTTGTAAACTCTGCAATCGGGGCTAAAGCTGCCCCTTTTTATGTCGTTATGACTGTTGCGGCAGCGGGAGTATTTATCGGAGCTGCCTTCTCAAGTGGCATGATGGAAATTGCCAGAAAGAGTATGTTTCACCCCGAAATGTTTTTCTTCCGTGACGTTATGGTAATATTTCTTGCCGTGATGATAACGGATGTTATCCTTCTGGACCTGTTCAATGCCTTTGGGATGCCGACATCAACGACCGTTTCAATAGTGTTCGAACTGCTTGGTGCGGCTGTAGGTGTTGCTCTTATTAAGACCTTCAACAATCCTGACATTCCAATTAGTGAGTATATCAACTCTGCAAAATCTCTTGCAATTATTTCAGGTATACTTATTTCAGTTGTTATATCATTTACGGCAGGGGCAATCGTCCAGTTCTTAACCCGTGTGGTTTTCTCCTTCCGTTACGAAAAACGTTTTAAATATCTTGGTGCAATCTGGGGAGGCTTTGCTATTACTGCAACTACATACTTCCTTCTCGTCAAGGGTGTGGATGGAGCTTCCTTTATGACTCCCGAACTTAAAGCAACAATTAAAGCTAATGAGAAGTTGTTTTTTGTGTACAGCTTTCTCGGATGGACAGCTATCTTGCAACTACTTTACTCTCTGTTCAAATTCAACATTCTTAAGTTTACAATTCTTGTTGGTACTTTTGCTCTTGCTATGGCTTTTGCGGGTAATGACCTTGTCAACTTCATAGGTGTTCCGCTTGCAGGACTTGACGCATACAGATACTATGTGGCAACTCCAGGTGCAACTCCGGACACTCTATTGATGGGTGCGCTTGGTGAACCAGTCAAAACTGAGACCTATATACTTCTGATTGCAGGTCTTATAATGGCTACCACACTATTTACATCCAAGAAAGCCATGAAGGTGGTTAAGACATCTGTAGACCTTGGCCGTCAATCTGAAGGAGATGAGCGTTTTGGATCTTCTTTCTTTGCCCGTTCTCTTGTAAGAGGCTTTCTGGCGATGTCCAAGTCAATATCAAACTTCGTCCCAGTCAGAGTAAGAAACTACATTGATAAGCAATTTGAATTACCTGATCAGCCAAAGGATGCAAAAAACGATGGTCCGGCTTTTGACCTTCTCAGGGGCTCTGTC
>CAYNFX010000206.1:0-1803 GCA_964396555.1 uncultured Alkaliflexus sp.
TTTGTGGTCCGGGATTATCGAGCCGGTATCACAGCGCTCGGCATGCTTACATACCACTAACCCCTGCTGTCAAATCCATGTCAGCCCCAGGTGTTGTAGTAAAGTCTCCGCAAATATACTACCAATTATTGCGAAATCAAAGGTGTTTGATTTTTCTGATAGCTTCGATCGGGTCGGGCGAACCAAATACATAGGTTCCTGCTACCAGTACGTCTGCTCCGGCCTGTACAAGCGCAGCCGCATTGTGATTGTCAACACCGCCATCAACTTCAATAAGGGCATTACTTCCTTTACTTATTATCAGTTTCTTAAGCCTTTTAATCTTATCGTAGGTGTGTTCGATAAATTTCTGGCCTCCGAAACCTGGGTTGACAGACATTAGCAGTACAAGGTCCACATCATTAATTATCTCTTCCAATACAGAAACAGGAGTGTGGGGGTTAAGAGTAACCCCGGCCTTCATTCCGTGCTGCCTGATTTGTTGCACCGTTCTGTGAAGGTGTGTGGACGCCTCGTAATGCACATTGAGCAGATAGGCTCCCAGTTCGGCAAACATCTCAATATACCGCTCAGGTTGTACTATCATGAGGTGTACATCCAGAGGTCGCTCAACTATTGAATGTACAGCCTTTATAACAGGTGGACCAAATGAAATATTAGGGACAAAGACCCCGTCCATAACATCTATGTGAAGCCAGTCGGCTTCACTATTATTGATCAGATCAATGTCTTTTGCAAGGTTTGTAAAATTTGCCGCCAGCAGTGACGGTGCAATCATGTGTTGCATTATGTTATTAGTTTACTCGCCCAGGTACGATTTCAATATTTTACTTCTATAAGTATGCTTCAGGCGTTTAATTGCCTTTTCTTTAATCTGTCTTACCCTTTCGCGTGTCAGGTTAAAGAGCTTTCCAATTTCTTCAAGCGAATATGGCGGTTCTCCGTTTAGTCCGTAATACAGTCTGACGATATCAGCCTCCCTTGGAGAAAGTGTTGACAAAGAGCGTTCAATTTCCCGTCGCAGGGAGTCGTCCAGCAAATGTGAATCAGGACTCTCTGACTCGGAGTGCAGGAGTACATCATAGAGTGTGTTTTCCTCGTCAGCCTTAAGTGGGGCGTCCATGGAAACGTGTCTCGATGATATCTTCAGGGCTTCCTTGACATCCTTGGGAGCTATATCAAGTGCCTCTGCAATCTCATTAAAAGTAGGCTCGCGCTGGAACTCTTGTTCCAGCCGCGCAAATGTATTATTTATTTTATTAATACTACCAATCTTGTTTAACGGAAGTCTTACTATCCTGGCCTGTTCTGCAAGAGCCTGAAGGATAGACTGACGTATCCACCATACTGCGTAAGAGATGAACTTGAATCCACGTGTCTCGTCAAACCTTTGGGCAGCTTTGATAAGGCCAAGGTTTCCCTCATTGATAAGGTCAGGCAGGCTAAGTCCTTGATTCTGATATTGCTTTGCAACCGAAACAACAAACCTTAGGTTAGCATTTATTAAGCGTTCCAATGCCGGTTCGTCACCATTCCTTATTTTTCTTGCAAGTTGTACTTCCTCTTCAGCAGTTATAAGTGGTACCTTCCCAATCTCGTGCAGGTACTTGTCCAATGAGGGAGCCTCCCTATTGGTTACCTGCTTGGTTATCTTGAGTTGTCTCATGCTATGTCAAATAAGATTTAGAATTAAGGTCACGTAATATTAACAAAAAAACATATGTACTGTTCTTTGATTTGTTAATTTAATTATTGTATAGAACGGTTGATATGCTATTTTGGTACAAAGACTTTAAAAACAAC
>CAYNFX010000207.1:0-1803 GCA_964396555.1 uncultured Alkaliflexus sp.
CTATACTATTTTTTCCTGACAAGTGAGACTATCCACAGAAGTATGACGGCACCAACTGTAGCTGAGATTATCTGCCAGAGAAGACCTCCACCACCAATACCAAGTAGTCCTAATACCCAACCACCAAGCAGAGCTCCAACAAGTCCCACTACAAGGTTAAGAATAAGACCCAGACCTTTGCCTTTCATAATCAGGCTGCCCAGATAACCGGCCAATAGACCGATTGCAAGTGTTAGAAGAATTGATTCCATGCTGTGAATTTTTAGGTAAAACATGATGCTTTATTAAATTTACTATAATTTTGACCGGAAATACAAGTAAAATGAAAGGTAAAGTAGTAATAATCACAGGTGCTTCCTCTGGAATAGGCCTGGCCTGCGCCAGAGAGTTTGCCGGCAGAGGTGCACTGGTTTCTGTTTGCGCCAGATCGGCCGACAAACTTGCGCAAGTAAAACAGGAGTTTGATGCTGCAGGTCACAAACTGCTAGTAACTGAAGCCGATGTCAGCCGTGAGGAAGACTGTAAACGACTTATAGGCAACACAGTTCGCGAGTTTGGTAAAATAGATATCCTGATCAACAACGCAGGTATGTCAATGAGGGCCCTGTTTATAGACCTGCATCTCGATGTAATGCGCAAGCTTATGGATATCAACTTCTGGGGAACGGTCTATTGTACCAAGTACGCCCTCCCCTATATCCTTGAGCAAAAGGGCTCCGTGGTTGGTGTTTCATCAATAGCAGGCTTTATCGGACTGCCCGGACGTGCCGGTTATTCGGCTTCCAAATATGCTATGCACGGCTTTCTGAATACACTGAGGGTAGAAAACATCAAGAAAGGCCTCCATGTACTTATCGTTGCTCCCGGCTTTACAGCTTCCAATATCAGGATGACTGCACTTACTGCCGATGGTTCGGCTCAGGGAGAAACGCCACGCAACGAAAACAAGATGATGAGTGCCGAGGATGTTGCACTACGCATCTGCAAGGCCATCCTAAAACGCAAAAGAACACTGATCCTGACCTTTGTCGAAGGCAAGCTGACTGTATTTCTCAGCAAATGGCTGCCAGCGTTGGTGGACAAGCTTTCTTACAATGTAATGGCTAAGGAACCCGACTCACCATTTAAATAACTGAGATGCTATACAACAAGAGTGATATAAAAGTAAGATATAAGGAAACCGACCAGATGGGCATTGTAAACAACGCTGTATATCCCACCTGGTTTGAGATTGGAAGGACTGAATTATTTGATGCGCTCAACCTCCCCTATGCCAACATGGAGAAAAATGGCATTATGTTACCGCTTTCGGAACTCTATGTAAAATACCACAGTCCGGCCTACTACGGGGATGTGGTTACAATTGAGACCACTGTCGACAAGCTTCCGGGAGTACGTATTACGTTCAATTATACAATAACCTGCAAAGACAGACTTATTGCAAAAGGCTACACGGTGCAGGCCTTTATCGATGCCAAAACCAGAAAACCCATAAGGATGCCGGAATGGCTAAAAAATGCCCTGCTGCCCTATCTCCATGATGGAGAATAAGAATAAGTGCTGAAGCGCACCTTCGTCGATTTGGGTTATGAAAACAGAAAAACTGCATATAATAAATAACAGAGGCTGCCCCGTGGCAGCCTCTGTCTTTTTAACAGCGGATCTCTCTCCGCTTATATTTTCCCTGTCAACCAGCTTAGAGCTTTTTAATTCCTTTTATCTGGTCTCCTGCTTTTACTTCTATAATAGAGATTGCATAACCACCACCTGGGGCACATTGTTGTTTCAGCTTTGATTTGCTGT
>CAYNFX010000208.1:0-1757 GCA_964396555.1 uncultured Alkaliflexus sp.
CAGTACGGTCTTTGAATCTTTCTGTAACGTGGATAGTTATAGCAAGTATCCTGTGGTCGGGAGTGTCTTCGGCAAATGATTCCTCCATCACTTTAGGATATGGCTTGCCCGTTGCAATGAAAAGCCGGCCCTTGTCCGGACCAAGGGGTACTCCGTCAGTAAAGAGTTTTTCCCCTGCCAGCTTGTCCATTATACGGACAAATTCCCGAGCCTGGTAGTTGATTTGGTCACTTCCCTTTTTGAACTTATCCAGTTCTTCGAGAACTACGATGGGAATAATGACATCATTGTCCTGAAAATTGTAAAGACAGTTGTGGTCGTGAAGCAGTACGTTTGTGTCGAGAACAAAAATCTTAGCGACACCTTTCTTTTTGGCAGTCATAGATTAAGATTTATTTTCTAATAAAGTTATTCAATAATCGGTCAAAATTCTCAATTTTGCCATCTTAATTCATTCTATTTTGGTGATTTTATGAATTATCAGGAAGCAATAGATTTTTTGTTTGCCCAACTTCCGATGTACCAGCGTAGCGGGGCTTCGGCGTATAAGGATAGTCTAGATAATACCCTTTGTATGGACGAATACTTCGGTCATCCGCATCGAAAATTTCGCAGTGTCCATATTGCAGGAACCAATGGCAAAGGCTCTGTATCTCACATGCTGGCCTCCATTCTTCAGGAGGCCGGTTATCGTACCGGCCTTTATACTTCGCCACACCTTGTTGATTTCAGAGAGCGGATAAAGGTCAACGGAGCTATGATAAGTCAGGAGAAGGTCGTCAGCTTTGTTGAGAGGAGCCGGGAACTTATTGAAAGGATACAACCGTCATTCTTTGAGATGACTGTTGCTATGGCCTTTGATTATTATGCCACTGAGAAGATTGATTATGCTGTGGTGGAGGTGGGACTTGGTGGTCGATTGGATTCAACTAATATAATTACTCCCGAACTGAGTGTAATAACCAATATCGGATTGGATCATGTTGCTATTTTGGGAGATACCCTGGCTAAGATAGCAGGCGAAAAGGCAGGTATTATCAAGTCCGGTGTGCCTGCCGTCATAGGTAGGAGGCATGAGGAGTATGATGAGGTGTTTAGGGCAAAAGCTGAACAGACTGGTTCACCTATATGTTGGGCAGGTGATGTCGTGAAGGTAGAAAGGACGGCCTACAATAATGCCTTCCAGACAGTCGATGTATATGTTGAAGGCAGATTGACCTACAATGATTTGAAAGTTCCTTTGCCGGGTATATACCAGTTGGAGAATATAGCTACAGTGGTGGCTGCTGTTGAAAACCTTAGAAAGACCGGTACTGAGATTAGTGATGAGGCCGTTTGTAAAGGGTTAGAAGGTGTTGTAGTAAATACAGGTCTTCACGGCCGATGGCAGGTGCTGTCTGAAAGGCCTCTAATAATTTGTGATACTGGTCATAATGAAGATGGTATAAGAAGGGTGGCTGAACAACTCGCACAGATATCTGCCGGTAGGAAACACCTGGTTATAGGTATGGTTAGTGACAAGGATGTCAGTAAGGTATTGCAACTGTTGCCAAAGGATGCTGTGTACTATTTCACAAGGGCTTCTATTCCCAGGAGCCTGGATCCTGTTGAGCTTCAAAAGATCGCTGGAGAATACGGTTTGATGGGGACTATCTATCCCAGTGTAAAAAGCGCGCTTGATGCGGCAAAAATAAAGTGTGGTGATAATGATTTGATTTTCATAGGAGGAAGCACTTTTGTTGTAGCAGAGGTCGTTT
>CAYNFX010000209.1:0-1723 GCA_964396555.1 uncultured Alkaliflexus sp.
TCAAACCTGCGTGTAAAGGTGAGCCTGACACTTCAGGAGATTGCTAAGGGTGTGGAAAAGAAGATTAAAGTAAAGAAATACGTCAGCTGTACAAACTGTAATGGCACGGGGGCTGCCGGAGGCACATCCTACAGTACCTGTTCCACCTGTCGTGGCACAGGGCATGTGACCCGTATTACCAATACTATTTTGGGTCAGATGCAGCAAACAACCAGCTGTCCTACATGTCACGGGGAGGGTACTGTGATCACCCAGCCCTGTACTCACTGTAACGGAGAAGGATTGGTTCGTCAGGAAGAAATCGTAACAATTCAGATACCGGCCGGTGTTGAAAACGGCATGCAGTTGTCAGTTTCGGGAAAGGGCAATGCTGCCCGCAGAGGAGGTATCAATGGTGATCTTATAATACTTATTCAGGAAGAGCCGCATCCTGAATTGATAAGGGATGGAAGTGATCTTATTTTTAATCTGTTGCTTTCAGTACCAGATGCAATTTTAGGTGCCACTGTTGAAATTCCTACGGTTGAAGGAAAGGTAAAAGTAAAGATAGATGGCGGGACCCAGCCGGGTAAAATTCTCAGACTGAAAGGAAAGGGTCTGCCTGAAATCAATAGTTATGGACAGGGAGACCTGCTTGTAAAGATTAATGTATTTATTCCCAAAGACCTGACCAAGGATGAGGCAAAGGTAGTTGAGAAACTCAGGGAGTCAGAGTCTTTTAGTGCAAAACAAGCCTTAGGTCAGAGCTTCTTCAGCAGGATGAAGAATATGTTTGAATAAATAGCCCTCAAATGAATATTCAGCAACTTGAGTACGTAATCGCATTGGACGAGTACAGACACTTTGTTACGGCAGCAAATCATTGCAACGTAACCCAACCTACTCTTACGATGCAGTTGCGTAAGCTGGAGGAGGAACTGGATATTCAGTTGTTTGATCGCTCCAAAAAGCCGCTGAAGCCTACTCCCGAAGGTGAGATCTTTATCATGAAGTCTCGCAGGATATTAAAGGATATAAAAGATTTGTACGGTATCCTTGACGGGGAAAAGAATAGCATGGAAGGAGTATTCAGGCTGGCTATCATACCTACTCTTGCTCCCTATTTGCTCCCTCTGTTTCTTCCAAAGTTTGCAGCCGAGTATCCATATACTCAGCTGAACATTGATGAAATGGAGTCTGAACTGATCATTAAAGCACTTAATGAGGGTCGCCTGGATATGGCAATAATGGCAACGCCAACCGGGGAGAAGGATCTTGATGAGGCACTGCTATTTAGTGAGGCTTTTTTCTTTTATGGTCCTTTGTCACATCCTCTTTTGCAGAAAGAAAGAATTACTGCTTCCGATCTTGATACAGGTCAGCTCCTGCTTTTAAGTGAAGGGCATTGTTTCCGGAATCAGGCGCTTAAATTATGTGGAAATCAGTCTAATGGGCATCCCTTCAATTTCAAATATGAGAGTGGTTCTATAGAAGGTCTAAAAGGTCTGGTCCAGAGAAATATTGGCTATACATTGGTTCCCGAACTCTCAGTCGGTGAATTGGATTCACAGCATGTCAGACGTTTTGCTGATCCTCAGCCAAGCAGGGAGGTTAGTCTCGTTTTCCACACCAGCCTTAACAGACCTGTGCTGATAGATTCAATCAAACATGTAATCCGGGAGAGCCTGCCTCCTCAGATCAACAAACCTAAAGAATTTGTAAGGATTAAGTGGCGCTGAGCCTA
>CAYNFX010000210.1:0-1704 GCA_964396555.1 uncultured Alkaliflexus sp.
CCTTCTCTTCATTGATCTGATCTGCATCCTTACCCTGTTCGATCAATTGAAGCAGCCTTTCAAACTGACCCGCTAGCCAGATGGCCTCAATGCCTCTGGCTCCCATCACTTCAAGCAGGTATTCCCTGGCCATACGGTACTTACCAAACTCACCATAGATAGCTTCATATTCCGACACTACATTGCCGTACTTATCCTTACGGGCTGGATCCTGAGCAACCCATTCATTGAAACGAGTCTCATAGTCCCTTTTCCTGTCCACCGCACGAAGGGACTCAAAGCCCTTGAGCTCACCCTTCCAGCGCTTCCATGAGTTGGCTATTGCAGAATGTTTGGCAGCGTATTGAATTCTTATCTTGATATCATCTTCAACATACCTGTTAATTACATCCAGTTTGGCATCCCTGATCTCAACCACTTTAGGGTAGATCAGATCCCTCAGCATCTCGATATGGTAGGAAGGCACATATTGGGTGGTAACAGCCGGATAACCCAAAACCATTGTTGGATCACCCTTCTTCACCCCTTCGGTAGAAACTTTGAAGTGGTATTCAGGTTTGTAAGGCACATTCCCGGTAGAATATTCAGATGGCTTATTTTCACTGTTTGCATAGACACGAAACAGAGAGAAGTCACCTGTATGTCTTGGCCATGTCCAGTTGTCCTCTTCAGCCCCAAAATCACCTATCCCTGCCGGAGGAGCAAAGACCAGACGTACATCACTAAACACCTCATAAACAAAAAGAAAATACTGATTGCCATAATAGAAGGACTCTACAGTTGCCTCATAATGATTATCCTTTTTTGCCTCAGCCACTATAGTACTTATATTAGCCTTAACAAGCTTTGTGCGTTCTGCCTTATTGCAGTCGTCATTCACTCCTGCAAGGACCCTGTCAGTCACATCTTCCATACGACGCAGGAAGGTAACAGTCAGGTCTTCGTTTGGCAGCTCCTCATTCATAGAGCGAGCCACAAAGCCATTCGTCAGGTAGTCATGTTCAACACTGCTGTGCTTCTGAATATAGGAGTTACCACAATGGTGGTTTGTTATAATCAGTCCCTTGTCGGAAACAAGACCCCCGGTACAACCATTACCGAAGCGCACTATGGCATCAGTAAGACTGGCCTGGTTGACTGCATATATTTCCTCGGCAGTCAGTTCAAATCCCATCTCACGCATCTCACCAATATTCATTTCACCTACGAGCAAGGGTATCCACATCCCTTCTCCTGCCTTGGCCTCTATGCCAAGGCAAAGCAGTAGCAAAAGGCTAATAGCTTTTAGTTTTCTCATTATAATGATCAATTTTTCGATAAAACATACAACTTCGCAGTCCCAATCTCTTTACGCAATTACCACAATAAGTTTCAATACAGCCGGGCTAAGGCAGTTTTAGAACTTCTTTAGTTCTGCATAGAGGGTAGCCACAGGAAGACCCATCACGTTGTAAAAAGAGCCCTCAATGCGACCTACACCGATTAGTCCGATCCATTCCTGTACACCGTAACTTCCCGCTTTGTCAAAAGGCCTGTATCTGTCAACGTAGTCGATGATATCCCTTTCCTGCAATTCTTTAAAGAACACCTGTGTAGAAGCAGTAAAGGAGCTCTGGCGCTCAGCAGTCCGGATGGCAACTCCGGTAAATACAGTATGCACCGCTCCTGACAGGCTTTTAAGCATAGTTATTGCATCCTCACGGC
>CAYNFX010000211.1:0-1686 GCA_964396555.1 uncultured Alkaliflexus sp.
TAGTCAGTTTGAACGTGGTGAGTATTATGAAGCGCTTCAATATTACAAATCATTATTAGATAATGATTATAAGTTTGACGTAGAGGATAGGATCAGGATAGCGCACTGTTATTATCAACTTAATAACATTGATGAAGCTCTTAATGTCTTTTTGGAACTTGAAGAAGAGGGCCATCAGTTATCTGGATATGATTTGTTTGTTTATGCAGCAGTTGCACATCGTTTTGGATTTTATGACGGTGCTATTGAACGGTATCAACGAGCGCGTCCGCAAAATCCGGGTTTACAGTCGCAGATTGATGAGTTGATATCTTCCTGCGAATGGGCACTCGAAAATGACGTGTATCTTACTAATGTACGTGTTAACCCATCTAGTATTAATACATACGGACAGTCCTTTGGTGTTCAGTATTATGGAGATGGTATTGTTTACTCATCTGCTTCTTCTGCCGATTCCAAGAACAAGGACAAGCAAGGAAAGACCTTTTTGAGTTTGTACTATTCAGAAATGGCAAATGACCAGATAACCAGTACTAAGCTTTTTTCTAGAAACCTATTATTTCCATATCACATTGGAGCAATATCCTTTACCTCTGATTCGAAGACTATGTATTATACAAAGACAGTCAGAATAAAGGGTGGAGATTCAAGACTCAAGATATATTCTGTAGTATGGGATGGTAAGGACTGGGTAAACGAAAAGGAAGTACCTTTTAATTCAGATGATTTTGATAATGCCTATCCTGCAGTTTCACCGGACGATAAGTACTTGTATTTTTCATCAAACAGACCTGGTGGGTACGGACGTACTGATATTTGGAGAGTGGAACGTAAGCCAAACAGAACTTATGGGTCACCAAGCAACCTTGGTCCCAGGGTCAATACATTTGGAGACGAGCGTTATCCATTTTTGAGTAAAGACAATGTTTTGTATTTTGCCAGTGATGGACACCCGGGCTTTGGTGGGTTGGATTTGTTTAAAGCCACTTTTGAAGGTGGAATATGGAGTAATGTTCAGAATTTGCTTAGGCCCTTTAACTCTGAGAAGGATGACTTTGGGTATGTAATAAATCCTAAAGATGCTCAAAAGGGATTTATTTCAACAAACAGGCTTGGTGCTGAAGGTGAAGATTATATTTTCTATGTTCAGTATCTTGAAGAAGAGCCTCAGGTTGTCGAGCCAGACCCAGAGCCAGAGCCAGAGGTTGTTGAAGTAGAGGTTGTTGAGCCGGTTAAAGAACCTGTTCCTGTAGTAGAAATTGTTGAAGTTAAACCAGTAGTTGAAGAGCCTAAAATTGATTTGTCAATTTTCCCTACTTCGCTTAGTGGTCAGATAAGCAGCACATTTAATGGTACAGCTCTTGGAGATGTGAATATTGTTCTTTCTGATGCTTATACAGGTACAGTAGTAGGCAGAGCTACCAGCTCAGGCAATGGTCGCTTTTCAATAGCTATTTCTGATACATACAGGAGGGAAGGTCAGGAGTTTGAAATTACTATGAGTAAACCGGATTTCAATACCAAGAAGTCTATTGCCAATATAATGGATCTTAACGAGATAGCAGCAGCAGGTTTCAGCCTTACTCCAATATTTAAGGAGCCTGATCTAAATGAGCTGAGCGGCCTATTAATTCCATTTGTTGGTGAAGAGATTACACCGGAAGGTTATAATATACTTGACAGGGT
>CAYNFX010000212.1:0-1650 GCA_964396555.1 uncultured Alkaliflexus sp.
AGACCGATCTCACGTGTACGTTCGGTTACAGATACAAACATAATATTCATAATACCAATACCACCAACCAAAAGTGAAATACCTGCAATTGCTGCAAGAAGCATAGTGAGCATCTGGCTTGTAGAACTAAGCATGGTACTAATCTCCTTTTGGGAGCGGACATCAAACTGAGGCATTCCTTTTGAAACCAGTTTGGGATTTTCACGCAGGATTGATTCAATCTCAGCCACAGCCAATTCGGTATCTGCCTCATTTACAGCAGAAGCATAGATTGACTGTACATAGTTGATTGCCAAAACACGCTTCTGAACTGTGGTATAAGGAGAAAGCATAATATTATCCTGGTCCTGACCAAAGGTGTTGGTTCCTTTTTCTTCAAGTATCCCAATCACAGTCAAGGGTATCTTGTTAAATCGGATTGTTTTTCCAATTGGATGTGGATCATTTGGAAATAAGTTTGTGACAACTGTTTTTCCTATTATGCAAACTTTGGCAGCAACCTTAACATCATGCTCGCTGAAAACACTTCCTTCAGCGATCTTCAGTTTACGGATTTCAAGGAAATCCTCACCAACCCCCTGAATAGACGTGGGCCAGTTATTTGCACCGGCAACAGCCTGCCCGGATCCGCTTACCAACGGAGAGACACCTGAAACAAATTTAGCTTTTGCCTTTATGTTCTCTGCATCCTTTACAGTCAAAAGCTGCATTGATGAAGCGTCCATCCTAACTCCCCCCTGCTGTCCGCTTGAGGGAAATATGTTGATCATATTTGCTCCCATATCAGAGATCTGCCTTTCAATACTAACCTTGGATCCCTGTCCTATGGCAAGCATACTGATAACAGATGCAACACCGATTATTATCCCGAGCATAGTCAGGAAAGTACGCATCTTGTTACGCGACATAGCCCTTAAGGCTATTAATATCAGGTTGAGTAATTTCATTGTGATTCGCTTTTCTGCATTTCAATCCATTCCCGTGCATCCTTTGGTTCACTAACCTGTGCATCAGAGATCACTAACCCGTCCTTCAAGGTAATGACTCTACTTGTAAACTCAGCAATTGTCGGTTCGTGAGTCACGAAAACAATTGTCTTACCCTTCCTGTTAAGCTCCTGAAAAAGAGCCATAATATCATAGGAGGTTTTTGAGTCAAGGTTACCCGTGGCCTCATCAGCTAGAATCATTACCGGATCATTAATTAGAGCTCTGGCAATTGCAACCCGTTGTTGCTGTCCACCTGACAACTGTGATGGAGTATGCGACATACGGTTTGCAAGACCTACCATCTCAAGTGCCTGAACCGCCAACTCTTTCCTTTGGCGGGAATTATACTTGGGATTATACATTAGCGGGAGTTCGACATTCTCCAGTGCACTGGTACGGGACAACAAGTTAAAGGACTGAAAAACAAATCCTATCTTGGTGTTCCTTATGTCTGCCAGCTCATCCCTACTCAGGCCTGCTACCGGAATATTGTCCAGATAGTACTCGCCCCCTGAGGGGCGGTCGAGGCATCCAAGCAGGTTAAGCATAGTGGACTTACCCGATCCGCTGCTTCCCATAATTGAGACAAACTCCCCTTCCCTAATCTGAATAGAGACTCCTTTGAGGGCATGAACAGTCTCAACACCCACTACAAAATCCC